>JBBSGJ010000064.1:0-11545 GCA_038254195.1 Solirubrobacterales bacterium
CGGGCGCGGGCCGCGCTCGCCCCCCTGGGGGACGCCCCCGGGGGGGGGAAGGGCGCACGCCGAGGTCGCCCGCTCGCCTATCTCGTAGCGGTCGAGGACGAGGACGTCGGCTCCCGCACCCGCGAGCTCGCGGGCGACCGCGAGCCCGCCGAAGCTCGCGCCGGCGACGATCACGTCCGCGGTCGGACGCTCGAGGGGCCCGCGGTCGGCCCCCCGGGGCGTGGCGCGGACGGGCATCCGGTGTCCTCTAGGCCGGCGCGGGCAGCGGCCCGTGCTCGGCCTCGAAGTCGCGCTTGACGTGCGCGAAGGCGTCAAGCGCGCGGTCGAGGACCGCGGTGTCGTGCGTGGCCATCACGCTGGTGCGCAGCAGCGCTCCGCCATGCGGCACGGCGGGGTGGAGCGCGACGTTCACGTACACCCCCGCGTCCCACAACGCCTTCCACAGCAGCCCGGCCTTCCAGTCGTCGCCCACGACGATGGGAACGACGGGGGTGATGGTCGGCGCCTCGACCACGCGGAAGTCGAGCGCGTGGAGGCCGCGGTGCAGGTAGGCGGCGTTCTCGAGCACCCGGGCGAAGAGCTGCGGTCCCTCCACCGAGCGGCAGACCCGCACGGCGGCGAGCGCGGCGCCGACCGCGGCGGGGACGGCGGAGGCGGTGAACAGGAATGCGCGCGACTGGATGCGCAGGAAGTCGATGACCTCGGCCGGTCCGGCGATGACCCCGCCGCAGGACGCGAGCGACTTCGAGAACGTCGCCATGCGTAGGTCCACGCGGTCCTCCACCCCGAGGAGCTCGCTCGCCCCCGCGCCGCGGGCGCCGAGGACGCCGAGCGCGTGCGCCTCGTCGACCATGAGCCGGGCGCCGAAGCGCTCGCACAGCTCCGCGATCTCCCGCAGGGGGGCGACGTCGCCCTCCATGGAGAACACGCCGTCGACGACCACGAGGATTCCGCCCCCGTCGCCCACCGCCTTCTCCAGCGCACGCTCGAGGCGATCGAGCCGGTTGTGGCGGAAGGCGCGGAGCTTGGCGCGTGAGAGCACGCAGCCGTCGAGGATCGAGGCGTGGTCGGCCGAATCGGCGATGACCGTGTCGCCCGGGCCGAGGATCGTGCCCAGGCAACCCACGTTGGCCTGGTGGCCTGTGGAGAAGACGAGCGACGCCTCCGTGCCCATCCACGCGGCGAGCTCGTCCTCGAGCTCGAGGTGAAGGTCGAGCGTGCCGTTGAGCAGGCGGGAACCCGTCAGGCCGGTGCCGTAGCGCTCCAGGGCGTCGCGCGCCCCCGCGATGACCCGCTCATCGCCCGTGAGCCCGAGGTAGTTGTTCGAGCCGAGCATGACCCGCTCGGCCCCCTCCATCCTGACGACGGGCGCCGACGGGGACTCCACCTGGCGGAAGAAGGGCAGGATGCCGGCCTCGCGCGCGGCGGCGAAGAGCTCGACGCGCTCGTGGCCGCGGACCTTGGCGAAGACGTCGGTGGCGGTCGTGGACATGGGTAGGGTGGCCGCCTGATGGACCTGGAGATCCGGCCCGTCCGCGGCGCTCGCGAGCTTAACGCGTTCATCCGGCTCCCCTTCGCGCTCTACTCGGACGAGCCGCTCTGGGTTCCCCCGCTGATCTTCGAGCGAAAGGCTTTCCTCGACAAGCGCAAGAACCCCTTCTTCACCCACGCCGAGGCGGAGTACTTCCTCGCGTGGCGTGACGGGAAGCCCGTGGGGCGGATCACCGCGCAGGTCGACCACCGGCTCAACGAGTTCCAGTCCAATGAGTGGGGCCTGTTCGGGTTCTTCGAGTGCGTGGACGATCCGGAGGTGTCGCGCGCCCTGCTCGACGCGGCGGAGGGGTGGCTGCGCGCGCGGGGGCGCGATCGCATGGTCGGGCCGATGGACTTCTCCACGAACGACGAGTGCGGGGTGCTCGTCGACGGGTGGGACCTCCCGCCGATCATCCTCACGAACTGGACGCACCGCCACTACCCGGTGCTGCTCGAGGGCGCCGGCCTCGAGAAGGCGATGGACGCCCACATGTGGGACCTGTGGGTGGACACACGCGAGTCGGTCCACCCCGTGATCTGGAAGCTTGCCGGCGAGGTGGAGTCCAAGCACGGGATCACCACGCGGTACTTCGACAAGAAGGACCTCCGGGCGGAGGTCGACCGGTTCCTCGAGGTCTACAACGCGGCCTGGGAGCGCAACTGGGGCTTCGTCCCGCTCTCCGAGGAGGAGGTGCGCCACTACGCCAAGCAGCTCAAGCCGCTGCTCTCCGAGGACTGGGCGATGGTCGCCGAGAAGGACTCCGAGACGGTGGGGGCGGGGCTGTCGCTGCCCGACTACAACCAGGTCTTCAAGCACATGAACGGGCGGCTGCTCCCGTTCGGGTGGGCGAAGTTCCTCTACTACCGAAGGAAGATCGACCGGGTGCGCGTCTTCGCGCTCGGGGTCAAGCGCGAGTACCAGCACACCGGGGTCGCGGCGCGACTCTTCGAGATGCACTACGACTCCGCCGAGCGCACGCCGCAGCATGGCGGCGAGACGGGGTGGATCCTCGAGTCCAACCGCTCCATGAACCGGGCGATGGAGGGAATGGGCGGGAAGATCGTCCGCACCTACCGGATGTACGAGAAGGTCCTCGAGTAGGTCCGCGAGACCTGCAACCATTCCCCTCCGAGATGAGTGAGCTTCCCGCCGTCGTCGCCGAGCCCCGGGCCATCGCGCCCCTGCGGCCCGCCCCCCTGCCCATGCCCGTCCCCCAGGCGGTGGCGGTGGCGGCCACGAGCTTCCTCGCCGGTGTCGTGACGATCGTCCTGGCCCGGCGCCGCTCGGCGCGGAAGCTCGCCCGTCGTCGTCGCCGCCTGCCCGTCCTGGGCTCGCGCTCCTTCCTCGTCGACATCCACCTGCTCGACCGCTGAGGGTTGGGGGTGGAGGTCCGGCGCGAGGTCGCGCCGCGGTGGGCCTTCCGGCTCCCCCTGCGCGGTGGGATGGACGGCGTGCTCCGCGTCCGGGGGCGGGTGGTCCACCGCCTGCTCCACGTCGGCGCGGAGCCGGTGGTCGTCCGCGTCGCGCAGACCGCGCCGGACCGGGTCCTGCTCGGTGCCCGCGCGGCGCGGGAGGACAGCGCCGAGGAGGGCATCGCGCGGATGCGCTTCGCCCTCGGCGTCGACGACGACCTGCAACCGTTCCACGAGCGCTTCCGCTCCGACCCGCTCATCGGGTGCGCGGTGCGGGCCGAGCCGACCCTGCGCATCCGGCGCCGCCCCGACCCGTGGGAGGCCCTCGCCTGGGCGGTCACCGAGCAGCTCATCGAGTACGCGCGCGCGGCGGCGATCCAGCGGCGGATGGTCTTCGCGCTGGGCCGCCGGTGTGAGGAGACGGGCCTGCGCGACGTGCCTGCCCCCGCCGCGCTCGCGGCCGTCGCCCCGGCGCGGCTCTGCGGGTGGGATCTCGCTGAGTCACGCGCGCTCGCGCTGCGCCGGGCCGCCCGGGAGATCGCCGCGGGGCGGATCGACCCCGGCGGCCTGGCCGCGGCGCGGAGGCTGCGGGCCATTCCCGGGATCGGGACGTGGACGGTGGAGACGCTCGCGCTCGAGGGACACGGGCGCCTCGACGCACTGCCCGCGGGGGACCTCGGGCTGCGCAAGCTCGTCGGCCGTCTCACCACCCACGACCCCGAGGCCGTGGCCGGGGAGGAGGACGTGCGCTCCTTCTTCGCGCCCTACGCGCCGTGGGCCGGGCTCGCGGCGCGCTACGCGCTCCGGGGCGCCCGCGCGCGGCCCCCGGGGGGCTGAGTGGTCCCTCCGGCGCGCGCCGCGTGGACCCCTGGCGGGGGCCACTTCGCCGGTAGCGGCCGCGGTAGGCGCACGCCGACGGCCACGTTGCCCGGCCCTACAGCCCCTCGCCCGCCAGGAACTCGTTCGTGAGCGCGTCCTGGGCGTGCGGGTCGTGCTTGACGAGCCGGTTGGACAGCATCCAGCGGCCGTAGCGCCGCCACTCGACGGGGTCCTGGAAGCCGAACGGCCTGCCTGGCGGCGGCGCGAAGGCGGGGAGAGTCGCGCGCACGGCGGCCTGCTGGAGCTTGCGCTGGGAGCGCAGCGCGGGCACCGAGGAGACCAGGTCGTCGACCCCTCGCTCGGGGTTCGCGCGCACCGCCGCGGTGGCGCGCCCGAGGGCCTGGACGAAGGAGCGGACCGCGTCGCCGTGGTCGGCGAGGAACTTCCGCCGGGCCACGACCACGAGCTCGTCGTAGGGCGGAACCCCGGCCTGGTCGACGGAGATGACCACCGGCTTGCGCCCGGCCTGGCGGAGCTGGATCGCCTCGTAGTTCGAGAACCCACCCAGCGTGGCGTCCACCCGCTTGGAGATGAGCGCGCGGTTCAGGTTGAACCCGACGTCCACCTGCTGGATCGCCCCCGCTCCGCTCCGCTGCCCGATCGTCTTGAGGTAGGCGGTCTGGTAGGGGATGCCTGCGGTCCCCACCGTCTTGCCCTTGAGGTCGGCCGGGGTCCGGATCTTCGCGCCCGGCAGCGCCATGAGCGACGTCAGCGGGCGCGAGACGAGCGCGCCCACGGAGATCAGGGGCGTGTCCTGGTCGCGGGCGAGCAGCACCTCGGGCTCGTAGGAGATGGCGAGGTCGACCTTCCCCGCTGCGAGCAGCTTGAGCGGCGCGTCGGGAGCCGGCGGCTCGAGGATCTGCAGGTCGAGCCCCGCCTGGCGGAAGGTCCCGCGCTTCAGTCCCGAGTAGAGGCCGACATGGTCGGCGTTGGGGAAGAAGTCGAGCATCACCGAGAGCTTCTGCGCAGGTCCGGAGACCGCGTCCTGCTTACTCCCGCAGGCGGTGAGGAGCAGGAGGACGGGAAGGAGTGCGAGGAGTGCGAGCAGACGTTTCACGGGACGCTCCGGGAGGGTCGGGTCCAGGGCAGGGCGAGGCGCTCCAGGGCGCCGAGGGCGAGGAAGAGCAGGACGGCGAGCACCGCGAGCAGCACGACCGCCGCCCACGAGAGCGAGGAGTCGAGCGAGCCGTTGGCGCTCGTGAGGGTATGGCCGAGCCCGGCCGTGGAGCCCGCGCTCTGCTCGGCCAGCACGGCGGCGATGACCGCCACGGCCACGGCGATCCGCGCGCCCGAGATCGCCGCGGGGAGCGCGGCCGGGGCCTCGACGCGCCAGAACGCCTGGCGGCGCGACGCTCCCAGCGTGCGCATGAGCTTGAGCAGGTCGGGGTCGGTGGACTCGAGCGCGTCGAGCGTGGTCACGGTGACCGGGAAGAAGCAGATGAGCCCGATGACGAGGAGCTTCGGTGCGATCCCGAAGCCCAGCCAGGCCACGAGGAGCGGCGCGACGACCGGGATGGGCATGGTCTGGGAGGCCACGAGCAACGGGCGGAGCGCGCGACGCAGCACGGGATGAAGGTGAACCAGTGCAGCGCAGACTACGCCGAGGGCCACGGCGAGGACGATCCCCAGCGCGATCTCCCGCCCGGTGACGAGGAGGTCGTTGCCGAGGAGGCCGCGGTCGTTCCACAGCGCTGAGGCCACGGCGTGTGGCGCGGGGAGGATGAGCGGGTCCAACCCGCCGAGCACGACGTAGAGCTCCCAGGCCCCGAGCAGCCCGAGCAAGATCAGGCCGGCGGCGATCATCCCCGTAGCGCCTCCCGCGCTCGCGCGCGCACGGCGGCCAGCTCGGGCGCCTCGCGCCGCCGCGGTCGCCCGACCCCCACCTCGAGCTCGGCGAGCACCCGTCCCGGCCGGGGCGAGAGCACCACCACCCGGTCGGCCAGCAGCACCGCCTCCTCCACATCATGGGTCACGTGGACGACCGTGCGCGGCTCGGTCCGCAGCGCGTCTGCGAGCCAGTCCTGCATCTCCTCCCGGGTGAGCGCGTCGAGCGCGGCGAAGGGCTCGTCGAGGCAGAGCACGGGCCGTCCCGCGAGCAGGGTGCGCAGGAAGGCGACCCGCTGGCGCATCCCGCCCGACAGCTCGGCGGGCCGTGCCCGCTCGAAGCCGGAGAGCCCGAAGCGGGCGAACAGCGGGCGGGCGCGCCCGCGGGCCTCAACGGCGCCGAGACCCGCCACGCGCAGGGCGAGCGCGGCGTTGTCGAGGGCGGTGAGCCAGGGCAGGAGAAGGTCGCGCTGGAACATGAGGACGGCGGGCTCGGCCTCGACCTCGCCCGCGTCGGGAGGGCCCAGCCGGCAGACGAGCTCGAGCAGCGTCGACTTGCCGCAGCCGCTGGGGCCGAGGACGGCCACCACCTCGCCGGGCTCCGCCACGAGGCTCACGCCGGCGAGGGCGGCCACCGCGGGGAGCTTCCCCCGGCGTGGGTGGGACTTGTGGACGTCGCGCAGGCGGACGCCTGATGAGCTCGTCGTATCGCTCCCTCCGCAGGCATTACCCCACAGGTTCGAAGGGTCAGCGCGGGTCGTCCGCGGGCGGACGCCAAGCGCTATCTCAGCCGGCTCACCCGCCAGCCCCCCTGCTCACACTCCTGACCCCGCGGATGCTACCGCGCTCATACCCCTCCCTACACCGGTGTGGCGTCATGCGGGGTGTACGCATGGAAGCGTCACGCCCGCCCCTGGTCGTCCTGCACCTCGAGCCCGACCGGAGGCGACCATGCTCGCCTCCGTCATGCGCGACGTGTGGCCGGAGACGTTCACGTTCCTGCCCGCCGGGTCGCTCCCCGAGGCCGAGGCGGCGCGGCTCGCCGCCGGCGGGATCGACTGCGTCCTGGCCGAGCCCGCCGGGTCCACGTGCGCTCCGCTCGCGCGGCTGCGGGCGCTCGCGCCGGCCGTGCCCGTCGTGGTGCTCACCGACCAGGCCGACGAGGAGCGCGCGCTGGCCGCCGTGCGTGCCGGGGCCCAGGACGTCCTGGCCAAGGGCGCCGACGGGGGGCGCCGTGGGCCGGGCGCTCCTCTACGTCGTCGAGCGCAAGGGGGCCGAGCAGGGCCTGCTCGACGTCGCCCGCCTCCACGAGGCGGCGATGCTCGCCCTGGGGGAGGGGGTCCTCGTCCTGGACTGCGCGGGCCGGATCACCGCGGCGAACCCCGCCGCCGCCCGTCTGCTGCGGATCGCGCCCGAGCGGCTCGACCACCTCGATCTGCGCGCGGCGCGCGGGGAGGTCCTCGACGCCGACGGCACGCCGCTGGCGCGCGAGGCCTGGCCGCCGCTGCGGGCGCTGGCGACGGGTGCGCCCCAGGATCGCCGCGTGCTCGGCCTGCGCGACCGCACCGGCGAGGAGGTGTGGGCCTCGGTTACCGCCCGGCCGCTGCAGCGCGCGGGGGAGACGAGCCCCTATCGCGACTGGGGACCCGCCTGCGGCGGCCATTGCACCACTCGGCGTCGCCGAGTGGTGCCCCCCGCTCCGGCGACCCTCTAAGCGACACTTTCTCGGGGTCAGGGCTCCGCGTGGGAGCCGAGCCCGGCGGCGACGCCGACCAGGCCGATCCCCGCGAGCTCGAGGAGCCCCGGCACCTGACCGAGCACCACCGCGCCCACGAGGGCGGCGCTGGCCGGCAGGAGGGCGAGCAGCAGCGCGAAGCGGGCGCGCGGCAGGCGGGTCATGGCGAGCTGCTCGAGCGCGTAGGGCACGACGGAGGCCAGGATGCCCACGCCGAGGCACGCGGCGAGCAGTGCCGGGTGCGACCAGGCCGGGCCGGTCGTCCCCACCAGGAACGGCGCGAGGACCACGGCGCCGGCGAGCATCCCGACCGCGAGCCCGTCGCGGGGCCGGAGGGCGCGCTCGGCCGCCACGCGGTGCCCGAGCACGACGTAGCCCGCCCACAGCGCGCCGGCGCCGAGCGCGAGCGCGACTCCCGCGGGCGAGCCCTCCAGCCGCACCCCGGACAGCAACGCCACTCCGAGCACGGCGAGCGCCAGCGCGAGCGCGTCGCGCCGCGTCCGCGAGCCGACCGCCGCCACGGTGACCGGCCCGATGAACTCGATCGCGACCGTGGTGCCGAGCGGCAGGCGGTCGATCGCGAGGTAGAACACGAGGTTCATCGCCGCGAGCACGACGCCGAAGGTCGCGGCGAGGCGCAGGCAGCCGGCGGTCCAGTCCCCGCGCCACGGCCGGCGCCATGCCGCCAGCGCGCCCGCCGCGGCGAGCACCCGCAGCCACGCGACCCCGCCCGCGTCGACCCGCGCGAACAGCAGGACGGCGAGCGCCGAGCCCACGTACTGCGTCAGCGCGCCGCCGACGAAGAGAAGCTCGGAGGGGACCCGCGGAGAGCCTGTCTGCGAACCTGCACGGGGCCTTGCGGGCTCACCCTGAGGCGGCTGATCGACACCCCTGATCCTCGTCGGTGCGCTGCATCGACTGCGGTAATCCGCGCCGCGCGGCATCCACGGATTCGGCCCCTTCTGGCTCATGATCGGTGTCGAGACAGGTTCTTAGACTGACGGATCTCCCCGTCGTGACCAAGAGCATGCCGAGGGTGGCCCTGTCTTCGAACACCGCCGCCCTGCGTCGCCGTGAGGATTGCACTGTGTGTCTCCCACCCTTGCGCAGCCTGCGAGACTGCCCTAGCGTCCACGAAGGGAGACGCAACTGGGCGTGACGTCGGCGGGGGGAGTGCAGGGGATGTCGAGCGTGGGGCCCGAGGGCGGCCAAGGGCGTGGTCCGCGAGAGTTGAGGCGGCTCTCGTCGCCGGTACTCGCGGGGCGCGGTCGTGAGGTCGCGCTGCTAGTTGGAGCGGCGACTGCGCCCCCTGCGGTGGCGGTAGTAGAAGGGGAAGCGGGAGTCGGCAAGACGCGCCTTCTGTCGGAGGTGCTTAGCGATCCATCGCTTGACGGACGCCGAGTGTTGTCCGGCCAATGTCATCGCTTGCGCGAGCCGTTCCCGCTGGGACCGCTGATTGAGGCGTTGTCGGGAATATCCCCCGACGCGCCCTTCCCGTCGCCGAGTCCCGTTATGGGGGCGCTGCGCGCTTTCCTTCCCGAGTTGGCGGACGGGCTTCCACCCGCGCCAGAGCCGCTTGGTGACCCGATAGCGGGGCGCCATCGCTTGTTCCGGGCGCTGTTGGAGCTGTTCCGGGCCCTTGGACCGGCCGTGTTGGTTGTCGAGGATCTGCACTGGGCGGACGCCGGGACTGTAGAGTTGCTTCAGTTCCTTCTGCATCAGCTTCCATCAGAGCTGACGGTCGTGCTCACCTATCGGCGCGAGGAGCTCGAGCCCGCATCGCCCGTCCTGGGACTAGCCTTGCGCGTTGGGCCGGCGACATCTGCGGTGACACTCTCGCTGCCCCCTCTGGATCGCGAGGAAGTGCTGAAGGTCATGCAGGGAAGTCTGGAGACAGAGGTTTGCGAACGGCTCGCCGATCAGGTTTGCGATCTCACGGGAGGGAATCCCTTCGCGGTCGGGGAACTGCTTAGGCTGCTCTGGGCGCGGGAGCAGCTCTTCGTCACCCCGGACGGCCGCACGACCGCGCAGCTCGATGCGCTCTCTGTCCCGCGCGCCCTGCGCGACTCCATCCTCGAGCGCGCTGGGCTGCTTGGTAGGGACGCCCGCATGATCACGCAGGCCGCCGCCGTTCTGGAGGTGCCCGCTAGCGAGAGCCTGCTCGCGAAAGTAGCGGCCCTGTCCCCCCGGCGAGGCACACGGGGCTTGTGTGGCGCCCTATCGAGCGCCCTCGTTCGAGAGGTCAGGCCAGGCCTCTACGCTTTCTGCCACGCCTTGGCAGGCCAGGCTGTCTACGAGGCCCTACCCGCGCCTGAGCGACGCCTGCTCCATCTCCGCGCCGCTCAGGCACTCGAAGCTGCGAGCAACCCGCTGCCCTTGGTCCAACTGGCGCATCACTACAAGCACGCCGGGAGAGTCCGGCACTGGTTGCGCTACGCGGAACGCGCCTCCGACGACCTTCTTGCAATCGGCGATGACCGAAGCGCCACCGCGCTCCTCGAGCAAGCGCTCTCCGCGACCGATCTCCCGCCCGCCACGAAACTACGAATGAGCCTGAAGCTGGGCGATGCGGCACTCTTTGGACGGGTTCCGGAGTACGCGATCGCCAACCTCAAGCGGGTGGTTGCCGAGCCATCGCTTGCGACTGGAGTGCGCGGCGAGCTGCGATTCTGCCTCGCACGGCTCCTGCATCTCGCGGGCGATGGCAGATCCGCATCCCTCCAGATGGTCCGAGCCGTGGACGAGCTCAAGCGGCGACCCGCACTCGCCGCACGTGCAATGGGACACCTCGCAGCCGCCTTGCCGGTCGGAGGCGAGGAGCATGCGCATCTGCTGTGGGCTGATCGTGCTCTTCGGGCGGGCGCACGCCAAACGGAGTCTGTCGTTATGACTGAAGTCCTTGGCTCGCGCGCGGCTGTCCTGCTGGAGTTCGGTGACCCGGCCGGCTGGCCGGCGGTCGAGGACATTCCCTGGAACTCAACCGCGGTCGAGGAGAAGTTGGAGCTCGTCCGAGCGTGCAAGTATCTCGCCAGCGCCGCGTTGCTGCTCGGCCACTATGCGCGCGCGCGGTCCTTCCTCGAGCAGGCCGATCGCATCCGCTGTGAGCTCGGTCACGCGCGATTCGCCGTCGGCCTGGCGACGGTGAGGGCCCAGCTCGACTGGTGCAGCGGCCACTGGGACGGGCTCGAGGCGGCGGCGCGGAGGCTGGTCGAGTCAAGCGCTGAAGGGCGCGCCATGGCCGGATCAGGCGAGTTGATCCTGGCGTGGCGTCTGCTCAGCCGAGGCGATGTGGAAAGTGCCGAGCGCGGTTTTCACTCATCTCTCGACGCGCTGCAGGACACGAGAGGTCGTTGGCAGCACGCAAGCGCCGCGCACGGACTCGCACGGATCTATCTCACGCGAGGCGACGTGCAAGGCGCCCGTGAGGTTACGATGCTCGGACTGCTGGGCGTGTCCGGCGAAACCGGGCCTTGGACATGGATATACCCGGTGGCTCCAGCAGCCGTCGAGGCGCTCGTCGCATGCGGGGCGGTCGACGACGCTCGAGACCTGACCGCCCGGCTCGCGCGTGGATTGCGCGGCCGCGATGCCCCTGCGGCAGGAGCTGCGCTCGCGGTCAGCCGCGGGCTGATCGCCGAAGCGGACGGGCGCTTTGATGTCGCGGCGCGCCGATTCGGTCAGGCGGAAGGCGCTTGGAGGAGGCTTCCGTGCCCGTATCAGGCCGCACAAGCCCTGGAGCGACGTGGCCGAAGCCTCCTGGCTGGAGGCGAGGGCACCGGCGGTGGCTGCCTACTCACTGCTTACGAGCAGCTCGACCAGCTCGGCGCCAGCTGGGATGCGGCTCGGATCACAGCCACGCTGCGAACCTACAAGATCCCCCGACCGCATCCTTGGCGAGGAGGGAGCAGGGGATACGGCCAAGAGCTCTCCCCGCGTGAGGAGGAGGTCGCGCGCCTCGCCGGGATCGGAAAGACAAATCGAGAGATCGCCGAGGCCTTGTTCATCTCATCGCGAACGGTCGAAAACCATGTCGCCTCGGCCATCAGGAAGCGGGCCGTCACTTCGAGGAGGGGGTTGAGGCCTGCGTCGGAGGTGCGACCTCAAGCGACCGAACGGTCTTCGCGCCTCATGTATCTTGACCAGCTGCGGGAGAGCAGCTAG
>JBBSGJ010000065.1:0-11478 GCA_038254195.1 Solirubrobacterales bacterium
CGCTCGACCGCGCACTGGAGCTCGGAGACGCGCACGACGTCGCGTCCCACGGTGCAGCGTGCCGGGCGGGCGGAGACGCCGAGCACCCGGGCCAGACGCCCGAACTCCGTGCGGCGCCGCGAGCGCTCCGTGGGCAGCTTGGCCGGGATCGCCTGCACGGCCACCGCGGCACGGTTGTCGACCATCACCGTGCCGTTGCGGTCGAGGATCGTCCCCCGCGGGGCCTGGATCGTGACCCGCCGCTCCTGGTTGTCGTTGGCCTGGGCCAGGTAGCGGTCGCCCGAGAGCACCTGCAGGAACCACAGGCGGAAGAACACAACGGCGAACAGCGTGAGCGCGACACCTCCCAGCAGCGCCACGCGGACGGCGAGCTGGGGCGACATCGGCGGCCGGCGCTCGGGGTCGGCGTTCTGGATCATCCGCGCGAGGAGGACAGTGGCGAGAGCGCGCCGGCCCCGTAGGCGCGGCGGGTGCGGCGTCGCCGACCGCCGTCGGGCAGTGCGAAGGCGAGCGAGCGACGCACGAGGCCGTGGACGGGCAGGGCGAGCAGAGTGTTGACGACGCAGAGCGTCAGCAGCTCGCGCACGAGGAGCGGGGCCGAGACGGGCGCGTCGACGCCGAGGGAGAGCTGGATGACCGTGAGGCCCAGCGCCGTGACGAACGTCGCCAGAGCGCCCACGGCGAGGGGCGCCAGCGCGTGGGCGGGATCGCGTAGCTCGCGCAGGCGCCCGGCGGCGTAGCCCACCCCGACGAGCAGCAGCGAGGACACCCCGAGGTCCTGGACGAGCGCGAGGTCGGCGAAGAGCCCGGCCCCGAAGCCCCATGCCGCGCCGCGCACCGAGCCCGAGAGGAGCCCGACCGACGCGGCCACGAGGGGCAGGAGGTCGGCGCTCGTGCCCAGGAGGTCGATCTGCGAGACGAGGGTGATCTGGACGAGGACGACCACGACGCCGAGCAGCACGAGGCGGAGGAGGAGGTTCTCGCGGAGCGGCGTCACGGCGACGTGGAGGCCGTGACGGCCGTGTTGGCGGGACGGGTCAGGATCTGCACGAAGTCCAGGCGGCGCAGGTCGGCGACCGGGTCGAGGTGCGCCTGCTGGGTGAGCGCGAGCTCGCCGGGCGCCGACGAGGAGATCCTCCCGATGGGGATGTTCGGAGGGAAGAGGGAGCGCAGGCGGGCGTCCCGCGTGCCGGCGGTGACCACGGCGTCCCCCGCCCGCACGGGCGACCGGGGCGGCAGGGTCTGGATGAGCAGCCGACCCGGGTTGCCGACCTCGGGGACGACGACTCCCGGGTCCCCCCGCGCGTCGAGGACCTTGGCCGCCACGCCGCTCGTGTGGTCGGTGACGAGCGTCACGACGGCGGAGCTCGCGGTCACCGCGGAGATCCGCCCGACGAGCCCGGCGCCGGCGACCACCGGCTGGTTGACGCGAACGCCGTCGCCGGAGCCGCGGTCGACCTCGATGGTCGAGTACCAGAGGGTGGGCGAGCGGACGATCACCCGCCCCGTGACGGGCCGGGCCGAGGACACCTCCCCGCGGTTGTCGAGGTTGACGAGGCCGCGGAGCTGGCGGTTCTCGTTGCGCGCCGCCTCCGCGCCGACCACAAGCTTGGTCAACCGCTGGTTCTCCTGCTCGAGCTTGTCGCGCTCGGACTTCGCGTGGAACGTGTCGCCGAACCACCCGGCGAGGTCGCGCACGGGCTTGAGCGCCCGCGAGGCGCCCTCCTGGATGGGCGTGAGCACGGTGAGCACCCCGCGCTGGACGGAGTGGAAGGGGCCGCCCACGGACTCGCCGAAGTAGGCGGTGAGGAGCAGCAGCGAGGTCACCACGAGCACCCCGAAGACGGCGCGGCGCCGGCGGACCTGCTTGCGATCGGGCATGCCGAGGGGCTAGTACCGGCGGCGCCGGTGCTGCCGGCTCTTGTTCGAGCGGTGGATGGCCTCGAACTCCTCCAGCGACCGGCCCGAGCCGACGGCCACGCAGGTCAGCGGGGACTCCGCGAGGTGCGCGGGCATCTGGGTCTCGTGGCGCAGGCGCTCGTCGAGGCCCTGGAGCAGGGCGCCCCCGCCCGCCAGCATGATGCCGCGGTCCATGATGTCCGACGCGAGCTCGGGCGGCGTGCGGTCGAGCGTCTCCTTGACGGCGTCGACGATCTGCTGGACGGGCTCCTCGAGGGCCGAGCGGATCTCCTCGGAGGTGAGCACGACCGTCTTCGGGAGGCCGGAGACCATGTCCCGGCCGCGGATCTCGGCCTGGACCTCCTCGGCGATCGGGAACGCGGAGCCGATCTCGAGCTTGACCTCCTCGGAGGTCTGCTGGCCGATGAGGAGCTTGTACTCGCGCTTGACGTACGCGATGATCGCCTCGTCGAGCTCGTCCCCACCGACGCGGATCGACTGGGATACGACGATGCCCCCGAGGGAGATGACGGCGACCTCGCTCGTGCCCCCGCCGACGTCCACGACCATGGAGCCCGTGGGCTCGCCGACCGGCAGGCCGGCGCCGATCGCGGCGGCCATGGGCTCCTCGATGAGGTAGGCCTGGCGGGCGCCGGCGGACAGGCACGCCTCCTCGACGGCGCGCTTCTCGACCCCGGTGACCCCGGAGGGCACGCAGACGACGACGCGCGGGTGCGCCCAACGATTCTGGTGCACCTTCTGGATGAAGTGGCGGAGCATCTCCTCCGTGACCTCGAAGTCGGCGATGACACCATCCTTGAGGGGGCGGATCGCGGAGATCGTGCCCGGGGTACGGCCGAGCATGCGCTTGGCCTCGATGCCCACGGCGTGGACCTCGCCCGTGCGCTGGTCCATGGCCACGACGGAGGGCTCGGAGAGCACGATCCCCCGCCCGCGCACGTACACGAGCGTGTTGGCGGTGCCGAGATCGACCGCCATGTCACGGCCACCGAAGCCGGTGAGGTACGAGAAGGCGCCCATGGGAGAGGAGCGGGCCGCGGAGGGGCGGAAGCCGCTGCTCTGACTCTAGCGGCAGGCCTATGTTCACAGCTCGCACAATCCCTGCAAGGTGCGGGCTTCGCGGAGGGGGGTAGCCTCGCCTCCATGAGCTTCCGGATCGAGGAGTGGGAGCTGCCGGTCGCGGGTCTGCGACAGGCCGTGCTCGAGCAGATCGGGAGGGCCGAGGAGAAGCTCTCGCCGCGGGAGCTCGAGGGGGATCCGGCCAAGGCCGTGCACGAGGCGCGCAAGGCCATCAAGCGGGCGCGCTCGGGGCTGCGGCTCGGGCGCGCGGCGTTCGGGCGCAAGGCCGTCCGCGCCGAGCTCTCGGCGCTGCGCGACGCGGCGGGGCGGCTGTCCTCGGCGCGGGACGCCGAGGTCGCCCGCGCCCTGCTGCGCGATGTCGCCGCGCAGGGCGTGGGCCGGCTGCCCGCGGCCTCCTGGCAGCACTTCGAGCAGGCGCTCGACGGGCGGGCGGACGCCGACGGGCCGGGGCCCGCGCTCGCGCGCCACGCCGAGCTCGCCTCCGAGGAGCTCGCGGCCGTGCGCGGGCGCATCGAGGTCTGGTCGCCGGACGGGGAGGGCGGGCTCGCGCCCGTGCTCGCCGGGCTGGCGCGCGGCCAGAAGCGCGGGCAGCGCGCGCTCAGAGCCGCCCTCAGGGGGAATGACCCCGACGCACGGCACGAGCTGCGCAAGCGCGTGAAGGACGCCTGGTATCAGCTCGAGCTGCTCGAAGGCCTCTGGCCCGCGGTCCTCGACGCCCAGGCCGACGAGGCCCACCGGCTCTCGGGCCTGCTCGGCGACGAGCACGACCTCATGGTCCTCGCCGGACTCCTCGAGCGGATCGAGGGCGTCCCCGACGACCCGGCGCCGGCGCTCGAGCTCATCGCCCACCGCCGGGAGGAGCTCTGGGCGGAGGCCCTCCCCCTCGCCGGGCGGCTCTACGCCGAGAAGCCGAAGGCGCTCGTCGCCCGCCTCGAGGCCTACAGGAAGGCGAGCAGGTCGGTCAGCACGTCGAGCAGCGCCGGCACCGGCAGCCCGACGACGTTGGTGTAGTCGCCCTCGATCCGCTCCACGAGCGCCGCGCCGCGGCCCTGGATCGCGTAGCCCCCGGCGCGGTCGCGCCACTCCTCCGTGGCGAGGTACCAGTCGAGCAGCTCAGGCGTGGCGGCGCGGAAGCGCACCGTCGTGCTCGCCGCCGCCGTCCGGGTCCCCCGGGAGTCGATCACGCAGACCCCGGAGATCACCACGTGCTCGCGACCGGCCAGGAGTTCGAGGGTTTCCCGGGCGTGGCCCTCGTCGCGCGGCTTGCCGAGGATCCGCCGGCCCACCGCGACGAGGGTGTCGACACCCAGGATCGGTCCACCGGCCTTGCCGGTGATGCTCCCCCGAGAGATCGCCGCAGCCTTCCGGTAGGCGTTCTCCAGCGCCACGTCGAGCGGCGGGCCCTCCGTGAGCTCCTCCACGTCCGCAGGTCGGACCGCGAGCTCCACTCCGAGCTGCTCGAGGATCGCCCGTCGCTGCGGCGAGCGGGACGCGAGGATCAGTGGTCTGCGAAGAACAGCCCGGCCTCGCGCTCCGCCGACTCCGCGGAGTCCGATCCGTGGACCATGTTCCGGCGGACCGCGATCGCGAAGTCCCCCCGGATCGAGCCGGGCGCGGCCTCGAGCGGGTCCGTGGCGCCGATGACCTGGCGGGCGGCGCGGACCGCGTCCTGCCCCGCGAGGACGAGGGCCACGAGCGGCCCCGACGTGATGAAGGAGACGAGATCGCCGAAGAACGGCTTGTCCTCGTGCTCGGCGTAGTGCTGCTCGGCCAGCTCGCGGGTGACCGTCATGTGACGGAGGGCCACGATCCGCAGGTTCTTGGCCTCGAAGCGACGGATGATCTCCCCCGTCAGCCCGCGGGCGAAGGCGTCGGGCTTGACGAGGATGAGGGTGCGATCCGTCAGGACGTGGGCTCAGGCGCGCTTTCGCGACGGCGGCGCGGACGGCGCGCGGCCGCGGTCAGCGGGACGATCTCGTGCTCGCAGAACGGGCAGATCCGCCAGTTCGGCTCGAGCGGCTTCGCGCAGTTGGGGCAGGGGTCCTTGAGCTTGCGCAGACAGTGCGGGCAGCGCAGGTAGTCCTCGCGGGTCTCCCGGTCGCAGTGGGGACAGAGCTGGAAGCCCGCCTGGGCCAGGCGCGCCTCCGCGGCCTGCATCTCCAGCTCGCGCTCGTGGACGTCGTCGAGGTACTCGGGCGGACGGACGATCATGTAGATGACGGTCCCCACGTAGGGAAACAGGGAGGCGGCGGTCGCGCACCCGATGAGCATGGGGTCGGCGACCCGGCGCCGGGCGTCGGCGTACGTCCAGTAGACGAGCGCCAGCCAGACCACGACGAGGAAGAGGATGACCAGGCTCACGGCCAGGCTCAGGCTGGAGTCGTTGATCCCGAAGACGGCGAGGGGGTCCACGGCGTGCGCGAGTGTACCCGGGCTCCCGGCCGTCACGGCGCGGGCGAGGCCTCCCACAGCACGCTGACGTCGGCCTGGACGGTGGTCGTGCCCGGGCGGGTGGGGATGCGGGTGGGTACGGGAGCGCTGCCGGGACAGCTAGGACCGCTGCTGTGAGGAGGGCCATCCGCTCGCTCTACAGGAACAGGCGCCCGAACAGGTAGCCCAGGCCGAAGAAGACGAGGATGACCACGGCCACGATGATGGCCACGAGGGCCATCATCGAGAGGACGGTCGGCTGCTCGCGCTCGTCGTTCACAGCGCGGCGGCGAGTCGCCCGGGCGGGCGGACCAGGTCGGAGATGAGGTAGATGGAGCCCGTGGCGACGGCGAGGCCGTCCGGTCCGGCCAGCTCCCGGGCGCGCGCGAGGGCCACGTGCGGGTCGGCCCGGGTCTCGAACTCGCGCCCGGCGAGCTGGGCCGCGAGCGAGGCCAGGGTCGCCGGCGACAGCGCGCGGGGATTCGCGTTGGCGCAGAAGACGAGGTCGTCGCAGAACCCGAGCAGGGTCGCGAGCATCGCCGCGGCGTCCTTGTCGTCGAGCACGGAGACCGCGGCCACCCGCCGGGCGGGCGGGCGCCGCTCACCCGAGAGCTCGGCGAGCGCGTCGATGAGCGCCCCGATCCCGGCCGGGTTGTGGGCGCCGTCGAGGAGGGTGAGCGGGGCGGTGTCGATCTCCTGGAGACGGCCGGGCACCCGCACGGCGCGGGCTGCGCGCTCGACCGTCGGAGGGTCGAGCGCCCCGAGGTGCGCCTCGGCCGCCGCGAGGGCGAGCGCGAAGTTCTCGCGCTGATAGCGCCCCGGAATGGGCACGTCGGCCTCCCCGGAGACCCGCACGCGCCGCGCCCCCCGGGCGCGCGCCACCGCCTCGGCCTCCTCCTCGACCTCGGCGTCCAGCGGCCCGGTCACGAGGACGCCCCCGTCGCGGACGACCGCGAGCTTCTCGCGCGCGATGTCGCGGACCGTCGGGCCCAGCCAGCGGGTGTGCTCCAGCCCCACGTTGGTGAGCACCTGCACCCGCGAGGGCAGGACGTTCGTGGCGTCGTAGCGGCCCCCGAGGCCGGCCTCGACCACCGCTACCCCCACCCCGCGGTCGGCCAGCGCGCGGAAGGCCGCCGCGGTGAGCAGCTCGAACTGGGTGACGCGGTCGCCCGGGGCGGCGGTGCGGTCCACGAGCGCCGCGGCGGCTGCCGCGCGCTCCACGGCCGCGGCGAACGCGGAGCGGGGAAGATCCTCACCCTCCACGCGCACGCGCTCCTCGTAGCCCACGAGGTGCGGCGAGAGGTAGGCGCCCGTGCGCACCCCGTGCGCCTCGAGCAGCGCGGCGATCATCCGGACCGTCGAGCTCTTTCCGTTCGTCCCCACCACGTGGATCGAGTCCCAGCGCTCCTGCGGGGAGCCCAGCGAGGTGAGCAGCCGGCGCATCCGGTCGAGCCCGAAGCGCATGCCGAAGAGCTCGAGCCCGAGAAGATGGCGCTCGGCGTCGTCGGGGGTCCAGGCCATGTGTGGGGAGGAGCATAAGCTCAGCCGCCCGGACCCGGGGCCTACAGGCTCTCCAGCTCCTCGCGCAGGCGCGCGAGCTTGTCGCGCTCGGCCTGGACGACGGGCGCGGGCGCCTTGGTCACGAAGCCCTCGTTCGCCAGCTTGCCCTCGGCCCGCACGATCTCGTTCTCCACACGCGTCCGCTCTTCGGCGAGCCGGTGCTCGGCGGCGGCGAGGTCGACGGCGTCGGTGGGCAGGATGTGGATCGTCCCGCCGGGGACGGCGATCGCCGCCAGGGGCTCCATCCGACCATTGCCTGCGGCCGCGGTGCCCGGCGCGGCGAACTCCAACTGCGCGCGGCGGGCCACGGCGTCGCGGACCTCCCCGTAGCCCCCGGCCTCGAGCACGGCCGGAAGCCGAGTCCCGGGCTTCGCCCCGACCTCCTCGCGCCAGGAGCGCACGGCGGAGACCGCCCCGATCGCGCGCTCACCCGCCGCCTCGGCCGCGACGTCGATCCGGTCGGGTGCCGGGGCCGGCCAGCGTGACATCGCGAGCAGGCCCTCGGCGCCGGGCAGGTGCTCCCAGATCGCTTCGGTCACGAAGGGGATCACCGGGTGGGCGACCGCGAGGGTCTCCCCCAGGACGTGCAGCAGCATCCCCGCCGCGTCCTCGCGGCCCTTGACCCACTCGAGGTACCAGTCGCACAGCTCGCCGTAGACGAAGTCGTAGAGGCCCAGGGCGGCGCGATGGAACTCGAAGGCCTCGATCGCCTGAGCCGTGGACGCCTTGGCGCGCTCCAGCCGCGAGAGGATCCAGCGGTCCTCCACGGTGTGGGGGGTCGGGTCGGGCCGAGCGTTCCGACCACCGGCTTCGCCGGCGGTGCCCGCCGCGCCGAGCAGCACGTAGCGCGAGGCGTTCCAGAGCTTGTTGGCGAGCGCCGAGCCCTGCGCGACCTTGTCCTCGGCGAAGCGGACGTCCTGCGTGGAGGACATCGCCAGCATCCCGAAGCGCACGGCATCGGCCCCGTAGGCGGGGAACGCCCCGGGCGGGCGGGAACCATCTCCTCCGAAGACCGGCGGCCGGTCTCCGCCGTCGATGAGGTCGAGCGGGTCGATCCCCGTCCCCAACGACTTCGACATCCGCCGCCCGTCGGGCGCCTGCACCACGGAGTGGATGTAGACCTGGTCGAAGGGGACCTCGCCCGCGAAGTGCAGGCCCATCATCACCATCCGCGCGACCCACAGGAAGAGGATCTCCCCGGCCGTGGAGAGCACGCTGGTGGGGTAGAAGGCGCGCAGCGCGGGGGTGTCCTCGGGCCAGCCGAGCGTGGCGAAGGGCCAGAGCGCCGAGGAGAACCAGGTGTCGAGCACGTCGGGGTCACGCTCCCACCCGGAGCCGCGGGGCGCCTCCTCGCCGACGTGGACCTCGTTCTTCCCCCGATACCAGACGGGGATCTGGTGGCCCCACCAGAGCTGGCGCGAGATGCACCATGGCCGGATCTGGGCGAGCCACCGGTCATAGCGCCGGCGCTGGCTCTCGGGGTGGATCCGCACGCGGCCGTCCCGCACCGCCTCCG
The DNA here is from genome assembly GCA_038254195.1 of Solirubrobacterales bacterium. Lineage (GTDB taxonomy): Bacteria > Actinomycetota > Thermoleophilia > Solirubrobacterales > Solirubrobacteraceae > JBBQAA01. Next base: position 8,507 of record JBBSGJ010000065.1, read on the forward strand.
CCGCGGGCGCCGCCAGCTCGTCCATCCGCATGAACCACTGCAGGGAGATGAGCGGCTCGATGCGCTCGCCGGAGCGGTGGGAGTGCGGTACGGAGTGGCGGTAGGCCTCGCGGGCGACGATGAGTCCCTGCTCGTCGAGGGCGCCGACGATCGCCGCGCGCGCCTCAAGGGCCTGCATCCCCTCGTAGTCGCCCGCACGGTGGGTCATGCGACCGTCCTCGCCGATGACCAAGATCTCCTCGAGCCCGTGGGAGCGACCGATCTCGAAGTCGTTCGGGTCGTGCGCGGGGGTGATCTTCAGCGCGCCGGTGCCGAACTCCGGCCTCACGTAGGGGTCGGCGATGATCTTCAGCCGGCGCCCGACGAGCGGGAGGATGGCCGTCTCGCCCACGAGCCGGGAGTAGCGGTCGTCGTCCGGGTGCACGGCGATCGCGGAGTCGCCGAGCATCGTCTCCGGGCGGACGGTGGCGACGGTGATGGCGCCCTGGCCCGCGGCCAGCGGGTAGTCGACCGAGTAGAGGACGTCCTCGACCTCGCGCTCCTCGACCTCGAGCTCGGAGATCGCCGACCGCGTGCCCGGGTCCCAGTTGACCATGTAGTGGTCGCGGTAGATCCAGCCCCGCTCGTGGAGCTCGACGAACACCTTGAGGACCGCGCGCGCGTAGGCGGGGTCGAGCGTGAAGCGCTCCTCGGCGTAGTCGAGCGTCGCCCCCAGGCGCTTGAACTGCTCGATGATCGTCGAGCCGTACTGCTCGCGCCACTCCCACACGCGCTCGACGAAGCGCTCCCGTCCGAGCTCGGCACGGCTCGTCCCCTCCTGGGCCAGCCGGCGCTCGACCTGGGTCTGGGTGGCGATCCCCGCGTGGTCGGTGCCGAGGATCCACTTCGTGCGCTTCCCCTGCATCCGGTGGAAGCGGATGAGCGTGTCCTGCACCGATCCGTTGAGCGCGTGGCCCATGTGCAGCGCGCCGGTGACGTTCGGGGGCGGCACCGCGATCGAGAAGTTCTCGCGCGCCTCGCCCTCGGGCTCGGGGTGGTAGAGCGCGGTCGCCGCCAGCCACTTCTCCAGCACGCGCGGCTCGGCCTGGGCGGGGTCGTAGCGGGTGGCGAGGGGCTCGGGCACGGGCGCGAGTCTAGATCGACCCTGACATAGCAGAACTGAGATATTCTGTTCTTGTGCAGCCACCCGGGGACCTGATTCGCGAGGCCCGTCGCGCCGCCGGCCTCACCCAAGCCCAGCTCGCCTCCCGCGCGAACACGACGCAATCGGCCATCGCCCGGCTGGAATCCGGCCGCACGAGCCCGACCGTCGCGAACCTCGACCGCGTCCTGCGCGCCGCCGGGCGCCAGCTCGAGGTGAGCGCCCCCGACCCGGGGATCGACATCTCACTCCTGCGCGCGAACCTCGCCCTCACCCCCACCGAGCGGCTCCGCCAGTTCGAGCGCGCCTATGCCGGGGCGCGAGAGCTGGCGCTGGCGGGAGCTCGTGCTCGTGGCGAGCTGGCCTGAGTTCCATCCCAACGCGCTGCTTCGCCTCCTGCTGGACGCGGAGGTCGACCTCGTTGTCGTCGGCGGCTACGCGGCGATCGCCCACGGCGCTACCCGGCTCACCCATGATCTCGACATCTGCTTCGCGGGAGAGCAGCCGAACCTCGAGCGGCTCGGAGAGGTTCTGATCGGACTTCACGCACGCCTGCGCGAGGCGCCCGAGGATCTGCCGTTCGTTCCCGACGCCCGCACGCTCGCGCGGATGCAGATCCTCACCCTCGATACCGACGAAGGGCCGCTCGACCTCCTCGTGCAGCCATCCGGAAGTCCCCGGTACGCAGAGCTCCGCGGCCGTGCCGAGGTCCTCGAGATCGGTAGCCTGCCCGTGCACGTCGCCTCGCTCGAGGACCTGATCGCAATGAAGCGCGCGGCCGCCCGTGGCAAGGACCTTCTCGACCTCGCCGAGCTCGAGGCGATCGCGCGGCTCCGCCCCGGAAAGAGCTGAGAATCTCTCGCCATGCCGAGCATCTTCCTACGAGACGGCACGAGCTACCTCGCGATGAGCGAGACGGCTTACGCCGCGGAGGACGTCCTCCAGCAGCTCATCGAACATCATCCGGAGATCCTCGCCGGTGACGACGCGACCCACGGGCGCCTGGTCCTCGTCCGCCGCGAAGCCGGTGTCACCGATCGGGAGCGGCGGCGGCCCGGTGGTCGCTCGATCACCTGTACCTCGACGCGCGAGGTGTCCCGACGCTCGTCGAGGTCAAGCGCAGCAGCGACACGCGCAGTCGCCGGGAGGTCGTCGCCCAGATGCTCGACTACGCCGCAAACGCGAAGACCTCCTTCAGCGCCGCCGGCATGATCGAGTGGCTGGAGGAGACGGCTCGACAACGCGGCAGCACGGGGGCTGACGTACTGCGCGAAGCCTTCGGCGTAGAGGACATCGGGGACTACTGGCAGACCGTCGCGACGAACTTCGAGGCCGAGCGGTTTCGCCTCGTGTTCGTCTCGGACAGCATCGGCTCGGAGCTCCGCCGCATCATCGAGTTCCTGAACTCGCAGATGAGCCGAACCGAGGTTCTGGCGCTCGAGATCAAGCAGTACACAGACGCCGACGGCGCCCACCAGACGATCGTGCCGCGGGTGATCGGCGACACCACCGGGGCGCGAGCGGTGAAGGATGCCACCGCACGCCCGAGCCGCCTCGATCGCGAAACACTCCTGGGCGCTCTTCAGGGAAGGAGCCCGGTGGCGGCCCAGGCCGCGGGATTCATCCTCGACTGGGCGCACGGCAAGCCAGGGCTCGATGTCCGCTACGCGCGCAACAGCGTCGCGGTCGGGACCGACGGCCGATGGCTTCTCAGACTGTGGGACACCGCGGAGCTCGAGCTGGGCCTGCAAACCCTGACCCAACACGGGGAGCCGTGGGACGAGGAGCACATGGAGGAGCTCGTCCGGGAGCTCGACGATCTCGGGGTGCA
>JBBSGJ010000066.1:0-11377 GCA_038254195.1 Solirubrobacterales bacterium
CGCAGCGTCCAGTCCGGGGCACGGGCACAGCCCACGAACTCCACCTCGAGGCCCTGCTCGGCGAACAGGCCGCCCTCCGCGGCGGCGAACGCGGGCAGATGCACCCCGCTCACGCAATTGGCGCACCAGGTCATCAACCGCACACGTTCCATCTCATGAACCTTCCCTCAGACCCTCGACCACATGCACCGAGAGTGCTTTCCGCCAATACCCTCCGCCCATGGCCCGCGAGGTCCTTCCCGAGGAGGCCGAGGCCCTCCGCCGCGAGGGCGCCACGCTCGTCGACGTGCGTCGCGCCGAGGAGCTCGCCGAGCAGCGGATCCCCGGCGCGGTGCACGTCCCGCTCGACGAGCTCGGAGCCCGCGCGGGCGAGCTCCCCGACGGTCCGCTCGTCATCGTCTGCCGCTCGGGCGACCGCTCGGCGATGGCCGCGGACGCGCTCGCGGCGGCCGGCCACGAGGCTGCGAGCCTCGCCGGAGGCCTCACCGCCTGGGCCGGGAAGGGGCTGCCGACACAGAAGGGGTGAAAGTCGGGCCCGATTCTGTAGTTTACGGCGATGCGCAAGGGCACGCTCGCCAACCCCGAGGTCGTCGCAGACGTCCCGGGCCACGTCATCCCCATTCTCGAGCGGGAGTTCGACGACTTCGACACGGAGGCCGGCCGCTTCCTCTCCGGGGAGGTCGAAGAGATCGAGTTCATCGGCTTCCGCCTGAAGCAGGGCGTGTACGGCCAACGCCAGGCCGACGTCCAGATGATCCGGGTCAAGCTGCCCTTCGGCGGGGTCAACCCGGAGCAGATGGAGGCGTTCGCCGACGTCACCGAGAAGTACGTGCCGCTCGCCAGGGGGCACATCACCACCCGTCAGAACATCCAGATGCACCATGTGCCGCTGCGCGACGCGGCCAGGCTCATCCGCGAGCTCGGCGACGCGGGCCTCTCCTCCCGCGAGGGCTGCGGGAACACGATGCGCAACGTCACCGGCGATCCCTGGGCCGGGATCTCCGCGGGCGAGCCCTTCGACCCGACCCCCTACGCCGGGGCCTACGTGCGCTACTTCGTGCGCCACCCGGACTTCCAGCTCATGCCTCGCAAGGTGAAGACCGCCTTCACCGCCACCGACTCCGATCGGGCCATCACCGGCATCCACGACGTCGGCTTCATCCCCCGCATCAAGGACGGCGTGCGCGGCTTCGAGATCCGCGTGGGCGGTGGCACGTCGATCATGCCGCGGATCGCGCCGACCCTGTACGAGTTCGTCGCGGCCGACGACGGCGAGTACCTCAAGGTGACGGAGGCCTGCCTGCGGATCTTCGACCGCCAGGACTTCCTGCGCGTCAACCGCGCCCGCGCGCGGATCAAGGTTCTCATCGACAAGATCGGGATCGATGCCTTCCGCGAGCAGGTCGAGGAGGAGCTCCGGGGCGACTGGGTCGCCGAGCGCGACTACACCCTGGAGCCCTTCGCGCACGACGAGGAGGAGCACGCTCCGGCGCCGCCCGCCGCCGCCGGCTCGCCCAACGGCGACCGCCGCGAGTTCGACGTCTGGGCGCGCGCGAATGTTCTCGCCCAGCGCCAGGCGGGCTTCTCGGCCGTCGAGGTCAAGGTCACCCGTGGCGACCTGTCCCCGGAGCAGTTCCGCGGGCTGGCCGCCGTCATGCGCGAGTTCTCCGGCGGCTACGCCCGCACGACGGTGGGGCAGAACCTCGTGCTGCGCTGGGTGCGCGACGAGGCGCTCTACGACGTCTGGCAGGCGCTCAGTGCGCTCGACCTCGGCGACCCCGGCGCCCGGGAGATCACCGACGTCGTGAGCTGCCCCGGCACGGACTCGTGCAAGCTCGGGATCACCTCCTCGATGGGCCTCAACCAGGCCGTGCAGGAGCGCCTGGAGAGCCTCGCGCTCGACGATCCCCTCGTCGAGCGCCTGCACATCCACATCTCGGGCTGCCCGAACGGCTGCGGCCAGCACCACCTGGGGCACCTCGGCTTCTACGGTGCCTCGATCAAGGCCGGCGAGCGGACCATCCCCGCCTACATCCCCCACCTCGGTGGCTCCTACGACGGCGGTGAGGTGATCTACGGGACGCGACTGAAGGCACGCCTCCCCGCCAAGCGGGTGCCCGACGCGGTCGAGCGGATCCTGCGCACCTACCAGGGCCGGCGCGCGGAGGACGAGGAGTTCAACGCCTGGGTCGCCCGGCAGGAGAGCGGCTACTTCGAGAGCCTCCTCAAGGATCTCTCCATGCCCGCCGAGTTCTCCCTGGAGTCGATGAATGAGTTCATCGACTGGAATCGCTCCGAGCCCTACCGAGTCATCCGGGGCGAAGGCGAGTGCGCGATCTAGAGGACATCCCGGCGCAGAAGGTCGTGGAGCTCGCGGTCGAGCGCCACCACCCCAGGCTCGTCCTGCTCTGCTCCTTCCAGAAGGAGGAGTCCGTCCTCGTCGATCTCCTCGTGGCCCGTGCGCCGGACGCGCGCATCGTCGCGATCGACACGGGCGTCCTCTTTCCGGAGACCTACGAGACCTGGAAGCGCTTCGAGGAGCACTTCCAGATCACCATCGAGGCGGTCGACGCACGCCGCGACGGCCGGGACGGATGGACGCGCGAGGTCTGCTGCACCGACTCGGGCGCGAAGCTCGTGGGCCTCGACCGCGCGCTCGCGGGCGCGGAGGGATGGATCACCGGCATCCGCCGGGAGCAGGGACCCACCCGCGCGGGCACCGTCCAGGTCGAGACCGATCCCGCGCGGGGCATCGCCAAGTTCTCGCCCCTCGCGGATTGGTCGGAGAAGGATCTCTGGGCGCGCATCTTCGAGCGCGGCCTGCCCTACCACCCGCTCCACGACCAGGGCTACGAGTCGATCGGCTGCGCCCCGTGCACGCTGCCCGGCGCGGGCCGCGAGGGCCGCTGGGCCGGCGCGGAGAAGACCGAGTGCGGCCTGCACGAGACGCGGGCGTAGGGCTCGGCGAGACTGCCGCTCCGCGGATCAACCCCGGTCGTAGTCACGGGCTAGGCTCCGCGGCGTGGAGAGCGTCGCCGGGAGCCGCTCCGCCGCGCCGCCCGAGCCGTTCGGCTGGTGGCGCGCGCTCGGCGCCCTGCTCGCCGGGTCCATCGTCGCGGCATTCGGCGTCTTCGCGATCCTCGTCGTCGCCGGGCGGCTCAACCTCCTGCCCACGGACCTCGAGAACGCTGGCCACGGCTGGCCGTGGCGGGTTGACGGCGCCTGGTCGCTCCTCGCCGATCTCGGGCCGACCCTCGCGGTCGCCCTGCTCGCGGCCGCGGGGATCGCGCTGTACGTCGGGTTCCGCGTCGAGCGGCCCGTCGCCCGCTGGCCGCTCGCGCTCTGCGCCGTCCTCGTCGGCTGGATGCCCGTCACACAGGGCAGCCGTCCGGGGCTGCTCGGGGTGAGCGGCGGGGCCGCCTTCCTCGCGATGTGGTGGGCGACGCACCGGGTGGCGGAGATGCCGCGGCCCGCGCCACCCGTCGCCCGGCGTACCGCGGCGGTCCTCACCACGGCGCTCGCCCTCGCGCTCGGTGCCGTGTCGGTCTCCTACGCGGCCCTGCATCCGGTCACGGGCCGGCCATGGGATGGGAGCGTCACGCTCGTCGCCGGACGCTCGGACCGCGTCCCGGTCGAGCTCGAGAACCGCGGACCGCTCGCCGCTCGAGTGCTCGGGATATCCCTCGTCGACGCCTCCTTCCTGCGGATCGTCCGACTCGAGCGCGACGGCCCGCGGGCCTCCGGCCCCACTATGGACTCGCTCTTCTCGCCGCTCGACACGCCCCGCCTGGCGGCCGGCGCGGACACCACCGTCGAGCTCACGCTCGCCGGGCCCTCGGACTGCTCCGCCACGGTCCAAGCGCTCGACGTCCGCCTCGCCGTGGCGGGCACCGAGCGCACCCAGCGGGTGGCGCTCGCCGGCCCCCTGCGGGTCACCTGCCGGGCCAGAACCCGCCACTAGCATCCGCGCCCGCAGTGTTCGAAAAGGTGCTCATCGCCAACCGGGGTGAGATCGCGGTGCGTGTCATCCGGGCGTGTGAGGAGCTCGGGGTCGCGTCGGTGGGGGTGTATTCCGAGCCCGACCGGGACGCGCTGCACGTCAGGCGCGCCGACGAGGCCTACCTGCTCGGGGCGGGACCGGCTTCCGAGTCCTACCTGAACGTCGACAAGCTCCTCGAGGTCATCGCGCGCTCGGGCGCCGAGGCCGTCCACCCCGGCTACGGCTTCCTGGCCGAGAACGCTGCCTTCGCGCGGCGGCTCGAGGAGGCGGGGGTGACGTTCATCGGCCCGCCGGCGAGCGCGATCGAGGCCATGGGCTCGAAGACCGCCGCCCGCGAGCTGATGAAAAAGGCGGGTGTGCCCATCGTGCCGGGCACGACTCAAGCGGTGCCCGACGTCGAGACCGCGCGCCACATCATCGCGGAGACGATCGGCTACCCCGTCGCGGTCAAGGCCGCGGGCGGCGGCGGCGGCAAGGGCTTCCGGGTCGCCCTGGCGGAGTCGGACCTGCCGGACGCCTTCGCCGGCGCCGCCCGCGAGGGCGAGAAGTTCTTCGCCGATCGCACCGTCTACCTCGAGCGCTACCTGCCCGACCCCCGCCACGTCGAGGTGCAGATCCTCGCCGACACCCACGGCCACGTCATCCACCTCGGCGAGCGCGACTGCTCCGTCCAGCGCCGCCACCAGAAGCTCATCGAGGAGTCGCCCGCCCCCGCGGTCGACGCGAAGCTCCGCGCGGAGATCGGCAGGATCGCCACGGACGCCGCCGCCGCGGTGAGCTACGTCGGCGCCGGGACCATCGAGGGCCTGCTCTCCGGCGGGGAGTACTTCTTCCTGGAGATGAACACCCGGGTGCAGGTCGAGCACTGCGTGACGGAGATGACGACGGGGATCGACATCGTCAAGGAGGGCATCCGGGCCGCCGCGGGCGAGCCGCTCTCTGTCGCCCAGGAGGACGTCGTCCTGCGCGGGCACGCCATCGAGTGCCGCATCAACGCCGAGGACGCGGCGAAGAACTTCGCCCCCGCGCCGGGGCGGATCGGCGAGTACTCCGAGCCGGGGGGCCCGGGCGTGCGCGTGGACTCCGGCGTCGGGGCGGGCGACGAGATCTCGCCCATGTACGACCCCATGGTGGCCAAGCTCATCGTGTGGGACGCCGACCGCGAGCAGGCCACCCGGCGCATGCTTCGCGCGCTCGGCGAGTTCGAGATCACTCAGCTCAGGACCCTCATCCCCTTCCACTCCGCGCTGCTGGCCACCCGCCAGTGGCACGACGCCGAGACCTGCCGCGACCTCGTGGAGGACCGCGAGTGGCTCAAGGCGCTCGCGTTTCCGGGGCGGGTGGGGACCGATCCACCCGCGGAGGACGACGGCGAGGGCGAGATCGTCGAGCACGACTACACCGTCGAGGTCTCCGGCAAGCGCTTCGCGGTCACGGTCCTCGGCCCGCCGCTCGGCGCTGGCGCGGTGGGCGGCAACGGGGCCGGGCGGGTGAGGACCGGATCGCGCCGTCCGCCCCGCCGCAGCGAGCGGAAGCCCGGTGGCACCGGCGGCGGCGACGAGCTGGTCTCGCCCCTCCAGGGCAACATGTGGAAGGTCCACGTCGAGCAGGGCGAGACCGTGGAGGAGGGCCAGATCCTCTGCATCATCGAGGCGATGAAGATGGAGAACGAGATCACCGCCCACAAGGCGGGGACGGTCGCCGAGCTCCCCGTCAAGGAGGGCGAGCCCATCCAGGCCGGCGCCCTCATCGCCGCGATCATCTCGCCGGGGGGACCCCCAACGGAGAAGCTCTGAGCGCCTCTCTGACCCCCCGATGCCGCATCGCTCCGCGCGACGTGGTGTTCTTCGGGGCATGCCCCGGACGGGCGAGCAGCTCATCGCCGACCTCAACGGCCTCCAGGTCTACGCCCGCTGCTCCTCGACGGGTGCCGTGGGGGCCCGCGCGGTCACCCAGATCGCGAACACCCAGGCCCAGCTCGGGATCGTCCAGGCCGGCGGCAACAAGGCGGCCGGCGTCGCGAAGGGCGACTTCGACCCGGGCGAGTCCTTCGACCTCGACCGCGGGGCGACCTTCGCCACCGGGACGTTCACCTACCTGCGCCCGGACAACGTCACCGCCGTCCTGAGCTACTCGGTGAGCGGCGGCGGCCTCTGCCGCATGGTGGGGACGCTCACCTCGGGCTGAGGGTTATCGGCGACGGCGGCCGGGAGCTCGAGCACGAGCCGCGCGCCCACGGGCGCATGGGTCGTCAACTCGAGCCTCCCGCCCATCCGCTCGGCGAGCTCGCGGGCGATGGCGAGCCCGAGCCCGAAGCCCGCGGAGCCGCCGGGGACCCGGCCGCGGGCGAAGCGGGCGAAGATGAGCCCGGCCTCGTCGAGCGGGACGCCCCTGCCGGCATCGGCGACGGTGAGGGCGATCGTCCCGTCCCGCTCCGGGGCGATGGACACGTCGATGGTGGTGCCCGGCGGGGCGAAGCGCAGGGAGTTGTCGAGCAGGATGCGCACGATCTGGGCCGCGGCGCTCAAATCGCCGACGGCCGCGCCCTCCCCCTCGACGTCCACCGTGAGCGAACCGGCCGCCGCGCGCGTGCCGAGCTCCGCGGCGACCGACCGGGCGACCGCGCCCAGCTCGACGCGCTCCGCGCGCAGCTCGACCCCCGCGTCCAACCTGGACAGGTTCAACAACTGGTCGGCGAGCGTGGCGAGCCGCTCGGTCTGGCCGCGGGCGCGGTCCACCTGCTCGCGGGCACGCTCGGGCCACTCCTGCCCGGGGGCGAGGTCTTCCGCCGCGAGCTCGAGCATCACCGCGAGGGACGCGAGCGGCGTGCGAAGCTCGTGTGAGGCGGTGGAGACGAAGGTGCGCCGGGCCTCCTCCTGACGGGCGAGGCGAGCCTGCATCAGGGCGAACGCCCGCGTCAGGTCCCCGAGCTCGTCCGCGCCCTCCTCGGGTGGCAGGGTGACCGTGCCGCCCGCCGCGATGGAGTGCGTCGCCTCGCGCAGCGCCTCGAGGCGCCGCAGCAGGCGCCGGGCCACGAGCACGCCGAGGGCGATGGCCACGAGGAAGCCGATGAGGGCGGCCTCGAGCAGCGAGCGCCGCACCGTGCTCACCACCCCCTCGAGCACGCCGGGCTCCCGCGCGAGCTCGAGCGCGGCGCGCCGGCCGCCGATCCGCTCAGGTCGGGTCACCCGGATGGAGTCCGCGGGCGGTGGGGGGGGCGGCGGGTCACCCGGGCGGCGGGTCACGTCGGTGTCGACGAGGGTCCGGCCCCGGGAGGTGACGATCACCCGGGCGCCTGCCCGGCGGTGGAGGCGCGCGGCAAGCGCGGCGAGCGCGCGCGAGCGGCGCTCCGCGTTCCCGGGCGCCAGCGCGGCGAAGGCGGGGGCGGTGGCCTTCGCGTGGGCGCGCAGCGAGTGCTCGGCGTCCGCCCGCAGACGATGCTGGAGGGGCGGCAGGAGGGTGGCCCCGGCCACGAGGAGCGTCACCGCGCTGGAGAGCACGAGCGCGGCGACGAGCCGCCCACGGAATCCGAGCCGCGCGGGCGAGAGCCTCATGGGCCCCGCAGCCGGTAACCCGCGCCGCGGACCGTGAGGATCAGCTCGGGGTGCTCGGGGTGCGCCTCGAGCTTCTCGCGGAGGTGGCGCACGTGGACGTCGATGCCGCGGGGGTCGCGGTAGGCGCTGTCGCCCCAGATCGCCTCGAGCAGCTCCTCGCGTGAGCGCACCAGTCCCGCCACGGTCATGAGTCTCTCGAGCAGCTCCCACTCCACGAAGGTGAGCTCAGCGGGGCGACCGGCGACCCGTACCTCCCGGCGGCGGCGGTCGAGCTCGAGCGGTCCCACGCGCAGGATGTCCTCCTCCTGTCCGGCGGGATCGGCCCGGCGACGGACCGCGCGGATGCGCGAGCGCAGCTCGGCCAGGCCGAAGGGCTTCGTGACGTAGTCGTCGGCGCCCGCCTCGAGGCCGAGGACCGCGTCGGCCTCGGAGTCCCGGGCCGTGAGCATGATGATCGGGACGAGGTTGCGGCGGGAGCGGAGGGTGCGGGCGACCTCGTTGCCGTCGAGGCCGGGGCCGAGCGCGACGTCGAGCAGCACCACGTCGAAGCGCTCGGCGCCCGCCCGCGCGACCGCAGCCTCCCCGTCGGGCACCGCGACGACGCGATGGCCATCGCGCTCGAAGGCCTCCCGGACGGTCTGGCGGAGGGCGGGGTCGTCGTCGACCAGGAGCATCTCGTAGCGCTCGGCCACTGGCCCCGATCATGGCGCTCCCCGGGCCCCGAGTGCACGCTCGTGAGCGGCTTCACACGCTCTCAATGTGCCCGCAACCGGCGCCAACGCGGCGTGGGGCACGCTGGCGTCCGTGTCCTGGGCCGCCCATCCCGACGACATCGCCCACCGCTACCGCGGCGCCGGGCGGACGCGCGCATTCCCCCTCCGGCGGACCCTCCTCGCCTCTTTCGCCGTGGGCTTCCTGCTCCTCGGCCTGGTCGGGATGGTCCGCTACGTCTCGGACTACTGGCTCTACCGCGGGTTCGGACCGCCGGTCACCCCGGCCGGCGTTCCCGCCGGGAGCGTCACGACGAACACCTTCTACTCGCCCGCGCTGCACCGGACCGCGGAGTACGACATCTACCTGCCCCCCGGCTACGCCGGACAGGCGGCGCGCGGCCGGCGCTTCGGAGTCCTCTACCTCCTGGGTTCCCCGGCGGGCGTCCCGCAGGGCATCTTCAACACCGGGGCCGTGGCCGTCCGGGCCGACCTCCTCATCCACGAGCACCGGATGACGCCGATGCTCGTGGTCGTCCCTCGCGACAAGACCGGCCTGTTCGGCAACGACACGGAGTGGGCGGACGCGGGGGCGGGCCGCTACGAGGGCTTCGTGCTCGACGCCGTGCGCTTCATCGACCGGACCTACGCGACGTACCCCGATCGCCAGCACCGCGGCGTCGGGGGGCTGTCGATGGGCGCCTATGGGGCGATGAACATCACGCTGCACCACCCCGGGCTGTTCTCCGTGGCCGAGAGCTGGTCGGGCTACTTCGAGCAGACGCCGACCGGCCCGTTCGCCGGCGCCTCCCGCGCGGCGCTCGCGTACAACAGCCCCGCCCAGGAGGTCCCACGCCGCGCGGCGGAGATCCACCGCCTCGGGCTGCGGGCGTGGATCTACCAGGGGAGCCACGACGACGTGCGCGTCTCTGACACCGCATCCTTCGCCCACGCGCTCACCCGAGCCGGAGGGCGAGTCCGCTTCGCCGTCTACCCCGGCGGCCACAACTGGCGCCTCTGGCGCGCGCAGGTGCCGCGGCAGCTCCTGGCCGCGAGCTCCTGGTTCTCCACGCCCCCGGCGACCGGGAGGGCGCGATGACCTGGCGTCCCGTCGCCGCGGCGGCCACCGCGCTCGCCGCGCTGCTCACGCTCGTCTCCTCGCTGACCCCGACGCTCGCCGCCCGGGAGCGAGTCCTCGCCGCGGTCGTCCCCGGGCCGACGCAGTCGCTCGCCCACGCAGCCGGAGTCGTGGGCGCGCTCGCCCTGCTGGCGTTGTCCCGTGGCGTCCTGCACGGCCGGCGGCGGGCGAGCGGCGCGGCGGTCGCCGTCCTCGTCGTGCTTGCCGCCGTCCACGTGGCCAAGGGACTCGACTACGAGGAGGCGTTCCTCGCGCTGTCCCTCGCCGGGCTGCTGGTGCTCGCGCTCCGCTCCGCTCGCCGGGAGGCCGAGCCGCCGCGCGCCCTGGTCGCGTGGCTTGCGACCATCGCCGCCGTCGCGGGCGCCTACGCCGTCGCCGTGGTCGGCACGACGGGCAGCGAGGCGATCGAGCTGCTCGGCGCGGTGATCGTCGCCCTCGCGCTGGTGGAAGGCCGGACCCTCGTCGCTCCCTCGCGCTCTCCCGACGGTCACGACCCCTCGGACCACGCCCGCGCCGCGGATCTGGTGGCTCGCTACGGCAGTGACCCGCTGGCCCCCTTCGCGCTCCGCGCCGACAAGGCCTTCTTCTTCGCCCGTGGCGGGATGCTCGCGTACCGGACGCTCGGCGGCACCGCCGTGGTCTCCGGCGATCCCCTGGGACCGTCCGGCCGCGCCCCGGTGATCCTCGAGGACTTCCTCGCGTTCGCGGGGGACCGGGGCTGGGACGTGGTCCTCGCCGCCGCCGGCCCGGCGCACCTCGAGGCCTATCGGGCGCTCGGGCTGTGCACGTTCCAGGTCGGCTCCGAGGCCGTGGTCGATCCGCGCGCCTTCTCCCTGGAGGGGCGGTCGGTGCGCAAGATCCGCCAGTCGGTCAGTCGCGCGCGCAAGCGCGGATGGGACGTCGAGGTGGTCGCCGCCCTCGACCTCGGCGCCGCTCTGCTCGCCGAGCTCTCCGAGGCGGAGTACGAGTGGCGGGCCGGGCACCCGCGGCGCGCGGGCTTCGCGATGTCCATGGATCGCCTGTGGGGCGCGCCCGAGGACCGCGGGGACGTCTACGTGCTCGGGCGGGCGCCCGACGGCCGGGTGCGCTCGTTCCTGCGCTTCGTCGCCTACCGCGACGGCCTGTCGCTCGACGCGATGCGCCGGCTCGGCGACGAGCCCAACGGGCTCACCGAGGCGATGGTCGTCGCCGCGCTCACCCACGCCCGGGACGCAAGGCTGCGCGAGGTCTCGCTGAACTTCGCGGGCTTTGCCCACGTGATGGCGGCCGAGGGTGCTCTCACCCGAGGCCAGCGCGTGCTGCGCTGGGGGCTCGGCCACCTCCACGGGCACTTCCAGCTCGAGCGGCTCGTCTCCTTCAACGACAAGTTCTCGCCGGTGTGGCGCCCACGCTTCCTCGTCTACACGCACCGGACGCGGCTGCCCGTCGCGGGGCTGCGGGTGCTCCAGGCCGAGAGCTACGTCCCGGCGCCGCGGGTGCGCCCGCCCGCCTGGGGCTGGACGCCGGCGCCTGTGCCCGTCCTCGCGGAGGCGGCAGCGTGAAGGCGGCCCGGAACGCAGCTGCCGGCCTCGTCGCCGTCCTCGCGGCAGGCGCCGGGGTAGGCTGGCTGTACCTCCTGTGGCAGGGCCACGCCCTCGGCGGTGGGCCGCGGCTCCGGGAGGTGCTGCCCCTGGAGCACCTTGCCCGCGCAGACGCGCAGCCCGTGCTCTCGGTCGTGCTCGTCTGGCTCACCGTCGGCGGCGCGGCGGGGATCGCCCTCGCCCTGCTGGGCGTCCGGCGGACGGGCCTGGCCGCGGGGATCGCGGTCCTCCTCGTCCTCGGACTGACGGGCGCGGCCTCCGACGCCGTGCAGAACACCCAGCCCGTCCTGCCGCACCTCGCGCCCCAGCTCGGGCGCGGGGCGACTTGGTTCGCGGCGGCGCTCGTGGCCGCGGCCGCCACCGTCGCGCGGAGGGCGGTGGCGTGAGCTCGACCC
>JBBSGJ010000067.1:0-11348 GCA_038254195.1 Solirubrobacterales bacterium
GAGGAGGTGCTCGACGCGATGTGGCGCGAGCTGGACCCGACCCCGTGGGAGGAGGTTCGCGACGCCGCCAAGCTCGAGCAGGCCCGGACGACGTTCGCGCCTGACGTCGCGCGCATCGGGCCCGGCGCGACGCCCGAGGCGGTCGCGTCGCTTCCGGTGTACCGCACCTACGTGCGCCCGGGGGTGAGGCCATCTCACGGCGACCGCGCGATCGCGGGGGACCTCCTCGACCACGACCCCGGGTGGGTCACGCGCTTCCAGCAGACCACGCCCCCCGTGATGGCCAAGGGCGTGGAGGACACGGCGTTCTACCGCTACCTCCGCCTGCTCGCGCTCAACGAGGTGGGCGGCGACCCGGGCCGCTTCTCCATCGCCCCGCAGCGCTTCCATGCGCGCAATGCGGAACGCGCGGAGCGCTTCCCCCGCGGGCTGCTCGTGACCCAGACCCACGACACGAAACGCTCGGGAGACGTCCGGGCGCGGATCGGGGCACTGGCCGGGATGGCCGGGCAGTGGCGCGAGCACGTCAGCCGCTGGCGGGAGGTGAACGCCCCCTTGGGCGCGCCGGACGCGCGGGAGGAGTACGCGCTCTACCAGACCCTCGTGGGCGCGTGGCCCATCGCCCCCGAGCGCATGGAGGCCTACCTCGAGAAGTTCCTGCGCGAGGCCAAGCGCACGTCGAACTGGATCGAGCCCGACCTCGACCACGAGGGACGGGTGAAGGCGTTCTGCCGCGCGCTCTACGACCACGCGCCGTTCCGGGAGTCCTTCGACCCCTTCGCGGCGCAGGTCGCGGCGGCCGCCCATCCCGCGATCCTCGGCCAGACCCTGCTCAAGCTCACCTGTCCCGGAGTCGCCGACATCTACCAGGGCGACGAGCTCGAGTCGCTCTCCCTCGTCGACCCCGACAACCGCCGCCCGGTCGACTGGCCCGAGCGCCGCCGCCTGCTGGGCTCCGACGAGGAGCCCGACAAGCTCTTTCTCATCCGCACCGCCCTGGCCGTCCGCGCCCGCCACGAGGAGGCCTTCGCGGGGTCCTACACGCCGGAGGACGCCGGCCCGGCCGCCGTCGCCTTCCGCCGCGGCGAGGTCTGGGTGGGCGTTCGCCTGCAGGGAACCCAGCCCCTGGAGCCGCCCGCCGGCCACGCGGACGCGTTCGGCGGCCGCTTCGGCGACGGCCTGATCCTCGCCGAGGCCGCCTGAGCGTTCGTGTCGGCCACGTGCTGAAGTCGCCGTGAGGTGAAGGGATGGCCGGGGGGTAGACCCCGGCCATGCCCGCTCCGCAGATCTGGTTCGCCGCCGCCCACGAGCAGTTCCCGCCCTCGGACCTCCTCGCGCAGGCCGTCGAGGCGGCGGCGGCGGGCTTCGACGGGCTCGCGTGCTCCGATCACTTCCAGCCGTGGTGGCCCGAGGGGCAGTCGGGCAACGCGCTCGTGTGGCTCGGCGCCGCCGCGCAGGCCACGCAGGACCTGCCCATCGGCACGAGCGTCACCCCGATCGCGCACCGCTACCACCCCGCGGTGATCGCCCAGGCGTTCATGACCCTCGAGGAGATGTTCCCCGGGCGGGTCTATCTCGGGGTGGGCTCTGGTGAGGCGCTCAACGAGGTGCCCGTGGGCGACGACTGGCCGTCGGTCGGCGACCAGATCGCGCGGATGGACGAGGGCCTGGACATCATCGAACGCCTGTGGGCCGGCGAGGAGGTCACCCACGACGGCCGCTTCTACCGCACGGAGAAGGCGAAGCTCTACACCCGCGCCGCGAAGCCGCCGCGGCTCTACGTGTCGGCCTTCGGGCCGCAGGCCGCGAAGGTCGCTGCCCGCCACGGCGACGGGCTGTGGTCCCTCGCCGATCCCGAGAAGGTGCCGGGGATCCTCGAGACCTACCGGGCCGCGCGCGAGGAGGCGGGGCGTGACCCCGGCGAGGTGATCCTCCAGGTCCCCACCGCGTGGGCGGAGGACGAGGAGCGCCTGCTCGAGGGCTCGCGCATGTGGAAGGCGACCCAGCCGCCCGCGATGTACATCGAGAACATCCCCGACCCGGCCCGGATGCAGGACATGGTCTCCGACATGTCCGACGCCGACTTCGTCTCCGGCGCCCTGGTCTCCACCGACCCCGACGAGCACGTGGAGAAGCTCGCCTCCTTCGCCGCGCTCGGCGCCACCGTGCTCTGCCTGCAGAACATCTCCGGAGCCGACCCGCACGGGACGATCCGCACGTACGGGGAGACCGTCCTGCCGAGGCTGCGCGAGCGCCTGGGGAGCTAGGAGCACG
Organism: Solirubrobacterales bacterium; assembly: GCA_038254195.1. Classification (GTDB taxonomy): domain Bacteria; phylum Actinomycetota; class Thermoleophilia; order Solirubrobacterales; family Solirubrobacteraceae; genus JBBQAA01. The sequence continues at coordinate 2,275 of JBBSGJ010000067.1, forward strand.
TGTCGCCAGCCCCCTGCTTGACTGTCGCGCGGCATGAGCGACCTGGCCATCCGCGCGGAGGGACTCGAGAAGCGCTTCGGGGAGACCCGGGCGCTCGCCGGGCTGTCCCTCGAGGCGCGCGAGGGCACGATCCTCGGCGTCCTCGGCCCCAACGGGGCGGGCAAGACCACCGCGGTGCGCATCCTCACCACGCTGCTCAAGCCCGATGCCGGCCGGGCCGAGGTCGCCGGCCTCGACGTCGTTTCGCAGGCCGCCGCGCTCCGCGCCCGGATCGGCCTGGCCGGCCAGTACGCCGCCGTCGACGAGAACCTCACGGGCTTCGAGAACCTCGAGATGGTCGGGCGGCTCTACCACCTCGGGGGCAAGCGCTCCCGTCAGCGCGCCGACGAGCTGCTCGAGCACTTCGACCTCACCGAGGCCGCCCGCCGCCCGGTGAGGACCTACTCCGGCGGCATGCGCCGCCGGCTCGATCTCGCGGCGGCGCTCGTGGCCCGCCCGCCGGTGCTCTTCCTCGACGAGCCGACGACTGCGCTCGACCCGCGCTCACGGATCGAGCTCTGGGAGACCATCGAGGGTCGGGTCAGGGAGGGGACGACGGTCCTGCTCAGTACCCAGTACCTCGACGAGGCCGACCGGCTGGCGGACCGCATCGCGGTCATCGACCACGGCGTCGTGATCGCCGAAGGGACGTCGGACGAGCTGAAGGACCGCGTGGGCGGGGAGCGCATCGAGGTCTCCCTGACCGACGGCGCGGACCCGCAGGCCGCGGTGGGAGCCCTGCGCGCGCTGGCGTCCGACGGCGAGCCGCCCGAGGCTCGCGACGGCGTCGTCGCGGTGGGGATCGGCGCGCGGACGGGCGCGATCGCCGAGGCGGTGCGGGCGCTCGACGAAGCCCACGTGGGGATCGCCGACGTCAACATCCGCCGGCCCACGCTCGACGACGTGTTCCTCACGCTCACGGGCCGCCGGGCGGAGGACGAGGGGGAGCCCGCGACATGAGCGCGGTCGGCGACTCCCTGGTGATCCTCCGCCGCAACCTGCTGCGGATCCTCCGCGCGCCGGATCTGCTGCTCGCGTTCACGGTCCAGCCGGTCATGTTCGTGTTGCTGTTCGTCTACGTCTTCGGCGGGGCGATCGTCACCCCCGGCTACGACTACGTCGACTTCCTCATGCCGGGGATCATCGTCCAGACCATCGCCTTCGGCGGCTTCGTCACCGCCGTGGGACTGTCCGAGGACGTCAGGAAGGGCCTGATCGACCGCTTCCGGTCGCTGCCCATGGCGCGCTCGGCGGTGCTCGCGGGCCGGACGCTGGCCGACGTGATCACGAACTGCGTCTCGGTCGCCGTGATGCTCGCGGTGGGGGCCATCGCCGGGTTCGGCTTCGAGCAGAGCCTGCCCCACATCCTCGGGGGGATCGGGATCCTCGTGCTCTTCGGCTACGCGTTCTCGTGGATCTTCGCGCTGATCGGGCTGTCGGTGAGCTCGGCCGAGGCCGCGAACTCCGTCGGCTTCATCGCCGTCTTCCCGCTGACCTTCGCCTCCTCGGCCTTCGTGCCGACGGCCTCGATGCCGACGGTGTTGCGCGCCTTCGCGGACCACAACCCGTTCACGATCGTCGTCAACGCGGTGCGTCATCTCTTCATCGGCGCCCCGGCGGGCAACTCCGTGTGGGGCGCGGTCGTCTGGTCGCTGGCGATCCTCGTGGTCTTCGCCCCGCTCGCGGTGTGGAAGTACCGGCGGGTCGCGCGCTCGTGAGCCCGACGCCGCCCACCCGGGGCGACGTGAGCGCTCAGCCGAGGCGACCCGTCCGCTCCGTCGCGGCGCGCAGGCGGGCGGCGAGCGCGGGCGTGAGCTGACCGGGCTCCAGGCGCCAGGCCCAGTTGCCGCCCTCGCGGCCGGGGGTGTTCATGCGGGCCTCGCCGCCGAGGCCGAGAAGGTCCTGGGCCTGGAGGATCGCCAGGCGGGCCTCGGAGGCGAGGCAGAGCTCGATGAGCGCCCAGGCCGGGTCCCCGTTCGCGTCGATCCCGGCACGCGCGAAGCGCTCCACCGCTGCCGCACGCTGCTCGCCCGAGGCGCTCGCCCAGAAGCCGGCCGCCGTGTCGTTGTCGTGGGTGCCCACGTAGGCGACCCGGTCCGCGGCGATGTTCTCCCACCGGTGGGGGTCGTCGGGATCGTCGCCGTCGAACCCGAACTCCAGCACGGCCATCCCCGGGAGCCCGAGGGCGTCGCGGAGGCGCTCCACCGCGGGGGTGATGTCGCCGAGATCCTCGGCCACGAGGGGCAGGTCGCCGAGCGCGCGGCGGATCGCCTCGAACGGCGCGCGGCCGGGGCCGCGCTTCCACGACCCCTCGCGGGCCGGGCGGCCGGCAGGGATCGCCCAGTAGGCCACGAAAGCGCGGAAGTGGTCGATCCGCGCCAGGTCGACGAGGTCGCCGGTGCGCTCGAGGCGCTCGACCCACCACCGGTAGCGCCGCCGCCGCAGCGCGGGCCAGTCGTAGAGCGGGTTGCCCCAGTGCTGCCCGTCGGCGGAGAAGTCGTCGGGCGGGACGCCCGCCTCGAGCCCCACCTGGAAGAGCTCGGGGTGGGCGACGTGGTCGGCCGAGCCGGGCGCCACGTAGATGGGCAGGTCGCCCATGAGGCGGACGCCCCGCTTCTCGGCGTAGGCGCGCAGCGCGCCCCACTCGCGCTCGAAGCGCACCTGGTCGGCGACGGCGCCGTCGCCCGCGAACGCCTCCCAGGCGGCGATCCAGAACGAGTGACGTTCGCGGAACGCCGCTTCCTCGCGCGCCGAGACCGGCGCCCTGAGCTCCTCGAGGAGGCCCGGCCACGCGGCGAACGCCGACGCCGCCTTGTAGGGGGAGCCATGCTCGTCGGGCGGTCCGAGGGGCAGGATCTGCCACCACGACTGGCCCGCATCGGCGAGCCAGTCCACGAATGCCCGGGCCGCGTCGCCCAGCCGCCCGCCGGGCAGCGACGTGGGGTGGAGCAGGACGCCGGAGGCGCGGAAGTCGGGCACGGGCACGGGCGGTGATCATGCCCGCGCCATGAGGAAGGTTCACGCTCGGTCCGATAGGGTTAGAACCCGGGGCTGTGCCTCCGCGCGCCCCCATCGAGCCGCCGCCACGGATCCTCCTCCAGGACCCGCGCCCCGCGCTGGACGGGGGGCGCTACCCCGTCAAGGCGTGCGTGGGCGACGAGGTGGAGGTCTCGGCGCTCGTGCTCCGGGACGGGCACGACCTCCTGCGCGCGGCCGTCCGGGCCCGCGGCCCGGGCGGCGGCGGCTGGATCGAGGCCCCGTTGGAGTGGACCGACCGCGCGGTGGACGGCGACCGCTGGGCCGGCTCCTTCTCCGTCGATCGCGTGGGCCGCTGGGAGTGGACGATCGTCGCCTGGGCCGACGTCTGGGCCACCTGGCGCGACGAGCTCGCCCGCAAGTCCGCGGCCGGCCAGGGCGACCTCTCCGGCGAGCTCTCCGAGGGCGCCCTGCTGCTCGAGGACGCCGCCGGCGGGGCCGAGGGGGAGGACTCGGAGCTCATCGCCGCCGCCCTCGCCGAGCTCACCCCCGCGGCCGCCCTCTCCCCCGCCCTCGACGCGGCCATGGAGCGCTCGGCCGGGCGCCACGGAGAGACCCGCCTTGCCGAGCCCCTCGGGGTCGAGGTCGAGCGCGTGCGGGCGCGCTTCGGCTCCTGGTATGAGCTCTTCCCCCGCTCCTGGGGGGGCTTCGCGGGGGTCACCCAGGTCCTCCCGCAGCTCGCCGAGCTCGGCTTCGACGTCCTCTACCTCCCGCCGATCCACCCCATCGGGGAGACCAACCGCAAGGGTCGCAACAACGCGCTGAGCGCCGCGCCCGGCGATCCCGGCTCTCCGTGGGCGATCGGCGACCCCATCGGAGGGCACGACGCCCTGCACCCCGACCTCGGCACCCCCGCGCAGTTCGACGCGATGGTCGCCGCCGGCCACGAGCACGGGGTCGAGATCGCGCTCGACTTCGCCATCCAGTGCTCGGCCGACCATCCCTGGCTCACCGAGCACCCCGAGTGGTTCCACCGCCGCCCCGACGGGACCCTCAAGTACGCCGAGAACCCGCCCAAGCGCTATCAGGACATCTACAACGTCAACTGGGAGTCCCCCGACCGGCGGGGGCTGTGGGACGCCCTGCGCGACGTCCTCGTGAGCTGGATCCGCCGCGGGGTCAAGGTCTTCCGGGTCGACAACCCCCACACCAAGCCCTTCGCCTTCTGGGAGTGGCTGCTCGCCGAGGCCCGCTCCGCGGACCCGGACGTGATCTTCCTCTCCGAGGCCTTCACCCGGGAGGCCAGGATGCGCGCGCTGGGCAAGGTCGGCTTCTCGCAGTCCTACACGTACTTCACCTGGAAGAACACGGCGTGGGAGCTCTACCGATACGTTTCGCACCTCGTCGAGCTGCGCGACGAGGTCCGCCCGAACTTCTTCGCCAACACCCCCGACATCCTGCACGAGTACCTCCAGTCCGGCGGGCCGCCCGCCTTTTACGCCCGCGCGGTGCTCGCCGCGACGCTGTCGCCGAGCTACGGGATCTACTCGGGCTTCGAGTCCTACGAGCATGTGCCGGTCCGCCCCGGCTCGGAGGAATACGAGGACTCCGAGAAGTACGAAGCCAAGGCGCGCGCCCTCGACGGCCCGCTCCTCCCCGTCCTGAAGGCCCTGAACGCCCTGCGCCGCACGCATCCCGCGCTCCAGCGCATCGAGGCGATCGAGTTCCTCCCCGCGGAGAACGACACCCTGCTCGCGTACGCGAAGGTGTGGGAGGAGGATGTCGTGCTGATCGCCGTGAACACGGATCCCCACCAGCGTCAGGAGGGCGTCGTCGTCGTGCCCGCGCACCTCGGCCTGCCCCCCGCGTTCGGAGTCCGCGACGCGCTCAGCGGCGCGGAGTTCACCTGGCACATCGGGCGCAACTTCGTCGCCCTCGCACCCGGCGGCGCCCATGTCCTGGAGCTCGCATGAGTGAGGGCCCGCGCACCGAGACGCTGCTCATCCCCCAGCGGGGCGAGGCCGCATCCCCCCCGCCCTCCCACGGTCACTGGTTCGAGGCCGACCCCCTCTGGTTCAAGCGCGCGATCTTCTACGAGATCCACATCCGCGGGTTCTTCGACTCCGACGGCGACGGCTCCGGGGACTTCCGCGGGCTGACCGAGAAGCTCGACTTCCTCCAGTGGCTCGGCATCGACTGCGTCTGGCTGCTGCCCATCTACCCCTCCCCCCTGCGCGACGGTGGCTACGACATCGCCGACTTCAACACGATCCATCCCGACTACGGGACGGTGGAGGACTTCCGCACGTTCGTGGAATCGGCCCACCAGCGCGGGATGCGGGTCATCGCCGACCTCGTCATGAACCACACGTCGGCCGACCACCCGTGGTTCCAGCGCGCCCGCTCGGCGCCGCCCGGCTCCGAGGAGCGCGAGTGGTACGTGTGGTCCGACGACCCCACGCGCTACTCCGGCGCGCGCATCATCTTCGTGGACACCGAGGCGTCCAACTGGACCTGGGACGACAAGGCCGGCGCGTACTTCTGGCACCGCTTCTTCTCCCAACAGCCCGACCTCAACTACGACCATCCCCCCGTCCGGCAGGCGATGCTCGACGTCCTGCGCTTCTGGCTCGACCTCGGCCTGGACGGCTTCCGCCTCGACGCCGTGCCCTACCTCTTCGAGCGCGAGGGGACGAACTGCGAGAACCTCGAGGAGACCCACGCGTTCCTGCGCGAGGTCCGCGCCACGGTGGACCGCGAGTTCCCCGACCGCGTCCTGCTCGCCGAGGCCAACCAGTGGCCCACCGACGTGGTGCAGTACTTCGGGCAGGGCGACGAGTGCCACATGGCCTTCCACTTTCCCGTGATGCCGCGGATGTTCATGGCCGCGCGGCGCGAGGAGGCCGCGCCCATCTACGAGATCCTCGCGCAGACGCCCCCGATCCCCGGCAACTGCCAGTGGGGGCTGTTCCTGCGCAACCACGACGAGCTGACCCTCGAGATGGTCACCGACGCCGAGCGCGACTACATGTACGCGGAGTACGCGCGCGACCCGCGCATGAAGCTCAACCTCGGGATCGTCCGGCGTCTCGCGCCCCTGCTCGACAACGGCCGCCCCGACATCGAGCTGCTGACCGCGATCCTGTTCTCGCTGCCCGGCTCCCCCGTCCTGTACTACGGCGACGAGATCGCGATGGGCGACAACGTCTACCTCGGCGACCGCGACGGCGTGCGGACGCCCATGCAGTGGACGGGCGACCGCAACGGCGGCTTCTCGCGCGCGGACTTCGCCCAGCTCTACGCCCCGCCGCTCATGGACCCGGTGTACGGCTACCAGGCGGTCAACGTGGAGGCCCAGCTGCGCATCTCCACGAGCCTGCTGCGCTGGCACCGGCGCTTCATCGCGCTGCGCAAGGAGCACCCGGTGTTCGGCCTGGGCAGCTATGAGCCGCTCTCCCCCTCCAACCACCGGGTCTTCGCCCACGTGCGCCGCTACGAGGACGACGTCGTGCTCTGCGTCCACAACCTCGCCCGCTCGGCCCAGGCGGTGGAGCTCGACCTCTCGGCCTGGGAGGGCCGGCATCCCGTGGAGATGTTCGGGCGCTCGCGGTTCCCGCGGATCGGCGAGCTGCCCTACCTGCTCACCCTCGGGCCTCGCGGCGTCTTCTGGTTCCGGCTCACGGAGGAGGCGGGATGATCGAGGTCACGGAGGAGCCGCTCGCGGCCTGGGTCGAGTCCCAGCGCTGGTTCGGGGCCAAGTCCCGGGAGGTCGCGCACTTCACCGTGCTCGAGTCGGTGACCTTCCGCGAAGAGGTTCCGCAGCTCGTCACGGCGTTCGTCGAGGTGCGCTTCGCGGCCGGGACCCACGAGATCTACCAGGTTCCGCTGGGGCGCCGGCCCACCGAGCAGGGCTGGACCGACGGCGTCGTCGAGGAGCGCGACGGCTGGACGGTCTACGACGCGCTGCGTGACCCGGAGCTCGGGCTGGCGCTCCACGCGAGCATCCGGGCGGGCGACGAGAAGTGGGGCTTCCATGCGGTCCGGGAGCTGCCCGTCGCGCACCGGGTCCGCGCCGTGGGGGTCGAGCAGTCCAACTCCTCCCTGGTCTTCGACGAGGCGACGGTGCTCAAGCTCTACCGCCGGATCGGCCCGGGCGAGAACCCCGAGCTCGAGCTCCTGCGCTTCCTCACCGCCCACGGCTTCGAGCACATCGCGCCGCTGGCGGGCTGGTACGAGATCGCCGGGCGCACGATGGACGCGACCCTGGGTGTCCTCCAGGACTTCGTCCCCGGCGGGCAGGACGGCTGGGAGCTCGCGCTGCAGGACCTCCCCGGCTTCCTGCCGCGGGTGGAGGAGCTCGGTACGGTCACCGGGGAGATGCACTCGGCGCTCGGCTCGGACGCGATGGATCCCGACTTCGCCCCCGAGCAGCCGAGCGCCGAGTCGCTCGCCCTGCTCACGGCGACGATCGACGAGGAGATCGAGCGGATCTTCCTCGACCTGCCCGCCGACGAGGTGCTCGGGCCGATCGCCCATCGCGGCGAGGAGGTGCGCGAGCGGCTGCGCGGCCTGGGCTCGGTGGCCGCCGCGGGGCGCGTGATCCGCCACCACGGCGACCTCCACCTCGGCCAGGTGCTGCTCGGCCCGCGCGGCTGGGTCGTGCTCGACTTCGAGGGCGAGCCGGCCCGCTCGCTCACCGAGCGCCGCCGCAAGCGCTCACCGCTGCGCGACGTGGCGGGGATGCTGCGCTCCTTCGCCTACGCGGAGGCGGCCACGCCGGGGGCCGAGGGTTGGGGGTCCGCGGCCCGCGCGCGCTTCCTGCCCGCCTACTTCGACGCGGTCGACGCCGCTCTGCTGCCCCCGAGCCAATCCGCCACGGAGCAGCTCCTGGCGATCTTCGAGCTCGAGAAGGCGGTGTACGAGCTGCGCTACGAGCTCGACCACCGCCCCGACTGGGCGCCGATCCCCGTGGCGGCGATCGTGGCGCTGCTCGAGGTGGAGGCGTGAGCTCCGAGCTCGACCGCATCGTCGCGCGCGAGCACTCCTCCCCGCACGACGTCCTCGGCGCGCACCCGCACGCCGACGGGGTGCTGGTCCGGGCGTTCCGCCCGGGCGCCCAGGCCGTGCGGGTCCTCGCCGGTGGCCGCTCGGAGGACCTCGAGCTCGTCCACCCGGGCGGCGTGTGGGCGGGGACGGTGACGGGGTCGCTGCCCCTGGCCTACGAGCTCGAGGTCTCCTATCCCGACGGCGGGGTCTACACGCTGCGCGACCCCTACGGGTTCCCGCCGACCATCGGCGAGCTCGACCTCCACCTCGCGGGCGAGGGGCGCCACGAGAAGCTCTACGCCCACCTCGGCGCCCACGTGCGCGAGGTCGACGGCGTGGCGGGCACGGGGTTCGCGGTGTGGGCCCCGGCCGCCCGGGCGGTCTCCGTGGTCGGAGACTTCAACTCCTGGGACGGGCGCCTGCACCCCATGCGCGCGCTCGGCGCGTCAGGGATCTGGGAGCTCTTCCTCCCCGGCGTGGGCTCCGGCGCCCACTACAAGTACGAGATCGTCGCCCCGAGCGGGGAGATCCGCCACAAGGCCGACCCCCTCGCCTTCGCCTGCGAGGTGCCGCCGGGGACGAACTCCGTGGTCTTCGCCTCCGAGCACGAGTGGGGCGACGTCGCGTGGGTGCGCCGGCCCGATCCCCACGGCGCGCCCATGTCGATCTACGAGGTCCACCTCGGCTCGTGGCGGCCGGAGCTCGGCGGCTACCGCGAGCTCGCCGACGCCCTGGCCGCCTACGTGACCGACCTCGGCTTCACCCACGTCCAGCTCATGCCGGTGATGGCCCACCCCTTCTCGGGCTCCTGGGGCTACCAGGTGACGGGGTACTTCGCGCCCTCCCCGCGGTGGGGCTCGCCCGACGACCTGCGCTTCTTTCTCGACCGCCTCCATCAGCACGGGATCGGGGTGATCCTCGACTGGGTGCCCGCGCACTTCCCGCGCGACGACTGGGCGCTGGCGCGCTTCGACGGCACCGCGCTCTACGAGCACGCCGACCCGCGCCGCGGC
>JBBSGJ010000068.1:0-11286 GCA_038254195.1 Solirubrobacterales bacterium
CTGGAGGACGGGACGCGGGTGACGCTGGCGATCTCCGATCTCGCCCGCGGCGAAGAAGTACCGGCGCGGGTGGAAGAGAAGGCCGAACTCGTTGGCCGCGCGACGCCGACCGCGTAGCGATGCAGACGCCGCGCCTCCCGCGCGCCCCCCCCAACCCGACAGGGACCGCCGAGGGACGCGACGGGCGGGCGCTGACGAGCGGGTATCGCCGGCCGGACTCGCGAGCGTCCGCTCGAGCTCGATGAACGCGTCGAGCAACGCCGGCGCCTCGAAGGCGCGGTTGCGCCGGCCGAGGGTCGTCTGCTTCAGGACGCCGGCGGCGACGAGCCCGGTGACCGCCTCGTTGACCGCCTGCCCGCTCCGCCCGATCAACCGGACGGCGCTCTGGACCGTGACGACCGGTGCGCCGGGAAGCGCGTCGATCAACAGGTTGGCCGACGAGCCGGCCCGGACGGGAGCGAGGCGAGCGCGCCACTCCGCCTTCAGCTTCTTCACCCGCGCCTCGTAGATCTCCGCATCGGCAACCGAGCGACGGGTCGCCGTCGCGAACAGAGCGATCCACCGGTTGAGGCCTTCGTGGGCGGCGGGCGAGCTCCAGGATCCCCGGTAACGAATGCCCGTGAGGGCCTCGACGTAGTCCGTGGCCCAGGTCGCCAGGACGAGCGACATCGGTGGCAGCACGTGGGGAGCCAAGCCGCGTCGCCGGAGGATGATGTGGATGAGTGCGCGTCCGGTGCGGCCGTTCCCGTCGACGAACGGATGGATCGTCTCGAATTGCGAGCACGCAGCACTCGTCGGCCTCCGACCTCCAGCCCCTCAATTCGCAACGAGGCGCTCGCCTCGGCCCGGAGCAGATCAAGCTGGATGCACAAGCCTGTTCAAAGGGGCGGCGAAGTCAAGGATGCTCACCTGCTCGAGCCCTCGGCCTGCTCACGCTCGCGCTCGCGCAGCTCCACCCGCCGGATCTTCCCGGTCAGCGTCTTGGGGAGGTCGTCGACGAACTCGATCTTGCGCGGGTAGGCGTAGGCCGAGTGGCGGTCGCGCACGAACCGTGAGATCTCCTGGGCGAGCCCGTCGGACGGCTCGTGCCCCGCGCTCAGGCGGATGAACGCCTTGACGATCGTGCCCCGGCGCTCGTCGGGTGAGGCCACCGCGGCGGCCTCGGCCACCGCCGGGTGCTCGATGCACGCCGACTCGACCTCGAAGGGCCCGATCCGGTACCCCGCCGAGATGATCACGTCGTCGGCGCGGCCCGCGTACCAGACGTAGCCGTCCTCGTCGAGCTGGGCGGCGTCCTGCGTGTGGAACCACTCGCCGCCGAACACCTCGGCCGTCTCCTCCTCCGGACGGTTCCAGTAGCCGAGCGGGTAGTGCGGGTTCGAGCGGGCGCGCAGGCAGATCTCCCCGCGCTCACCCTGGGGCACGGGCTTCTCGTCCTCGTCGAGCAGCTGGACGTCCCAGCCCGGCATCGGCTTGCCCATCGAGCCCTCGCGGACCTCCATGAACGGGAAGTTCGCGCACAGGGGGTAGGACTCCGTGAGGCCGTAGTAGTCGAGCACCGTCACCCCGTACTGCCCGCGGAACCAGCGGATGGCCTCGGGATTGAGCGGCTCGCCGGCCGAGCACACGATCCGGAACTCCTGCGGGAACTTCTTCCCGGCGTCCTCTATGCCCATCATCGCCCGCATCGCCGTCGGCGTCGTGAACACGTTCGCCACCCGGTTGCGGCTCAGGACCTCGAGCTGCTGCTCGGGATCGAAGCCCCCCTTGCGCGCGAGGACGAACTGCGTGGCCCCGTGCCGCCAGGGCCCGAGCAGCGGCGCGATCCCCGCCGCCCACGCCCACTCCCCCATCCCGTGGAAGAGCTCTCCGTCCTGCACGTCGTGGCAGTAGGTGAACTCCTCGTGGCCGAGCAGGTAGCGGTGGGCGTGGAGGATGCCCTTGGCCAGTCCGGTGGTGCCGGAGGAGTAGTAGAGCTGGGCGGGGTCGTCGGCGCTCGTGTCCTCGGGCTCGAAGTCGGTACCCGCGCGGGACAGGAGGTCCCCGTCGAGCAGGATCACGTCCTCGACGAGGTCGCGAGAGATCCGGTCCGCGTTCGCCCGGTCCGTGACGAGCACCTTGGGCTGCGAATCCGTGATGCGGTGCCTGATGCCCTCGTCGCCGTAGAGCACGGACATGGACAGGAGGATCGCCCCGCACTTCCAGGTCCCGAAGAACGCCGCCGCGGTCTCGGGCGTGGAAGGCAGGAGCATCGCCACGCGGTCGCCCTTCTGCACCCCGTGCTCGCGCAGCACGGCGGCGAACCCGTTGGACATGTCCTGGAGCTCGCCCCAGGCCACGCGCCGCTGGTTGCCCTGCCAGTCCTCCCACACCATCGCGAGCTTGTCGCGCGGGTGCTTGTCGCAGACGTCGTGGGCGATGTTGTACTTCTCGGGCACGGCCCAGGAGTGCTCCGCGCACGCTTGCTCGTAGGAGATCTCCGACAGGGCGGCGAGGGTCATGCAGCGGTTCTACCCATAGGTCCGACGACTGTCCACCAACTCCGCTATGACGAGCTCGCGCGAGCGTTCGCCTCAGGGGCTGCGCCGCCGCCGAGGAGCATGCGGCTATGTGGTAGTCGAGGAGTGCCCGTGTCCACCGCCTAGCCGGGGACGCGACTCCGCACGCCCGCGAACCGACCGAAGTCGCGGTCGAAGGACACGATGGTGGCGCCGTGCTCGAGGGCGAGCGCGGCGAGGTGCGCGTCGTTGGTCAGGTTGCCGCCCGTGCCCGCGCGCTCGAGGAGCCCCCGAAGCAGGGCGAGGTGGCGGCGGGTGGGTTCGACGACCACCGCAGGGGGCGCCTCGAGCCAACCCTCCAGAAGCTCGCCGGCCCTCTCGATCGCCAGCGGCCGAGCGAGGGCGGCCGGATGGGTGATGACCCGGAGGAAGGCGATCAGGGCAATCCACGCGAACCCGACCCCCTCGCCTCCACCGAGCGCGGCCGCCAACCAGGCTCGCGCGATCTCGTGGTCTCGGGCTCGTTCGTTGACGGCGTAGACGAGAACGTTCGCGTCGACCAGGACCACGTCAGCGTCCTTCGGACATACGGCGCGCGAGCTCTTCGTCCTCGAGCTCACCCGCAAGCTGCAGCGCCTTGGTCAGATCCACGAGGGGCTCCCCGAGGTCGTAGGTCGGGAAGACGGCGGGCTTCCCGGGGGAAGGTCCTGCCCCGGCCCAGATCGCCTCGTTGATGGCCTGCTTGAAGGAGAGCTTCCGCTCGGTCATCCGGCGCTTGATGAGAAGCTCGACGTCGGGGTCGAGGGTGACGGTCGTCCTCACGCCTGCATCGTATCTTCAGACGAAATGATGCGACGATGCACAATCCGATGAATCGAGCGCGCAGGCCCGTGCGGCGTGACGCTCGGCCGTGGCTGGGGTACATACTTCTAATGACTACGGAAGACACCACGGGCGGCCTCCTGGGCAAGGTCGCCGGAAAAGCGAAGGAAGCGGCCGGCTCGCTCACCGGCCAGAACGATCTCGCGCGGGAGGGGCGTCTCCAGCAGGCGCAGTCCGATGCCGAGGTCCAGGCAAAGCAGGACGCCACCGAGGCGCGCCAGCGCGAGCAGGAGGCCGAGGTCGAGCAGAAGAAGACCGACAACGAGATCGAGCGCGAGCGCCTGCGCGCCGAGGTGGCCGAGGCCGATCGCGAGAAGCAGATCGAGCGCGACCGCGCCCGTGCCGAGCAGCAGGCCGCCGAGCAGGCCGCCCGCGAGAAGCAGGCCGCCGCGACCTCCGAGCGCGCCGGCGAGCAGGCCGCCGCGCAGCAGGCGGGCCAGGCCGGCGTCGAGCACGCCCGCGAGGCCGCCGAGGCGGACCGCCTCGAGGCCGAGGCCGCCCGCGCCGCCAACACAGCGGACACCATCGACCCGAGGAGCGCTAGATGAGCCTCACCGACATCCCCCGCACCGCGGTGCGGGGCTACCTGAAGATCCTGCGGATCCCCGTCGACGTGGGCATCAAGGCTCTCGGCGGCAAGGAGTCCCCCGCGGGCGTCGCCGCCGACCGGGCCGACGCGACGGTCCGCGAGACCGCCGGCTCGCTGCTCGGCGACCGCGAGCTCAAGGCCGAGGCCGGTCGCCGCCGCAGCGCCGCCGGTCAGCGCGAGCAGGCCACCGGGCTGCGCGAGCAGGCCGAGCAGAAGCGCTCCGCCGCCGACGAGCGCGCCGCCGAGCGCCGCAAGCAGGCCGCCGCGCGCCGCAAGCAGGCCGAGAAGCGCGCCACCGAGCAGCGCGAGGAGGCCGAGGAGAAGCGCTCGGAGCAGACGACGAAGGCCCAGCAGTCCGAGCAGCGCCGCCGGCAGGCGTCGCGCACGGCGGCGGCCAAGACCGAGGAGGTCATCGAGGACCGCGCCAAGCGCGAGCGCCTCGAGCAGCTCGACACGGAGGCCAAGGCGACGGAGGAGCGCGAGGACGCGCTGACCGCGTCCGACGAGGCCCAGCGCCTGAAGAACGCGGCAAGCCGGGCCAAGGCCGAGCGCAAGACGGGCTCCGCTCCCAGCTAGCGAGCGCTCCAGCCCTGGTCCATCACGACCGGGGCGCCCGTGAAGGCCTTGCCGTCGGGCCCGAGGAGGAAGGCCACCGTTCCGGCCACCTCCTCGGGCTCGATGAGCTTCTTGACCGCGTGAGGGGCGAGGATCACGTCCTCGAGCACCCGGTCCTCCTCGATCCCGTGGGCGCGTGCCTGATCGGCGATCTGCTTCTCCACGAGCGGGGTGCGCACGTAGCCGGGGCACAGCGCGGTCGCGCTGATCCCCACCTCGGCGCCTTCGAGCGCGAGCACCTTGCACAGCCCGATCACGCCGTGCTTCGCGGCCACGTAGCCCGCCTTGAAGGGCGAGGCCACGAGACCGTGCACCGAGGCGACGACGACGATGCGCCCGTCCCCGCTGTCGCGCAGCGCCTCCCATCCGTACTTCGCGAGCAGGAACGGGGACGTGAGCAGGATGGCCTGCAGCGCGTCCCAGCGCTCCTCGGGGAACTCCGCCACCGGAGCCACGTGCTGGAAGCCGGCGACGGGCACGATCGCGTCGAGGCGCCCGAAGCGCTCGACCGCGCCGTCGACCGCGCCGCGGTTGCCCTCCCGCGTGGTGAGGTCCGCGGCGAAGCCGTCGTCCCCGGCCTCGAGGTCCACCCCGAGCACGTCCCATCCGTCGGCGCGCAGGCGCTCGGCGATCGCCCGCCCGATCCCGCTCGCCGTTCCGGTGACGAGCGCGGCCCGGCTCATGGGTTCTCCCCGTGCGCGCGGAACGCGGCGTAGACCTCGAGCAGGGCGCGGCGCTGGGCCGGGCGTAGGTGGGGATCGGCCCGGATCGCCTCCTCGACGCGGCCGTCGCGCTCGGGCCGGCCGCCGGCCTGCTCGTAGAGCGCGTCGACGGTGAGATCGAACGAGCCGGCGATGCTCTCGAGGACCCGCTCGCTCGGCTCGCGCAGCCCACGCTCGATCTGGGAGAGGTAGGGGTTCGAGATGCCGACCATCCCCGCGAGCTGGCGCATGGAGAGCTCCTGGAGCTCGCGCTGGCGGCGGATGAAGTCGCCGACGGTGCTCAAGGCGCGACCTCGTATCCGGCCCGCTCCCACGTCCCCACGCCGCCGCCCACGACGTGCAGCACCTCCCGCGCGCCGTGGCGCTCGAGCAGCCCGACCGCGGTCGCCGAGCGCTGGCCCGACGCGCAGATGGCGGCGACCGGGCGCGCGGGGTCGAGGCCGTCGGGCAGCCCGTCGAGATCGTGGTAGGGGCAGAACAGGGACCCGGGAATGTGCCCGGCGTCCCACTCGGCCCGCTCGCGGACGTCGAGCACCTGGAGCCCGCCGGAGCGAGCGTGGAGCTCCTCGACGTCGATGCGCTCGGTGCGCGCGACGGGCAGGCGCTCCTCACGCCAGGCGGTCATACCGCCCGCCAGGTAGCCCGCGAGGCGCGTGACCCCCACCGCGGCGGCGAGGTCGGTGGCGTTGCGGGCGTCCTCGTCGTGGCGCCCCACGAGCACGACGTCCTCATCGCCCGCGGCGAGCCACGCGAGCTTGGAGCCGAAGCCCGCCCGCAGCGAGGTGACCGACACCGAGCCGGGGATGTGGGCGTCGTCCCACTGCTCCTCGGTGCGCACGTCGACGAGCAGGGCGCCGTCACGCCGCGCGGCCTCGACCTGCCGCGGGGCGAGCGGCGGTGCGTCGACCGCCCGGCGCTCGAGCGGGCCGCGGTTCAGGGCGACGATGCTCTTGAAGTTCGGCGGCTGGGGGCCGAGCCCGGCGATCGCCGCGCGGACGAAGTCGTCCTCCGCGGTCACGGACAGCAGCGCGTTGTGCGCGCGCTCGAACCCGATCGTCGACGCGGGCTTCAGATCCATTCCCGGCCCACCGCACATCGAGCCGCCCAGGTGCCCGGGCCACACCTCGACGTCGTCGGGCAGGGTCAGGAGCTTCGCGTGCAGGGAGCGGAAGACGTCGCGGGCGCCCTCCTCGGGGTCGACGGCGAGGTCGGGGCGGGCCACGTCTCCGACGAAGAGCGAGTCGCCGGTGAGGACCGCCCACGGCTCGGGGCCGCGCGAGACATCGACGAGAACGAAGGCGGTGTGCTCCGGGCGATGCCCCGGCGTGTGCAGCGCGCGGACGCGGACGTCGCCGAGCGCGAGCTCCCACCCGTCCTCGAAGGGCTCGTGCGGGTAGTCGGGCCCGGCGAGACGGTGGATGTGCAGCGTCGCCCCCGTCGCCACCGAGAGCCGGCCGTGCCCCGACACGTGGTCGGCGTGGTTGTGGGTCTCGAGCACGTGGTCGATCGAGACCCCGAGGTAGCGCGCGAGGCGCAGGTACTCGTCGATGTGCAGCCGCGGATCGATCACGGCCGCCACGCCCGCCCCGTCGTCGCCCACGAGATAGGAGGCGCACCCGAGGTCGTCGTGTACGAGCTGGCGGAAGATCATTCGTGCGTGCCGTTAGCTACACTGGAGCTAACGCTGCTAACCAAGCTTGGGAGGACACATCATGGCGACCGACACACAGGATCGCATCCGCGACTTCGGCTTCACCGCCGTCGACGTCTACGAGAAGGGCTGGAAGTCCCTGGCCGATGTCTCCGAGCGGACGGCCGAGTCGACCCAGAACGAGCTCATCTCGTCCGTCGCGCACGCGCACGCCCAGTTCACCCGCACGGTGACCAACGCATACGCCTCCGCGGCGCGGGACGCCCTCACCGTCCGGTGATCAACCCGACCACCTGTCCGCCCGTCGTCTCGCGCTCGACGCTCCTGGGCTCGGTCGACGCCGTCGGCGCCACGCTCGACGGTGCGACGACCTACTGGGTAAGCGCGCTCGAGCGCGGCGCTATGCCCTGGGACGTCGCGGGCGACGCGGCGCGGTGGTGGTCGGCGATGACCGTCCGGGAGCGCCCGGGCTGGTCGACCCCGAACGAGGTCGTGTGGGAGTCGCCGATCATGCGCCTGCGCGACTTCACGCACGGCGCGACGGACGATGTCGTGCCCACGCTCGTACTCCCCCCCCAGGCCGGGCACTCGTCGTCCATCGTGGACTACTCCCCGCGCCAGAGCCAGATGCAGACCATCCGCGCGGCGGGACTCACGCGCGCCTTCTCGCTCGACTGGATCGGGGCGACGCAGGAGACCAAGCACGCCACCGTCGACGACTTCCTCGCCGACATCGCCCATGCCGTCGAGGTGATCGGCTCACCGGTCAACCTGGTGGGCGACTGCCAGGGCGGGTGGCTCGCGGCGATCTACGCCGCGCTGCACCCCGAGCGGATCCACACCCTGACGATCGCGGGCGCCCCGATCGACTTCCACGCCGGCGACCCCGTCATCGGCGCCTACGTCGAGCTCTTCGAGCCCTCCTTCTACGCCGCGCTCGTGGCCTCGGGCGGCGGCGTGCTCCCCGGGAGCTACCAGCTCGGCGGCTTCATCGCGATCAAGCCCCAGGACGAGGTGGCGCGTCAGTGGGGGCTGCTCAACCACCTCGACGACGCCGAGCACGTGGAGCGCTACCGCCACTTCGAGGACTGGTTCAAGCACACGCAGGACATCGCGGGGGACTTCTACCTCTGGATCGTCGAGCACCTCTTCCGCCGCAACGCCCTCGTCTCCCGTAAGCTCGAGATCGGCGGCGAGCGCGTCGACCTCGGCAACCTCTCCTGCCCGCTCATGCTCCTCGCGGGCTCGGGCGACCACATCACGCCCCCGCCCCAGGTCTTCGCCGCGCGCGAGCACGTGTCGACGCCGGCGGAGGACGTCGTGCAGCGCACCGCCTCGGGCGGTCACCTCGGGCTGTTCATGGGCCGCGAGTCGCTACGCGATCACTGGCCGCCCGTGCTCGCCGAGGTCTACGCCCGGTCGACGCCCGGCGCCGTCTCCAAGGAGCACGCCACGCGCGAGGCGCGGGACCGGACGGACCCCGGCCGCGCGGCCCCGCAGCCCATTCCCTAGTTCGCCCGGAGCGCTGGCCGGGAAGACCAGCCCGGGATGAGCGACGTCGAGGAGAGGCTCTCGCAGGGGATGGAGCGGCTCGTGAGCCGCCCCGCCTTCGGCGAGGTTCTGGCGATGAGCGCCGAGAACGTCGTGTCGCTCATGCGGATCGGCTCCACCTCCATGGACCTCGTGTGGCGCAACCTGCGGCTCGCCGGCCGTGGGGACCTCGTCCGGCTCGGCCAGCAGCTCGCGCGTACGGAGGACAAGCTCGAGCGCGTCCTGCAGGAGCTCGAGGAGATGCGGGATTCGTTCCCGCCCGACAACCAGAAGGAGACGGCCGAGCCGTGAACCTCCTGGAGCGCACCCTCCGCGCTCCCGTGGCGGCCGTCGAGTTCGCCAACATCCTGCTCACGACCGACGACACGCGGATCGGCGCGACACCGCGCGACGTCGTGTGGACCCACCGCCGCACGACGCTCTACCGCTACCGCTCGCGCGGCCGCCGCCACGCGATCCCCGTGCTGCTCGTGTTCGCGCTGATCAACCGCCCGGCGATCTTCGACCTGAGCCCGGGCCGATCGTTCGTGGAGTTCCTGCTCGAGGAGGGCTTCGACGTCTTCCTCCTGGATTGGGGCGAGCCCGACGAGGAGGACGCCGACATGGGCCTGGACTCCTACGTGTGCGACGAGCTGCACTGGGGCGTGCGCGAGACCCTGCGCGAGTCGGGCGCCGAGGAGCTCTCCCTGCTGGGCTGGTGCATCGGCGGGACGCTGTGCGCGATGTACTGCGCGCTGCGCCGCGATGCGCCCGTCCGCAATCTCCTCCTGCTGACGACGCCGATCGATACCGACGGCTCGCTCTACGCGACCTGGGTCCGCCCGCTCGACGCCGACCACGTCGCCGACGCGCTCCCCGTGGTGCCCGGGGCGATGGTCGACTGGGCCAACAAGCTCATGAAGCCGGTCACGAACTGGTGGACCACCTATCGCAAGCTGTGGGACGGTGTGGTCGAGGGCACGGCAAACAAGGACGCCTACCAGCCCATGGCGCGCTGGCTGGCCGACAACCCGCCGTTTCCCGGCCGCGCGTATCGCGAATGGATCCGCTGGATGTACCAGGAGAACCGCCTCGTGGACGGGACGTTGCGGCTGCGCGGCGAGCGTGTCGACCTCGCGGAGATCGACCAGAACCTGCTGGTGATCACGGCGGGGGCGGACCACATCGCGCCCCGGCACGGGACGGAGCCCGTCCTCGCGCTGGTCGGCTCGCACGACGTCGAGCACCTCGCCCGCGACGGCGGGCACATCGGCCTCATGGCCGGCTCGAAGGCCCGGAAGGAGATCTGGCCCGAGCTCGCGAGCTGGCTCGAGGAACGCTCCGCAACCTAGGAGAAGGAACGAACGACATGGCTGCTTCCACCACCGCACCCGAGGCCACCGCCCCCGCCGGACGCAAGCTGCTGGGCCGCGTCGCCTTCGTCACGGGCGGCACCCGCGGCATCGGCGCCGCGATCTGCCGCTCGCTCGCCGCGCAGGGCGCCACGATCGCCGCGGGCTACTCCTCGAACGAGGAGAAGGCGAACGTCCTCAAGGACGACATCGTGGCGATGGGCGTCGGCGCCTCCATCCACAAGGGCAACGTCGCCTCGGCCGACGACTGCCGGCGGACGATCAAGGAGGTCACCGACACGCACGGCCGCCTCGACATCCTCGTCAACAACGCGGGGATCAACATCGACAAGCCCGTCCTGAAGATGCAGGACGACGACTGGTACAAGGTGCTCGCCGTCAACCTCTCGGGCGCGTTCTTCATGTCCCAGGCCGTGCTGGCCCACATGCTCGAGCGGGGGACCGGCCGCATCGTGAACATCTCCTCGGTGATCGGCCAGCAGGGCAACATCGGGCAGGCGAACTACGCGGCCTCGAAGTCCGGCCTGTTCGGCCTGACGATGACCATGGCCCGGGAGGCGGCGGCGGCCGCGGCGAAGGCGGGCAAGCTCGACGCCGAGGGGGTGGGCATCACCGTGAACACCGTCGCGCCGGGGTTCATCGAGACCGACATGACCAGCGGCATACCCGAGAAGGTGGTCGAGAAGGTCACGGAGCAGATCCCGCTCGGCCGGATGGGCCAGCCCGAGGAGGTCGCGCGCGTGGTGCACTTCCTGTGCGCCGACGCCGCGAGCTACATCACCGGGCAGGTGTGGGCCGTCAACGGCGGGATGGAGATGTGAGCACCAAGGCCGACTACAACGCGGAGGAGTGGACGCTGGTCGTCCAGGCGCCGGCGCTCGCCGGGATGCGGGTCATCGCCGCCGACCGCGGCGGGACCGTGCGCGAGAGCGTCTCCATGGGTCGCGTCTATCAGGAGGCGCGCGCGGAGGCGGGCGACGGGCTGCTGGCCGAGATCGTGGCCGCGCCTCCGGGGTTCGAGCCCGGGCGGGGGCGCGAGCTCCTCGAGCAGCTCCCCGACCAGCTGCGCCGGGCGGTGGGGATCCTCGAGGACAAGGCGACTCCCGAGGAGCTCGAGGCGTACAAGAGCTTCGTCCTCGACGTGGCCGAGACGGTGGCCAAGGCGCACAAGGAGGGCGGCTTCCTCGGAATGGGCGGCACCCAGATCAGCGACGCCGAGCGCACAGCGCTCCAGGAGATCGCCGGCGCGCTCGGGGTCACCTACGGCGCCTGAGCGCCCGCCGGCACCGCGTGGGGCGATCTGACGACGCATACGGTAGGCAGCGCGCCACTCGCGGTCACCAGGTCTTCGCGCGGGCATCGGCGCCGACGGGCGCGACGCGGACGCGGACATCGAGGACGACGACCCCGCTCGTCATCACGCGCA
>JBBSGJ010000069.1:0-11223 GCA_038254195.1 Solirubrobacterales bacterium
ACAAGGTCCGGCTCATCACCCGCCGCGCCTACGGCTTCCACAGCGCGACCGCCGCGCTCGCCCTGGTCTACCTCTGCTGCGGGCCGATCACGCTCCGACCACCACACGAACTCCACGCCCTCAGTCACTGACTTCACCTACATCGATGCCGAGAGAGCCCCAAAGCGGTGCCGCTCCGACTTGAGTGCGCGCGATCCACACATTCCCAGCCGGTCGCCCGATCAGCCCCGCCATGCCAAGGGTCTCAGAACGCCGCAACGAAGCCGTTTGGTTGGGCGGACCCCCGGGTGCGCTGCACTCTGCGCTGCACTCGGGGCCCCGTTCCGGGCGGTTCCGGGCGGTCGCCGGGCGGTCGAAGCCTGTGCCCACGGCGCATTTCGGCCGTGACCGCAGCCCGTCTTCTATATGTAGTACATCGGCGCGGTTGGCCCGCGCGGCCTCGGCGGGCGAGCTCGCCGATCGGCACCGGCCCCTCCCCCGCGCGGCCGAGCTCGGCCAGCGCGCGCAGGGCGTACGGTCCCTTCGCGGTGATGGACAGCACCACCCCGAACCCTATGGCCGCGCTCGGCCGCTACGCGCCACCGCTCGCGCTCATGGCGCTGATCTTCTTCCTCTCGGCGCAGTCCGATCTCTCGACCGGGCTCGGCGTGTGGGACCTCATCGGGCGGAAGATCGTCCACGCGACGGAGTACGGCGTCCTCTTCGTCCTGTGGTGGCGGGCGCTCGGGTACCGGAACCCGGTCGCGGCCGCGGCGATCACCGTCGGCTACGCGGCGACGGACGAGCTCCACCAGACCTTCGTCCACGGCCGCCACGGGACGCCCGTCGACGTGCTCATCGACGCGGCGGGGGTCGCGATCGCCGCGCGCATCGCCCGGGGGCGACGCCGCCCCGCCTAGAGCCAGCCGCGCTCGGTGGCCTGCAGCACGGCCTGGGCCCGGTCCATCGCGCCGAGCTTGCCGTAGATGTTGTGCAGGTGCGTGCGCACCGTGCTCGTCGACAGCCCGAGGTCGCGGGCGATCTGCTTGTAGACCTTCCCCTCGGAGAGCTGGCGCAGCACGTCCATCTCGCGCCCGGAGAGCGGGCAGGGCTCGACCACGCGGTTCCGCCCCCCGCTCGGGGGATACGGCAGGTCGTACATCACCGAGCGCAGCTCCGCCGGCCCCATCCCCACGCGGCGCGCGACCTTCAGGAGCTCCTGGGGCGCGATCGCCGTTCCCTGGGCGTAGTGGGCGAGCATGTCGGCGAGGCGCACGAGCGCCTGCTCGCCCTCGGCGTCCTCGGCGTGGTGGCGCTCGATCGTCGCGGCCACGGCGCGCGGCAGACCCCAGCGGCGCGCGAGCACGCCGCCGACCAGAGCGTGATCGACCCCGAGCTCGCGGCGCTCCTTCTGGAGGCGCTCCTCGGGGGTGCGCGCCTCCCCGTGGATCTGCCGCGGGTAGCCGGGATAGGCGTGGACGAGGACGAGCTTGCCGATGTCGTGCAGCAGCGCGGTGACCATGAGCCGGTTGCGGTCCTCGAAGCCGATCTCGGCGGCGATCCGGTCGGCCGCCCGCTGCGTGGCCACGCCGTGGAGGCGGAAGCGCTCCGGCGTGCCCTCCCAGATCCCGGCGCGCTCGAAGAAGTCGAAGGTGCGGGCGCGACCCGCGAGGGCCTGGACGGCCGCGGGCAAGAGCACCTCCACCGCGGTGACGACGGACTCGACCTTCCCGCGCGAGCGGCCCTCGACCCGGTTGGCCAGCCGCAGGACGGCGATGGCCAGGGCGACGTCGGACTCGACCGCGGCGACGAGCTCGGCCACCGGCGGGCGCTCCTGGGCGAACAGCTTCAGGACCCGGTCGCGCGACTCGGCGAGGACGGGGAAGCCCTCGAGCGCCTCGAAGGCGGCCGTGAGGCGGCGGCCGTGGCCCTCGTTGTGATGGCGCTGGGTCAGCCCCGGGTGCTCGCCCGTGGAGGTACGCGGATTGATGGGCAGCGACGTAACGCTCACGCGCTCGTTCATCGGCAGGCGGAGCCCGCCGCTTTACGACAGCCGGCTATCCCGGCGCGAGGGCGCGGTCGATCCGGGCGAGGGCCTCGTCGCGGCCGAGCAGGGCGACGCTCTCGAAGATGCCCGGGGACACGGTCGTCCCCGCGATGGCGACGCGGACGGGCTGGAAGACGTCGCGGGGCCGGACCCCGGCGCGCTCGACGAGCTCCCGGAGGGCGGACTCGATCCCCCCGGTGCCCCAGGGCTCGAGCTCCGCCAACACGCCGCGGGCCTCCGCGAGGCGCTCGCGCCCGCCGGGCGCTTCGAGCACCTTCGCCCGCGCCTTGGCGTCCTCGACCGGCCCGTCGAAGAAGAAGCCGGCCAGCGGCCAGAAGTCCTCGAGGGTCTGGATCTTCTCCTGGGAGATCTCCGCGGCGCCCGCCAGGCCGCGACGCCCCGTGTGCTCCTCCAGGCGCCGCGCGAGCTCCTCCGCGGGCAGCGAGCGCAGCCAGATCCCGTTGAGGTGGCGGAGCTTCTGCTCGTCGAACACCGCCGGGTTGCGCGTGACGTTCTCCAGGGCGAAGCGCTCGGCGAGCTCGGCGAAGGAGAAGACCTCGCGCTCGGGGTCGAAGCCGGCGCCCAGGAGGGCGAGGTAGTTCACCACCGCCTCGGGCAGGAAGCCCTGGGCGCGGAGCTCCTGCACCGACGCGGCGCCGTGGCGCTTTGAGAGCTTCTTGCCGTCCGGGCCGTGGATGAGCGGCAGGTGCGCGTAGACCGGCGCGGGCGCCCCCATCGCCTCGAGGACGAGGAGCTGCTTCGGCGTGTTGGAGAGGTGGTCCTCACCGCGGACGACGTGGGTGATCCCCGCGTCGTAGTCGTCGACGGCGACCGCGAAGTTGTAGAGGACCGAGCCGTCCGCGCGGGCGATGACGGGATCGTCGAGGTGGACGTGGGCGAAGCGGGCCTCGCCGCGGACGGCGTCGTGGACCACGGTCTCCCCCGCGTCGGGAACGCGCAGGCGCACGGCGCCCCGGTCCTCGGGATCGCCGCGGAACCCGTGGCCGGAGCCGTGGGTCGCCTTGAACGCCTTGACATCGTCGGCGGTGGCGTTGGAGCGGTAGGCATGCCCGTCCGCGAGCAGGCGCTCGAGGACCTCGGCGTGGCGCGGCGCGCTCGCGGCCTGGGAGATCGGCCCCTCGTCGTAGGAGATGTCCAGCCAGCGCAGCGCGTCGAGGATCTGCCCGACGTTCTCGGGAGTCGAGCGCTCGCGATCGGTGTCCTCGATCCGCAGGACGAGCGTCCCGCCGTGGCGGCGGGCCAGCAGAGCGTTGTAGAGGGCCGCGCGGGCGCCCCCGAGGTGGAGCGCACCCGTCGGCGAGGGGGCGAAGCGGAGGCGCATATCGTCTGGGTCAGCGATGCTAGTCGGCGCCCATGTGTCCCCCGCCGGCGGCCTCGTCCAGGCCCTGGAGCGGGGGCGGGAGCGCGGCTGCGAGGCCATCCAGATCTTCAACCAGAACCCCCGCGCGTGGAAGCCGCGGGACTACCCCCCGTCGGAGATCGCCGCCTGGCACGAGGGGCGGGGGGACGCCGGCGTGCAAGCGCTGCTCATCCACGCCGTGTACCTGCTCAACCCCGCCTCGGAGAAGGACGAGTTCCGGTCCAAGACGCTGGCCTCGCTCGTGAGCTCGCTGCGCGCGGGAGCGGCGCTGGGGGCGGCCGCGGTCGTGCTGCACCCGGGCTCCGCGCTGAAGGGCGGGGACACCGAGGCGGCGATCCCGCGCGCCGGGACGGTGATCGCCGAGGCGCTCGCGGAGTCCGAGGACTGCCCGCTGCACCTCGAGAACACCGCGGGCGCCGGCGGGACGCTCGGGCGCTCGTTCGGAGAGCTGAGCGCGTTGCTCGAGGCCGCGGAAGGGGACTCGCGGCTGGGCGTCTGCCTGGACTCCTGCCACCTCTACGCCTCGGGGTACGACGTGCGTACGGCGGAGGGCCTCGGCGCCGTGCTCGAGGACTTCGACGCCCGCGTCGGCCTCGACCGGCTCGGCTCCCTGCACTTCAACGACTCCCAGACCGGCCTGGGCTCCAACCGTGACCGCCATGCCAACGTCGGGGAGGGCGAGCTCGGCGAGGCGGGCGCGAGGGCTTGGGTGCGCGAGGCGCGCTTCGCCGGGCTGCCGTGTGTGATCGAGACCGCGGGGAAGGACCGGGCCGGACCCGACGCCGCGCAGGTCGGACGGCTCAAGGCGCTGCGCGCGTGAGCGACGTGGCGCTGGCCGTCGTCGGCCTCGAGAAGCGCTACGGCGCGAGCACGGCGCTGGGGGGCGTGGACCTGTCGGTGGCGGCGGGCGAGCTCGTCGGGCTGCTGGGCCCGAACGGGGCAGGGAAGTCGACGCTCGTGAAGTCGGCATGTGGGCTCGTGCGCCCGAGCGCCGGGGAGGTCTCCGTGTGCGGACACGCCGCGGGGTCGCCGGCCGCCCGGGGGGTCCTCGGCTACCTCGCCGAGCTCTTCCGCTTCCCGGGCTGGTGCTCGGCCGACGAGGTGCTCGCGCTGCACCAGCGCCTCGCGGGAAGCGAGGGCGGCGGGACGGAGCGGGGCGAGCTGCTCGCGCTTGTGGGGCTCGACGACGTGGCCGACCGGCGCGTCGAGAAGATGTCCAAGGGAATGCAGCAGCGGCTGGGGATCGCCCAGGCGCTCGTGGGGGCGCCGCGGATCCTGTTCCTCGACGAGCCCACGAGCGCGCTCGATCCCGCGGGGCGGCGCGTGGTGCGCGGACTGCTCGAGGAGCTGCGGGGGCGTGGGATCGCGGTGCTGCTCAACTCCCACCTCCTGTCCGAGGTCGAGCTCGTCTGCGACCGGGTGGTGATCATCGACCGGGGCCGGGTGGTCGCGTCCGGCAGCCCGGCCGAGCTCTCCCACGCCGGTGGGGTGGAGGTCGAGACCGCGACCGGGGTGCGGCGGTTCGGCGACGCGCGGCGCGAGGACGTCCCGCGGATCGTCTCGGAGCTCGTGGGCGCAGGTGAGGAGATCTTCGGGGTGCGGGTGGTCCGGTCCTCGCTCGAGGAGGTCTATCTCGAGGTCGTGGGCGACGTGGGAGCGGCGTCGTGAGCGGAGTCGCCGGGGTCCGGGTCGTCGCCGGATACGCGCTGCGCGAGAGCCTGCGCCGGCGCGTGTTCCTCGTCGTGCTGGTGCTCACGCTCGCCTTCCTCGCGCTGTTCGGGCTCGCCTGCGCGGAGGTGTTCGGCAACCTCGAGTCCGTGGCCGGCGGGGGTGGCGACGACGCCGGCTCGCTCGCCACGCTGACCCTCCTCGGCCTCGGGATGTTCGCGACGCTGTTCCTGGGCACCGTGCTCGCCGTGTTCCTCACGCTCGGAGCCATCCGCGGCGACGCCGAGCGCGGGCTGCTGCAGCCGCTCGTGGTGCGGCCGATCGGGCGGCCGGCGTTCCTCCTCGGGCGCTTTCTCGCCGCCGCGACGGTGTGCGCGGCGTACGTCGTGGTCGTGTGGGGGTGCTGCCTGGGGCTGGTCGGGCTCGTGGGCGGTCGCGGGCCCGGCGACGGCCTCGTGCCCGGCCTCACCCTCGTCGGCGGGGTCGTCGTCATGGCCGCCCTGTCGCTGCTGGGCTCGGTGTTCCTCTCGAGCACCGCGAACGGGATCGCGGCCTTCATGGCCTTCGGCGCGGGTCTCGTGGGCGGGCTCCTCGGTTCGATCGCCGACGCGCTCTCCTCGAGCACCCTGTCGGACATCTCGCGGGTGGTCGCGCTCGCGCTGCCCTTCGAGGCGCTCTACCAGGGCGGGCTCCATGCCCTCACGACCGGCGCCTCGGGCTTCACGAGCACGATCCTCCAGCTCGGCCCCTTCGGCTCGTCGCGGAGCGTGGGAACGTGGATGGTGCCGTTCCTGGCCGCGTGGCTCGCCGTGGTGGGCGGCCTCGCACTGCGGGGGTTCGTGCGCCGGGATCTGTGATGGCGGACGTCGCCACGATGAGCGCCGTGCCCGACGCGGAGCGCCTCCGTCGATTTCGGCTGGCTGCTCAAGCCCTCGCGCCCGGGACGCAGGCCGCCGATGTCCGAGCCGCCGCGCGCCGCGTGGTCGGTGTCCAGGCGCAGGACGTGCGCGCGGCGCGCCTCGCGCTCCGCTCCCGGGTCGTTGGCCTCGACCGCGCCGCCGTCGATGCGCCCGGCCTCGTGCGCACCTGGACCGTGCGGGGGACCGTCCACCTCCTCGACGTGGACGACCTTCCGTGGCTGCACGCGCTGACCGGGCCGCGCAACCGCCGGTACTTCGACGGGCTGATCGCCAAGCGCGGGAACCTCGAGCTCGCGCGCGCGATGCGCACGGACATCGTCGCGGTGCTCGAGGAGCAGGGTCCGGCGACCCGGGCGGAGGTACTCGCCGAGCTCGCCGCCCGGGGCCGCCACGAGGAGCTCGGGCCGCGCTCGGTGAACGTCATCATCCCGTGGGTCGCCGCGCACGGCCTCGTGGTCGGGCTCGCCGACGGGCGCTTCCGGGCCGCCGAGTCGCCCGCACCGGTCGGCGAGGAGGAGGCGCTCGTGACGCTGGCGGCGCGCTACCTGGCCGGCTATGGCCCGGCGACGGCGGCCGATCTCGCCTCGTGGTCGGGGCTGGGGGTCATGACCGCCCGGCGGGCCCTGGACGCGCTGGGAGCGGTGGACGTCGCGGGTGACCTCGTCGCTCTGCCGGGGACGTTCGACGCCGAGCCCCCGCCCGCGCCCACCGCTTCGCTGCTCGCCGCCTTCGACACGACCATGCTCGGCCACCGGACGCGCGAGCCCTACGTCCGGGCCACCGACGATCACCACGTCCTGCCCGGCGGCGGGATGCTCCGACCCGTGGTCCTCGCCCGCGGCCGGGCCACGGGCACCTGGCGGGTCGAGGGCTCGGGTCCCCGCCGCACCCTGGCCGTCTCCTGGTTCGGCCGCCCGGCCGCCGCCCGGGCGCTGGCCGCCGAGGCCCGTGACGTCGGGCGCTTCCTCGGCCTCGAGCTTCGCCTCACCGGCTGACCGCGCGTCATCCATCGGGGACGCGGTGGCGGCGGAAGCCGCCCTCGGCGTCGATGACCTGGCCGGTGACCCAGCGGCTCTCGGGAGACGCGAGCCAGGCCACCACCTCGGCGATGTCCTCGGGGCGCCCCCACCGCCCGGCGGGGAAGGCGGGGCGCACGCTCTCGCGCACCGCGGCGGATGGCCAGCCCGTGTCGACCGGTCCGGGGTTGATCGCGTTGACGGTGATGCCCTGATCGGCGACGGCGTCGGCGAGGGTGCTGGTCATCTGGTGGACCGCGCCCTTCGAGATCGCGTAGGGGACCTCGTCGGCCATCGGACCCAGGTGCTGCCCGCTCGTGAAGAGGACGACGCGGCCGTCGGGTCGGCCCGGATCGCGGCGTGCTGCAAACGCCTGGACGAGGAGGACGACGGCGCGGGCGTTCACCGCCCAGGCGCGGTCGAGCTCCTCCGCGGTGATCTCGGCCAGCGCGCCGGGTGCGGATCGCGCGTGGTTGGCCACGAGGACGTCGGCCGCCCCGAACGCCGCGATGGTGTGGTCGAGGACTCGCTGCGGCGCGGTGGGATCGGCGAGGTCCGCCTCGAGGTGCTGCAGTCGCGGGCCCGCGCCGCCGAGCTCGGCGAGCACCGCCTCCATCCCACCGGGGTCCGCGCCCCACGGCTGCTCGGCGTCGTGCGCCGACCACGAGTGCACGAGCACGCTCGCACCGTCCGCAAGGAGCCGGCGGGCGATCGCGAACCCGATGCCGGCCCGGCGGCTCACGCCCGTGACGACGGCGACGCGCGGCAGGGCGGTCAGGCCGCGAGCTCGCCCAGGGCCGGCCCGAGGAGCTGCTCGAGCTCGGCGCGCAGGCCGGGTGAGGGGGCGACGCGGTAGGAGGAGCCGAGGCGCAACCGGCGCGGCCCGGAGCTCGTGCGGACGTCGAGGACGACCTCGGCCTCTCCCGGGAAGCCGGACAGCAGGCCCTTCAGCTCGTCGACGACCGAGGCGGGGAGCTTGGCGGCGTCGAAGGCGACCCGGAATGGCTTGGGAGGCTCGGCGGCGGCGATCGCCTTGGCCCTGGCGGCGGCGATCTCGTCCTCGGTGGGCGCGAAGGGATCGATCTTGTCGACGACCACGCACGTCTTGCCGGGCTCCTTGTGGTCGACCCGGCCGCGGACCATCACCACGCAGTCGATTCCGAGCTCTCCCTCCGTCCACGCGGTGAGGCACTTCTCGAAGACGAGGATCTCCACCGCGCCCTCGAGGTCGTCGAGGGTGGCGAACATCATCTTGCCCCCCTTCTTCGTGGGGATGCGCTTGGCCTGGGTGATGATCCCGCCAACCGTCACCCACTCGCCGTCCTTGCGTTCGGGCACGGCGGCGAGGCCGCAGTCCGAGCGCACCCGCAGGGCCTCGCGGATCGGCTTGAGCGGGTGGGCGGAGACGAAGAGCCCGATGGACTCCTTCTCCACCGCGAGCAGCTCGGCCTGGTCGAACTCGTCCGAGGGGATCGGCGGGTGCGTGGGACGCGCCAGCGCGGGGGATGAAGCCCCACCTGCCCCCCCGAGGTCGAAGATCGAGCCCTGGCCGATCTGCGCGTCGAGCTGGGACTTGTTGCCCGCGCCCTGCGCGGCCTCGAGGACGATGAGCATCCCCTTGCGCGACGCACCCGTCGACCCGAAGGCCCCGCACTTCACGAGCGCCTCGATCGCCTTCTTGTTCACCGCCCGGCAGTCCACCCGGGCACAGAAGTCCCAGATCGACGTGAAGGGCCCGCCCTCGGCCCGCGCCGCCTTGATCGCCTCCACCGCCGCGAAGCCCACGCCCTTCACCGCGTCGAGCCCGAACCGGACCCGCCCGTCGACGACCACGAACGCGTGGTCGGACTCGTTCACGTCCGGCGGCAGGATCTCGATCCCCATCTGCTCGGCCTGGGCGACGAAGAACGGGACCTTGTCCTTCGTGTCCATCACCGAGGAGATGAGCGCCGCCATGTACTCGGCGGGATAGCTGGCCTTGAGCCACGCGGTCTGGTAGGAGATCAGCGCGTAGCAGGCGGCGTGCGATTTGTTGAACGAGTAATCCTGGGCTCGCTCGTTCGCGGCCCAGAGCCAGCTGATCGTGTCCTCGGAGGTCTCCGAGCGGCGGCAGCCCTCGACGTACTCCGGCTTCAGGGCGGCCATGGCCGCGTGGTTCTTCTTCGAGATCGCCTTCCGGAGGTCGTCGGCGCGCGCACCCGAGAAGCTCGCGAGGTCCTTGGCGATCCGCATCGCCTGCTCCTGGTAGAGGATCACGCCGTGGGTCGTCTCGAGAATGGGCCGGAGACGGTCGTCCGAGTAGACCACGGTCTGCGCGTCGCGCTTGCCGCGCGCGTAGTTCGGGATCTGGTCCATCGCGCCCGGGCGGTAGAGGGCGCCGATCGCGATGAGGTCGTCGAACTCGGTGGGTCGGACCTTCTTGAGGGCCTCGCGCATCCCCTCGGACTCGAACTGGAACACCCCGACCGAGTCGCCGCGGGCGAGCATCGCGTACGTCGCGGGATCGTCGAGAGGGAGGGTCGCCATGTCCGGGCGCTCGCCCGTCGAGCGCTCGACGATGTCCAGCGCGTCCTCGATGACGTCGAGGTTCCGCAGCCCCAGGAAGTCCATCTTGAGCAGCCCGAGCTTCTCCACGGGACCCATCGCGAACTGGGTGACCGTGCGGTAGACCTTCTGGCCGTCGGCGCCGACCCCCGCGTCGGCGAGCTGGAGGGGGACGATGTCGGTCAGCGGCCGATCCGCGATGACCACCGCGGCCGCATGGATGGACGCGTTGCGCACGATCCCCTCGAGGCCCCGCGCCGTGTCGACGACCTCACGGACGGCCGGATCCTCGTCGTAGGCGCGCCGCAGATCCGACCCGGGCTCGAGGCACTTCTCGAACGACGGGGACTTGCCCATGATCGGCTCGGGGATGAGCTTCGCCACGCGATCCCCCACCCCGTAGTCATGGCCGAGCACGCGCGCGGCGTCCCGCGAGGCGGCGCGCGGCGCCATCTGACCGAAGGTGATGATCTGCGCCACCCGGTCGCGGCCGTACTTCTCGGCGACGTAGCGCAGGACGACCTCCCGCCCGCGCGGCGAGAAGTCGATGTCGATGTCCGGCATGGAGACCCGCTCGGGGTTCAGGAAGCGCTCGAAGAGCAGGTCGTAGCGCAGCGGGTCGACGTCGGTGATGTGCAGGGAGTACGCGACGATCGACCCCGCCGCCGACCCGCGCCCCGGCCCCACCGCGATCCCGGAGTCGCGCGCGTACTTGACGAAGTCCCAGACGATGAGGAAGTAGGCCGAGAAGCCCATCCGCTCGATGACCCCGAGCTCGAACTCGGCCCGCCCGACCACCTCCGCGGGCAGGGGATCCCCGTAGCGGACCGCGAGGCCGCCGAACACGAGCTCGCGCAGGTACTCGCGCTCCGGGCGCCCGTCGGGAACCGGGTAGGACGGGATGAGCTGGCGGTCGAGCTCGAGCTCCACGTCGCAGCGCTCGGCGATCTCCAGGGTGGAGGCGATCGCCTCGGGCCACTCGGCGAACGCCCCGGCCATCTCCTCCGAGCTCTTGAGATAGAACTCGTTGGTCTCGAAGGACATCTTCGGCTGGGCGATGGTCGACTTCGTCTGCACGCACAACAGCGCGTTGTGGTGGTCGTGGTCCTCGCGACGCAGGTAGTGCACGTCGGCGGTGCCCACCAGCGGACGGCCGAGCTCTGAGGCGATCCGCACGACGCCCTCGTTGACCGTGTCCTGCGCCGCGAGCCCGTTCTTCTGGACCTCGAAGTACACATCCTCAGCGCCGAAGACCTCGATGAGCTCCTGCGCGTGGGCGCGGGCATCGGCGTCACGGCCGTCGAGCAACCGCTGACAGAACCGCGAAGCGAGACAGCCCGTGAGCGCGATGACCCCCGGCGCGTGCTCGGCCATGAGCCCCAGGTCGACCGAAGGCTTGCCCCGGTGCAGCCCGTGCAGGAAGCCCGCCGAGGAGAGCTTGACGAGGTTCCGGTAGCCCTCGTCGGAGGACGCCAGCAGCGTGAGGTGGTTGCGCTCGAAGCGCCCCGCGGGCCGGGCGCGATGATCGTCGACGACATAGACCTCGCACCCGAGGATGGGCTTGACGCCGTGGTCGGCCGCCGCCTTGACGAGCTCGACCGCACCGTTCATGACCCCGTGATCGGTCAGGCCGATCGCCGGCTGCTCGAACGCCGCCGCCCGCCGGGC
>JBBSGJ010000070.1:0-10980 GCA_038254195.1 Solirubrobacterales bacterium
CCCGAGGCATGGGCCGTGCAGGAATCGAACCTGCAACCTTGGGATTAAGAGTCCCCTGCTCTGCCAGTTGAGCTAACGGCCCGCAGCCGCGGGATTCTAGCCCTTGGGCTTGGGCGCGATGGGCACGGTGCTGGTCTGCGGAACGCCTCCGCTCGCGCCCTGCTTGGCCCGGGACTTGGCGGTCTTGAGCTCAGCCTTGAGCTGGGGGCGGCCGGCCTTCGCGCTCCGCTCCAGCGCCGCGGCCGAGGCCAGGTCGCCCTTGCGCTCCTGCCCGGCGGCGTAGGCCACCTCGGCGAGCTGGCGGAAGAGCTCCGCGCTCCGCGTCTGCTCCGCCTGGATCTCCAATGTTCCGACCAGGCCCTTCGCGTCCCCCAGCGCCCGGAACGCGTTCGACATCTGCGCGGCTAGCCCCGGGTCGGGCCGGACGGACTCCAGCGCGCGGTAGTGGGCCCACGCCCGAGTCGCGGCGCGGAGCTGCTTGCGGCCGTTGGACGTGTAGGTCCCGGGCCCCTGCGTGGAGACGAGGTTCCCGCCGGAGTTCGCAACCTGGAAGCGCACATGGGCGAGGTTCGCCCACGCCCCCGCCTCGCGAGGGTGGAGCTTCACGGCCTTCTCCGCCCGCGTGAGCTGCTTCTCGAGGACGTTGTTGCCGCTCCCCCCGCCGCCGCTGTTGTTGTTCGTGTTGAACAAGCCGACCCCGGTGCCGCCCACCCCGAAGAAGACGAGGCCGCCGCCGATGAGGACGGCGAGGAACAGGTAGATCACCTGGACGGTGCGCCGGCGGCCACGGCCGCGGAGGTCGAACAGCATGGCGGTTGGCTAGTCGTCGAGGTCGGGGAGGACGGGCTCGTCGTCGTCCACGGGGGCGCCACGGCGGCGCTCCGCGAGGCCGACGAGCACGATACTCAGCCCGAAGAGCACCACGAGGGGGATCATCTCGAGCAGGGTGGTGACGGGGTCGACGCCGGGCAGCAGCGCGGCGGCGACGGCGATCCCCACGATCTCGTAGCGCCAGTTCTTGATGAGCATGCGCTTGGTCACGATCCCCACCCGCGCGAGGGCGAGCATCCCCACGGGCACCTGGAAGCAGAGGCCCAGGGCGAGCAGGGTGAAGATCGAGAACGAGTAGTACTGCTTCGCCTGGAGCAGGACGTCGAAGCTCTTGTTGTTGAAGTTCTGCAGGAACGAGATCGCCGGCGGCAGGACGAGGAAGTAGCCGAAGACGACCCCCGCGATGAACAGGAACGGGATCCCGAGCATGAGCGGAAAGGCGAGACGCCGTTCCGTCGGAGAGAACGCCGGCAGGATGAACGCGTAGGCCTGGTAGAGCAGGATCGGCAGCGAGAAGATCAGCGCGAAGTAGACGGCGACCGTGAACGTGGTGACGAACGGCTCGGCAACGCCGATCGTGATCGGCCTGCGCTGCGGGACGGTCGCGGGCAGCGCCTTCGCCTGCTTGCGCAGCCCCGCGGCCTGGACCGCGTACGCACCGCGCTGGTACGGGGTCGCACGCGGATCCTGCGCGAGGCGATCCACGCCGCGCGCCTGCTCGAGCACGCCCGCCCGGGCCTCCGTCTCGGCCGCGCCCACGGTGGCGAGGCGGCCGTTGCCCGCGCTCTGGGCGCTCGGCGTCGACTCCTTGAGCGGCTTGTTGAGGATGTCGAGCAGCCGCCCGTTCTGCCAGAACGCCAGGCCAAAGGCGATCACGAAGGCGATCGCGCACACGATGAGCCGATTGCGCAGCTCGTCGAGGTGGTCGACGACCGACAGGCGATCCTCGTGGGATATGGAGCGCAGCGCGGTCGCCATCTACCCCTCCCGTGCGGTCAGGAGGTCGGGCTGGATCAGACCTGGGTCCGCTCGGCCGCGTCCGCCGAGGTGCGCGGCGGGTCCTCGGACGCGGCGGTGATGCCCGCCTTCTCGTCCTCGTCGTCGTGGTGGGAGGTGATCGACTCCTTGAACTCCTTCATCCCGCGCCCGAGCTGACGGCCGAGGCTGGGCAAGCGCTTGGGCCCGAAGATCACGAGCACGATCACCAGCACGATCACGAGCTCCAGCGGCCCGACCTGGTTGAACATCCCCCCAGACTAGCCCCGGGCCGTTCAAGCTCCGCGCCTCCCCCGCCGATAGACCCGGTGGTCAGGACCCTACGTGACCCCGCCCTCGCCCGAGAACTCCTCCGTCCGCCGCGTCGTCCTCCCTTCCGGGAAGGAGATCGAGGTTGTGCGCTTCGACGCGCCGGGGGCGACGCCGTCGCCGCCCCCGGCGCTGCACGTCTGCCGCGAGTGCGCAGGCGACCACATGCAGACCGTGGACTGGCAGGAGGCCGGGCCCGACCACTGGGAGCTCGAGCTCCGCTGCCCGAACTGCGGCTGGGAGGGCGGCGGGGTGTTCGCGCAGGACGCCGTCGAGGGGTTCGAGGACCAGCTAGCTCGCGCCACCGAGGCGCTCGTCGCCGACCTGCGCTGCCTCCAGCAGGCGCGCATGGAGGACGACGTCGAGCGCTTCTCGCGCGCCCTCACGGGCGACCACATCCTGCCCGAGGACTTCTAGGAGTAGCGGTCGACCACCCCGTCGGCCACGAGCTCGAGCGCGGCGCGGCGACGGGGATCGGCGAAGGTCGGGAGCGCCGCCTTCGCCGCGGCGACGATGCTCAGGGCGCGGTCGCGCGCCTCGGCGAGCGCGCCCGTCGCAGCGATCGCGTCGCACAGGGCCTCGGCCTCGGCGGGAGTGCGGACCTCCGCCCGCAGGTCGACCGTCGCGATCCGCTCGTCGCGCTCGCGGGCGAGGATGAGCGGGAGGGTCACGGTGCCGTCGAGGAGGTCGGTGCCCCGGTGCTTGCCGGTCCGCTCGGGGGGTCCGGAGACGTCGAGGATGTCGTCGAGGAGCTGGAAGGCCAGCCCGATCTCCCGACCGAACGCGGAGAGCGCATCGAGGTCGCCGTCGCGCCCCTCGCGGGCCCCGAGCACGCAGGCGGCCGAGAACAGCCGCGCCGTCTTGAGCTCGCAGCGCTCCAGGTAGCGCGCGAGCGGAACGCCGACGTTCCACGCGTCCTCGCGCTGGAGGAGCTCACCCTCGGCCAGGGCCGCGGAGGCGTCGGCCAGCACCCGCACCGCCTCGAGGTCGCCGCCCTCGGCGATGACCGCGAAGGCGCGGGAGAAGAGGAGGTCGCCGGTCGCCGTCGCGCCCGCCCGGCCGGCGACGGCCACTACGGTGGGGCGGCCGCGGCGCAGGTCGGCGGCGTCGAGCACGTCGTCATGGACGAGCGTCGCCGAGTGGACGAGCTCGACGCCCACGGCGGCCCGGACCAGGGCCGCACGACGGGGCGCCTCCACCTCCCCGGCCGCGAGCAGCACGAGCAGCGGGCGCAGGCGCTTGCCCCCGGCCGCGATGGTGTCCCCCGCCAGGCGGGCGAGCGTGGGACCCCGGTCCTGCGTGACCACGGCGAGGCGCTCCTCCACCGCGGCCATGAGCCCGGGCAGGTGGGCGCCTCCCGCGCGGACGACATCCGCGGCGGCGCCGGCGGCGCCGGCGGTCTTCGCGCTCACGCCTTCGTCCCGGCGTGGAGGGCGATGATCCCGCCCGCGGTCAACGTCCAGGAGATCTGCTCCAGGCCCGCGCCCGCCATCACCCTCGCCAGCCCCTCCGGCCCCGGGAAGCGCTTGACCGAGCTCGGGAGGTAGGCGTAGGCCTCGGGGTCGCCCGCCACACGCCCGAGCAGCGGCACGATCCGGTCGAACCAGAGCGAGAAGAACCCGGACAGCGGAGGGGCTTCAGGCTTGGTGATCTCCAGGACGACCACGCGGCCCCCCGGCCTCACCACCCGCGCCATCTCGCCCACCCCGGCGGCGAGGTCGGAGAAGTTCCGCGCTCCGAACCCCACGGTCGCCGCCGTGAAGCTCGCGTCTTCGAACGGGAGGGCGAGGGCGTTGCCCTGCACCCACTCCATCCCGGGCTCCTTCGCGCGGGCGCGCGCGAGCATCTCCGCCGAGAAGTCGAGCCCCACGACCTCGGCCCCGCGGCGGCGGGCCTCGAGCGCGAGGTCACCCGTCCCGCACGCCACGTCGAGGACGCGGTCCCCGGAGCCGACCCGCGCCAGATCCACCGCACGCGCACGCCACCGCGCGTCCAGCCCGACGGTCATCACCGAGTTCATCCGGTCGTAGACCCCGGCGATGCGGTCGAACATCGCCCGCACCTGCGGCTCCGCGAGGGAGCCCTGTGTCGGGACCACTAGCTAGTGCAGTTCGCCGAGGAACGCGACGAGGTCGCGGAACTTGTCCGGCTGCTCGGCGGCGAGGCGCTTGAACGGCGGCATGGGCGTCGTCGGGTTGCGCAGGGTCTGCGAGATGGCGTCCGGGGGCAGCTTGTCGGCGATGTGCGTGAGCTGGGGGCCGGGACCGTCGTTGCCGCTCTCCCCGATCTTGTGGCAGGCCAGGCAGCCCGACTGGGCCACGACGAGCTTGCCGCGCTCGAACTGGGCGAGGCCCGCCGCGGTGGTGATGGTCTTCGGCGGCGGCATCTCGACCTTGTTCGGTGAGCCGGCGTGGGCCCCCTGGTAGGTCAGGTAGGCCATGGCGATGATCGTGAAGATGCCGGCCACCGTCGCGACCGGCCGCCGCTCGGGCCGTCGCTCGGGGCTGCGGTCGTAGAACGGCAGCAGGAACAGCAGGACCATGCAGATCCCGGGCACGCCGACGGTCGCCAGCGGCGTGAGGCTCGGCACCTTGATGACCCGCAGGAGCTCGAAGAGGAAGAAGAAGTACCACTCCGGGCGCGCGACGTAGGTCGTCGTCGTCGGGTCGACCTTGGGGCCGAGCTCGGCCCCGAGGACGATCGACATCGCGATGATGATCGCCATGACCAAGCAGCCCATGAGGGAGTCCTTGGCGATCGCGTAGGGGAAGAACGGCTTCCCCTCGGCCTTGAGGATGGAGTACTCGCGGAGGTAGAGCTCCTTCTCCCGCTGGTTCATACCGACGCCACGTCCTTCTCGGCCACTTCCCGGCGCCGCGCGGAGATCCACGGCGGGGCGGTGGTGCCGAGCTTGGCGACGAGGTACAGGTGGGCGCCGATCATCGCGGCGATCGCCCCGGGCACGAGCAGCATGTGGATCGAGTAGAAGCGCGAGAGGGTCGTCGCCGTGAAGTCCGGCCCGGCCCGCGCGAAGTCCGACAGGTAGGGGCCGATGAGCGGGCCCGTCCCGTTGATGTTCAGGCCGACGATGCTGGCCCAGTAGGCGCGCTGGTCGAACGGGAGCAGGTAGCCCGTGAAGGACATCACCAGCGTGAGGATGAGCAGGACCACGCCGATGACCCAGTTGAGCTCGCGGGGGTACTTGTAGGCGCCGAAGAAGAAGGTCCGCGCCATGTGCAGGAAGACGAGTACGACCATCACCGTCGAGCCCCACTTGTGCATGCCGCGCACGAACTCGCCGAGGAAGACGTCGTTGGTCACGTGCCGGATGGAGTCGTAGGCCCCGCCCGACGCGTCGGGCACGTAGTACATGGCCAGGAACACGCCGGTGACCGCCTGGGAGAGGAAGGCGATCATCGTCGCCGACCCGAGCGTGTAGAACCAGTTCGTCCCCCTGGGGATCTTCCGGAACATCAACCAGCGCAGGCCGGGGGAGATGGAGGTGCGCTCGTCCACCCAGTCGACGACCGAGATGCCCGCCTCGTGGGCGACCTCGGCGGGAGAGGCCTTCTTCGTGGTGCCCGGCTGCTGGGGCCTGGGGTTCAGCGCGCGGGGAAGGGGTGGGGGCTTGAGCTTCATCTCGACCTACTTGGGCAGCACTCGGGTGTCGAAGCGCGGCGGGTAGAGGTACTTGCCGATGCCATCGGTGTCCTGTCCCGGGTCGCGCGGGGGGAAGCGCTTGAGCTGGGAGTTCACCGAGTACCGCGGGCCGACCTCCACCTGCCCGTTGCGCACCCGGGTGA
The DNA here is from genome assembly GCA_038254195.1 of Solirubrobacterales bacterium. Lineage (GTDB taxonomy): Bacteria > Actinomycetota > Thermoleophilia > Solirubrobacterales > Solirubrobacteraceae > JBBQAA01. Next base: position 5,940 of record JBBSGJ010000070.1, read on the forward strand.
AGAAGCGGTCCAGCGGCCGGACGGCGGGCCCGACGACGCGGTTGCCCTGGAAGTCGAAGGCGCTGCCGTGGCACGGGCAGATGAAGCGCTCCGCGGCGTCCACGAAGCGGACGGGGCACCCCACGTGGGTGCAGCGCGAGGTGATCGCGATGAACTGGTTGTACTGGTCGGCCTTGTCCGTGTCGACCTGGCTGCGCTTGCGCATGTAGACCGTGGTGTTGCCGGTCTCCCCGATCCCCGAGATCTCGCGGAAGACCCGCGGGACGTAGGTGTCGACGGGGAAGTCCCCCACGGGGCCGACGCTCTCCCACCGCGCCTTGGTCCGCTCGAAGATCGGGCCGATCGCGAAGCCGAGGGCCGGCAGGGCGAAGGCGGCGGCGGCGATGCCCCCCGCGCCGTGGGCGGTGCCGGTCATGAAGCGCCGACGGGTGACCGTCTCGCCCTCGAAGGCGCCCGGGATGCCGTGGTCGGCCGTGTAGGGGGACTTCTTGGGCTCGCGGGGGTCGGCCATGGGCTCCGTCTCGGACTTTACCCCGTCGGGAGGTGCGCCCACGCTCGTTCGGCGCGCTCGGGCTCGGACTCTGCGAGCGCCCGGGCGCACTCCGAGATCACGTCGGCCATGCGGCGGACGCCCGCGAGGTCGTCCAGGCGCACGAGCTCGAGCAGCCCGCTCGCGTAGAGGCGATCTCCGAGCAGGAGGTCGAGGTCGGGATCTCCCGGGACCGCGGGCCGGCCGGGGAGCGGAGAGACGAAATCCGCCTGGTGGGCGTGGAGCTCCCAGCCCTCCCGGATGAGCGCGAGGGCGGACTCGCGGCTCATCCGAGCGTCGCGAAGGCCGCGGCCGCGGCGTCGAGGGTGCGCGCGACGTGCTCGGGCGTGTGGGCGAGAGAAGGGAACCAGGCCTCGAACTGGGACGGCGGGGGGTAGACGCCGCGTGCCAGCAGGGCGTTGCACCAGGCGCCGTGGCGCTCGAGGTCGCACGCCCGGGCGCCGGCGAGGTCGCGGACGGGCGTCTCGGAGAAGAAGACGGTGAGCAGGCCGGGGCGGTCCTCGACCTGGACGGGGACCCCGGCGGCGGCGGCGCTCTCGCGGAGTCCCTGCCCCAGCTCGGAGGTGATCGCGGCCAGCGCGAGGTAGGCGTCGTCGTCGAGCAGGCGCAGGGTGGCGAGGCCCGCGGCGACGGCGACCGGGTTGCCGGAGAGCGTGCCGGCCTGGTAGACGTCCCCCACGGGGGCGATCCGCTCCATGAGGTCGCGCCGGCCACCGTAGGCGGCGGCGGGCAGGCCGCCGCCGATGACCTTTCCGAGGATGGTGAGGTCGGGCTCGACCCCCGCGAGCTCCTGGGCGCCGCCCATGCCCACCCGGAAGCCGGTGATGACCTCGTCGAAGACGAGCAGCGCGCCCACCGCCGCGGTGCGCTCGCGCAGGAGCTGGAGGAAGCCGTCCTGCGGGGGGACGAGGCCCATGTTCGCCGGAATGGGCTCGGCGAGCACCGCCGCCACGTCCTCGTCGACGGCGGCGACGAACGCGTCGGGATCGTTCCATCCGACCACCCGGGTCGCGGCGGTGGTCGCGGCGGGGACGCCGGGGGTGGCCGGGATCGAGGTGGGTGGGCCCCCATGGGTCAGGACCCCGGAGCCCGCCTCGGCGAGCAGCGCGTCGGAGTGTCCGTGGTAGGCGCCGGCGAACTTCACGATGACGTCCCGGCCCGTGGCGGCGCGGGCCAGCCGCACCGCACTCATGCCCGCCTCGGTACCCGAGGAGGTCATCCGGAGCATCTTCACCGATCCGATCCGACGCCCGACCTCGAGCGCAAGCTCGACCTCGCCGGGCGTGGGGGCGCCGAAGGAAGTGCCGTGCGCAGCCGCCTCGCTGACCGCGGCGACCACCTCCGGATGGGCGTGCCCGTGGATGAGCGGGCCCCAGGAGCACACGTAGTCGACGTAGCGGTTGCCGTCGACATCGACGAGCTCGGCGCCCTCGCCGCGGTCGACGAACACGGGGTCGCGCCCGATCGCCCGCATGGCGCGGACCGGAGAGTTCACGCCGCCGGGGAGGACCTCGAGCGCCCGGCGGTACAGCGCCGCCGAGCGCGTATCGCTCAGCGTCGCGCCCGTTCCCACTCTGCGAACTCGTCGGTGAAATACAGGAGGCGGATCTTCTTGAACTCCGTGGAGGAGTAGAGCGTGGAGCGCTCCGTGATGCCCGTGTCCTCGGCGATCGCGTCGAGGATCGCGTCACACTCCTCCTTGGACCGGCCGTGGGCCATGGTGAAGACCGAGTAGGGCCAGTCGGCGTACGTGGGTCGCTGGTAGCAGTGGGAGATCCCGCGGAAGGAGGACATGCGCGCCCCGACCTCGAGGATGGCCGCGTCGGGCACCTTCCACACGCCCATGCCGTTCGCGCTGAAGCCCGCCCGGCGGTGGAAGAGGATCGCGGCGACGCGGCGCAGGAGGCGGCGCTCCCGCATGCCCTCGAGGTGCTCGAGGAGCTCGCCCTGGCTCATGCCGAGCGCGACCGCGGCGGGCGCGTAGGGCTCGGGAATTACCGGCATGTCGCCCTGCGTCGCGCGGATGACCGCCACGTCGCGCTCGTCGTAGGGCTGTCGCTCCGTCTCGGCGGGCTCGACGGCCTCCACGCGGGCGGCGAGATCGTCGGTCCCTCCGACCATCTCGAGGTCCATCCGGATCTTGAAGAGCTTCAGGGTCGGGAGCTGGCGGACCGAGGTGGCGCCGGCCTCCTCGGCCAGGCGCTGCAGCGTCCCCTCCAGGCCGAGCTCGGAGTCCGGCTCGGTGGCGATCGTGAACCAGATGTTGAACTCGTGGTCGCGCAGGTAGTTGTGCGAGACGCCGGGATGGGCGTTGATGACCTTGGCGGCGCGCCACGGATGCTCGGGATCGACCTTGGCCGCGACGAGCATCGACGTGTAGCCCAGGGCGCGCGTGTCATAGATCGGGGTGACCTGGCGGATGATGCGCTCGTCGAGCAGATGGGCAACGCGGGCGAGCGCCTCCTCCTCGGTGATCTCCGCGAGCCCTCCGACGCGCGCATACGGCCGCGGCTCCAGGGGAAACGCGCCCTGCATGAGGTTGAGCAGCTTGCGGTCCGTGTCGTCCAGCGGGACCGCGGCCCCGTCCTTGCGCGAGCGGATCTTGGGCGGTGCGTTCAGCGAAGCCATGCGGCGGCGTCCTTCGCGGCGTAGGTGACGATGACGTCGGCGCCCGCCCGCTTCATCGCGGTGAGCGCCTCCAGGGTGGCGGCCTCCTCGTCGAGCCAGCCCCGCTCGGCCGCGGCCTTGAGCTGGGCGTACTCGCCGGAGACGTGGTAGGTGGCCACGGGGACCCGGACGGCGTCGGAGACGCGGGCGACCACGTCGAGGTAGGGCAGGGCAGGCTTGACCATGACCATGTCCGCCCCCTCCTCGACGTCGAGGAGAACCTCGCGCAGCGCCTCGCGGCCGTTGGCGGGGTCCATCTGGTAGCCGCGGCGGTCGCCGAAGGCGGGGGTGGAGCCGGCCGCCTCGCGGAAGGGGCCGTAGTAGGCGGAGGCGAACTTCGCCGCGTAGGAGATGATCGGCGTGTCCGTGAGATCCTCCTCGTCGAGGGCGTCGCGCAGGGCGCCCACGCGGCCGTCCATCATGTCGCTCGGCGCGACGGCGTCGGCGCCGGCGCGGGCCTGGGAGACCGCGGTGCGGGCGAGGAGCTCGAGCGTGGCGTCGTTGTCGACCTCCCCGCTCTGTTTCAGCAGCCCGCAGTGGCCGTGGTCGGTGTACTCGCAGAGGCAGAGGTCGGTGATCACCAGCAGGTCGGGGCACGCCTCCTTGATCGCGCGCGTGGCGAGCTGGACGACGCCCTCGTCGTCCCACGCCCCCGAGCCCTCGGCGTCCTTGTCGGCGGGGATCCCGAACAGCAGCACGCCCGCCACCCCGAGCCCGGCGGCGTCCCGCGCCTCGGCGACGGCGTGCTCGATCGACAGGCGGCTCACCCCGGGCAGCGACGCGATCGGCGTCCGCCCGGCGGCGTGGCTCACGAACAGCGGGAGCACGAGGTCGCCGGGATCCACGCGCGTCTCCGAGACGAGGCCGCGGAGGGGAGCCGTCCGGCGTAGCCGGCGCAGGCGGGTGCGAGGGAACGGCATGCGCCTACGAGTCTAGGAGTCCCCTGGAGTTCATACTTGCCCCATGAGCGCCATCGCCGTGGTGGCCGTCGTGCTGATCGTGAGCGAGCTCGTCCTCGTCCGTGCGCTCTGCTTCCTGACCGCGCGCTACGACGACGCGACTGGCTACCAGCGCCCCCGTCAGCAGGCGTACTGGCTCAAGGCCCAGTGCCGAGCGGAAGGGGCTCGGGGGCGTCGCCCGGCGCATCTCGCCGAGCGAGCGCATCCTGTCGGCGGTGGTGGTCCTCGCCGTCATCGGCTTCGAGGTGTGGTTCTTCTTCTTCGCGGGGCCGGCGCTGCCGAACCAGTAGCCAAGGGGTCCCCCCTAGAACCTCCGGATCGCCACCCGCGCCAGGGCCCCGAACCCCAGCGCCAGGACCAGGAGGTGCAGCAGCGGACCGGGAAGAGCGGGGTCGGAGCTCCCGGTGAGCGCCGCGGAGATCGCCTGGAGCGCGGGCTTGAACGGGAAGACGGCGGAGAGCGCCGAGAGGAGGTCGCCGACGGTGGACGAGACGGCATTGGCCGGCACGAGCGCGAGAAAGGCGATCGGGAGGGACCCGAGGAAGGCGAGCAGCGAGGCCGCCCGGACCTCACGGGCGAGGGCGCCGATCGCCACACCGAGCGCGGCGAAGGCGAGGCCGGCGACGAACAGCGCGAGGACCCAGAGCGGGAACCGGCCCCACCGCAACGACACCCCGAGCGCGGCGATCACGGCGGACATGAGCAACCCGACGGGCGCGGCGCACGTCGCGGTGAGCAGCGTCTTTTCCACGAGCAGCCCGGTCCGGGACACGAGCCCGCGCACGAGCCGCCCGAAGGCGTTCTCCTCGCGCTCGAGGGCGAGCATCCCCGCCGCCAGGCCGAGGGTGACGAACATGAGCGTGAG
>JBBSGJ010000071.1:0-10779 GCA_038254195.1 Solirubrobacterales bacterium
CGGCGCTCGCGACACCTTCGCGGCCGCCGCGCCCGCGGCGGGGGGCGCCGGGGTTATAGTCGAGCGGCCGGGGGGGGCCCGGGGGCCCCCCCCCCCCCCCCCATCCGGGCGGGGGGGGGCGGGGCGGGGGGGGGGGGGGGGGGGGGGGGGGGGGGGGGGGCCGGGGCCGCCGCCGGGGCCGCCCCCCCCCTCAACTCCCGTCCCCTCAGCCGTCCGCCTGATCGTTGGGGCGCGTCCCCACGATCTTGGTGTGGCGAGGGGCCGGCATGCGCGAGCGCCGACCCTTGACCGACTTCCAGATGGCGCGGTTGAGCCCCACCTCCGGGGCGCGGTCCTCCTTCGAGAAGTCCCAGCGCCGGGACTGGCGGGCCATGGGCGACGTCGGCGTGTTCGTCGGCGCCCCCGGCTCGCCGTAGGGCACGACGGTCGGCCGCCGCGCGCGGTAGGCCCGGAAGTTCGGCTCACCCGTGAACGAGCCCCACATCCGGTTGGCGCGCTTGTCGACGATGCCCATCGCCGGCATGCCCAGCAGCGACTCGATCGTCCCGACCATCGACGCGGTGTCGTAGCGCGTCGAATCGACCTTCCCGGTCTGCGTGTAGGGGGAGATGGCCAGCGCGACGGTCCGGTGGGCGTCGACGTGGTCGGGCCCGTTCTGCGCGTCGTCCTCGGTCACGAGGATGAGCGTGTCGCGCCAGTACCGGCTGTGGGAGACCGTCTGGACGAGCCGCCCGAGGGCGAGGTCGTTGTCGGCGACGTAGGACGCCGGCGTGGCCGCCCCGGGCGACGTTCCCCGCGTGTGGTCGTTGGGAAGGCGCATGATCGAGAGCGCCGGGAGGTTCCCGCCACGGACGTAGCCCCGGAACTCGCGCTCCCACTCGGGCTCACGCTGGGTGTGGTCCGAGCACGCGAGGTTGTAGCCCGCGTACCCCTCGTCGACGTGATCGCCGAAGCGGGTGTCGTCGAGCCGCGTGGTGTGGGAGACGTTGCCGCCGCCCGTGCACGTGCCGGGGAACTGTGTGTACTCCCCGTAGTCGCGGAACGACACCCGGTGGTCATAGGCGTTGTCCCACAGATAGCCGCGGGTCTGCGCCGCGGCCGAGCGGGGCACGGCCGGGTCGGAGGCCAGCGGCTCTGAGGGGAACTGCTGGGCGAGCGGGACGTCCTCGAAGTCGTAGGACCGCTGGCCCCGCGGGAACGGTGAGTAGGTGACCGGCCAGGTCTTGTCCACGTAGTCCGAGGCGCTGGCCTGCGTGATCCAGTTGTGGCCGTCGGGCGACACCTCCGCGTCGGCGTAGAAGTTGTCGATGGTGCTGAAGCGGCGCGCGAGCCGGCGGTGGTTCGGGGCCGCATCGTCCTTGAACAGGGCGAGCGACGGATCGCCGTTGCCCTTGCCGAGGTCCCCGAAGACCTGGTCGTAGGTGCGGTTCTCCTTGACGACATAGATGACGTGCTTGATGCGGCGGGCGGACGCCGGCTTCTTGGGCCGGCGGTCGTGGGCGCGGTTGTTGCGCTCGACCCGACGGGTCAGCTTTCGCAGCGCCCGGGCGTTCCTCGGAACGTTGACCTCGGTGATCGAGCCCTTGATCATCGAACCCGAGTACTGCGGGTCGGTCGAGGCCCGCCGGGCCTCGTCGCGGTTCGGGTCCTTGGGCGGGCAGTCCGTGCGCGGGGAGAGGGCGCCGCAGGGGTTGGGTCCGGCGCCCGAGTCGTTGGTATTCGTCACGACTAGCCTGCGTCCGTCGGGGGTGACCTTGACGTCGGCGGGATACCAGTCGGTGGGGATGAAGCCGAGGACCTCGCGGGTGTTGAGATCGATGACCGCCACGGCGTTCTCCCCCGCCTCGGCGACGTAGAGCCGCCCGCCGTCGGGGCTGACCGCCAGGCCGTCGGGCAGGGCGCCCTTCTGGGGGCCGTGCACGAGCGAGACGTCGATGGTCTCGTCGAGCGTGTCCGTCCGCGTGTCGATCACCGACACCGTGTCGGAGTTCGCGTTGGCCGTGTAGACCTCGTCGCGGCGCGGGTTCGCCGCGATCGCGCTCGGGTGATCGGCCTGCAGCGGGTTTTCGATCGGGGAGAGCTCAACGTCGCCGACCTTGCGCTCCGTCGCCGTGTCGAGCACGGATACCGAGCGGCCCATCCAGTTCGTGACGTAGGCCTTGTCGCCGCGCCGGGCGAACGCGACGCCGAGGGGCTGCAGCGCGGCGCCGAGGTCGATCGTGCCCGTGACGGTGTTCGTCGCCGGGTCGATCACCGTCACCTGACGGCCGGGCGGGTTGCCCGCGGCACTCGAGGCGGCGGCCGAGAGGTTGTTCGCCACGTAGATCCGGTCGCCCTTGGGCGTGTGGCCGTACGCCAGACCGGCGGGGAAGTGGGGCGTGGCGATCGTGCCCGTCTCCGTGAGCCCGCCCGAAGTCACCCGGTAGGCGTGCACGACGTCCTGCCCGCCACCGGCGGCCCAGGCATGCGTGCCGTCGGGGGAGAAGACGACGCCGTAGAACGCCGCCTGCCCGAGGTCGGCGTCCGTAGCGGACGTAGCCCTGGCGGGTCTCGTTGCGCAGGTCCCAGAGATCGGTGGAGTCGATGCGGGCGGCGCCGCTGCTGACCGTGAGCAGCCGTCGCCCGTCGGGGGAGAGGGCGGAACCGAGCGGACCCTGGAAGCCCGGCGCGGTCCTGGCCACGCCGAACGCGTCGCCCGCCGGGCGGACCTGCCACCCCGTGGGCGTGACGATCGGTGCCGCCGGCTTGGGCTCGGCCTGTGCGGCGCTCGCCGCCGTGATGGTGCATGCCACCGCCGCGAGCACGCTCGCGATTCTGCCCCTGCTCTGCATCGGTCCCTCCTGGGGTCGACGATGAATTTCGCCGTGACGCTATGCGCGTTGAGCGAGCGCGTTGTCACCGGCTTGTGACTCCGACTGCACCGCTTCGACAACTACAACTGGTTGGCCGGAGATAACCTCTCCTCCATGTCACGACTCATCCGCATGGACCAGACCGGCCACACCACCCTGGCCGAGTGGCGCGCCGACGACCCCGCCGCCGTCGAGGCCGCGGTGGAGGCCTTCCGGCGCGAGCTCGACGCGGGCTACTACGCGGTGGTCACGCGGGGCGAGGGTCACGCCGAGCAGGTGCGCGAGCTGCCCGTGGACGCGGGCACCGTGATCCTGCGCCGGCCGATCGCCGGCGGTTGAGCGCCCTCCCCGAGCTCCAGGGCGTCTACTGGCGCAAGCGCGCCAGCGATGCCTCGCTGCGCGCGCGGGGCCGGGGCTGGACCGCGTCGACGGTCGCGCACACCGTGCCGTTCGTGGGCGTCGCGGGCCTGATGATCGCGCTGAACCGCGTCGCCGCCCCGGTGTCGGCGCTCGCGCTCGTCCAGGCGTGGATCCTGCCCGAGCTCTACGCCGCCCGGGGGGCGAACGTCGTGCGTCCCAAGGCGGCGAAGGAGGCCGGAGCGGAGGCGGCGGCGGTCGGGCTGCTCGGTGACCTGGTCGGCCACGCGGCCCGGGAGACGCACGCCGAGACGGGGCTTGTGCCCGAGCGCGGCGAGCTCGGGGTCTGGCTCGTGGGCGAGCAGGGCGCGCTGCTGGTGCGCCCGGGCGGTCGCCAGGTGCAGTGCTTCTGCGTCCGCGCCACCGATCCCGCCCTGCCGGGTGGGGACCGCATCGCCCACCTCCTGCTCGCCCTGCGCGAGGACGAGACGGGGTTCGCGACCGTCGCGAACATGGCCTTCTCCGGCGCGCGCTGGCGGGTGCGCCGGCGAGTCGCGCCGCGCCAGCGCCCCGCGCTCGACGAGGGCGCCCGCCTGGCCAGGCAGCTTGTGACCGCCGGGCCATAGGCACCCGGTCCCGCAGCGCGGATCATCCTCGCCATGTCCGCACTCCCCGCCTCCCACAGGGTCATCCTCGTACCCCGCCCCGCGCCGACCGCTCAGGGTCGTCGCCGCTTCGGCATCGCCCGCCTGTCGATCTGCCCGCCGCCCCACGCGCCCCCGCCGAGGGGGAAGCACCTGAAGCGCGTCCACGACTGAGGAGGTCGGACGATCGCTCCGCGGGCTCGCGCACAGAGCTCGCGCGGCCTATCCTCCGACGATATGCAGGCACGCATGAGGTCGCTCCTCCGCCGGCTCCTCGCGATCGTCGTCCTCGCGGTCGCCGTCTGGCTGCTGTTCAAGCTAGTGATCGGCGTGGTCACCGCCGTCGCGTGGGCGATCGCGGCGGTGGTGGCGATCGTGGCGGTGGTCTGGGCGCTGCGCCAGCTGTGAGCGGCGGGGGCTTCGCCCTCATCCCGATCCTGCTCGGCTTCGGCCTGGCCGCGGGGATGGTCGGACGCTGGAAGGGCGGGTCGTTCTTGCTCTGGTTCTCCGTGGGGTTCTTCGTGCCGTTCCTGGGGCTCGCCGCGGCCGCGCTGCATCGCCCCGAGCGTGAGGAGCTGCGCCGCCAATGCCCCGGCTGCGGGCGCGTGGTCAAGCTCCACGACGCCCTGTGCACGCGCTGCGGAACCGAGCTGGACTTCCCGGAGGTCGCGCTGGCGGCGGAAGCCCCGATCCGCGTGGCGTAGGAGTATGTGTCGCTATTCGCGACTGGGGACCCGCCTCCGGCGGCCATGAGACCACTCGGCTTTCGCCGAGCGGTGCCCTCCGCCTCCGGCACCCCTAGCCCTTCTAGACTCGGGGGTCCGGATCTCACCCCCACCGAAGGAGCCCCGAACCGCATGCGAGCCGTCGACGCCCTGATGGAGTGCCTCAAGGCCGAGGGCGTCGAGGTCGTATTCGGCCTGCCCGGCGGGGCGAACCTCCCTACCTACGACGCGTTCTACGACGCGGGCATCCGCCACATCCTCGTGCGCCACGAGGCGGGCGGCGGCCACGCGGCCGAGGGCTACGCGAAGGCCACCGGGAAGGTGGGCGTCTCGATCGGCACGAGCGGGCCGGGCGCGACGAACCTCGTCACACCGATCGCCGACGCGATGATGGACTCGGTCCCCGTCGTGTTCATCACGGGACAGGTCCGCACCGAGCTCCTGGGCACGGACGGCTTCCAGGAGGCGGACACGATCGGCATGACCATGCCGATCTCCAAGCACTCGTTCATGATCCAGCACCCGCTGGAGCTGCCGCGGACGATCCACGAGGCCTTCCACATCGCCCGGACCGGCCGACCGGGCCCGGTCGTGGTCGACATCCCGCAGGACCTCTCGAGGGCCGACATCCCCTACGAGCCGGTCTCCGACATACGGCTGCCGGGCTACCAGCCCACCACCGAGGGGAACTCCAAGCAGATCCGCCTGGCGGCCAAGGCGATCGCCAACGCCCGGCGGCCCGTGCTCTACGTCGGCGGCGGGACGATCCTCGGCAACGCCAGCGCCGAGGTGATCGAGCTCGCCGAGTCAGACCGCCTTCCCGTCACCTGCACGCTGAACGCGCTGGGCTCGTTCCCCGCGCCCCATCCGCAGTGGCTCGGGATGCTCGGGATGCACGGCACCCGGGCCGCGAACTACGCGATGGACGAGGCCGACCTCATCGTGGCCATCGGGGCCCGCTTCGACGACCGCATCACCGGCAAGCTCTCGGAGTTCGCGCCCCGGGCGAAGTTCATCCACATCGACATCGACCCCGCCGAGATCTCCAAGAACGTCCCCGCGCACATCCCCATCGTCGGGGACGTGAAGAACATCCTCCCGCGCCTGACCGCCGAGTACCGGGCGCTGTCGGCAGCGCCTGAGCGCCTCGAGGACTGGTGGGCGCGCATCGAGGACTGGCGCCGGCGCCATCCCCTCCAGTACTCGGACACCGAGGACACGGAGATCCGCCCGCAGCGCATGATCGAGGCGCTGTACGAGGCCACGGGCGGCAACGCGGTCGTCACCTCCGACGTGGGCCAGCACCAGATGTGGGCCACGCAGTACTACCACTACAACCGCCCGCGGACGTGGATCAACTCGGGCGGGCTGGGGACGATGGGCTTCGGCCTGCCCGCCGCGATGGGCGCCGCCGTGGGCTGCCCGGAGGAGACCGTGGTCTGCATCACGGGCGACGGCTCCATCCAGATGAACATGCAGGAGCTCGCGACCTGCGCCCAGGAGAGCATCGGAGTGAAGGTGTTCATCATGAACAACGGCTACCTGGGGATGGTCCGCCAGTGGCAGGAGCTCTTCTGGGAGGGCCGCTACTCCCAGGTGGACATGGGCTCCCACCCCGACTTCGTCAAGCTCGCCGAGGCCTACGGGGCGACGGGGATGCGCCTGACCGACAAGACGACCCTCGTGGAGGACATGCGCACGGCGCTGGCCACCCCCGGCCCGGTGATGGTCGACGTACGCGTGAGCCGGGAGGAGAACGTCTATCCGATGATCGCGGCGGGTAAGGCCGCGCGCGACATGGTCGGCTGATGGGCGAGCCGGCCACCAACGAGGTCCTGTCGCTCGAGGAGCTCGAGGCGGCGGGGATCGGCCGCACGGGGCGCAAGCACGTCCTGTCCATCCTCGTGGAGAACAAGCCGGGTGTGCTGACCCGGATCGCCGGGCTGTTCGCCCGCCGCGGCTTCAACATCGACACGCTCGCGGTGGGGCCCACCGACGACGACGCGATCTCGCGCATGACGCTGACCCTCGACGGCGCGCTGCACCCGATCGACCAGGTCACCAAGCAGCTCCACAAGCTCGTCAACGTCCTGAAGATCCGCGACCTCGAGCCCAGGGACACGGTGACCCGGGAGCTCGCGCTGTTCAAGGTCTCCGCGGACGGGGCGGCGCGCGCCGAGGTGCTCGGAGTCGTCGAGATCTACCGCGGCAAGGTCGTCGACGTGACGCGCCGCTCGGTGGTGGTCGAGATGACGGGTACCCACGACAAGATCGAGGCCTTCGAGAAGCTCATCCGGCCCTTCGGACTGGTCGAGATGGCCCGGACGGGCGAGATCGCGATCTCGCGGGGGCGCGGGGAGACGTAGGAGTATGTGTCGCTGTTCGCGACTGGGGACCGTCTCCGGCGGCCATTTGGCCGCCTCGGGCACCCCTAGCTCGATGCCATGAGCGTTGTCGCTCCTCTTCTGCGGGACACCGCCCTGCGCACCCGGGTCCGGGCGGCGCTGAAGGCTTCGCGGCGGAGCGGGGGAGAGGTGCTCGCCGCGCTCACGCTGTCCGCCGACCCGGGGCTCGACCCCTCCGCGGTGGTCTGGGCCTCGCGCCGCGGCGCCGAGCCGCTGTTCTGCCTCGAGGAGCCCGACCGTGGCGGCTTCGCCCTCGCCGGTCTCGGGGAGGTCGCCCATCTCACCGCGCGGGGCGAGGACCGCTTCGGCCGTGTCGCCGCCGCCTGGCGGCGGCTGGCCGGGAGCGCGGTGGGCGGCACCGCCGACGGGCCACCGGGCTCCGGCCTCGTCGCGGTGGGCGGGTTCGCCTTCTCGCCCCAGCCCGCCCCCGCCGGCTCTCCCTGGGCCGCGTTCTCCGCCGCCTCGCTCTCGGTCCCGGAGCTCGCCCTCGCCCGCCGCGACGGGGAGGTCGCCCTCACGCTCACGGCCTGCGTGCGGCCCGACGACGTCGAGGAGGACGTCGTCGCGCGGCTCGAGCACCGGCTCGCCCAGCTTCGCCCCGCCGCCCGCCTGCCGCTGCTCGACCCCGCGCCGGCGGGCCGCGCCCGCGTGGCCTCCGCACTGCCGCCCGAGCACTACGAGCAGGCCGTCGCCGGCGCGGTGAAACGCATCCGGGCGGGCGACCTGGAGAAGGTCGTGCTCGCGCGGGAGGTCGATGTCCACGCGCCGCGCGCCCACGATCCCGCGGCGGCGCTCGGCGTGCTGCGCGATGCCTTTCCCGCCTGTTACGTCTTCGCGGTCGCGCGCGGGCCCGCGACGTTCCTCGGCGCCTCGCCGGAGCTGCTCGCCCGTCGCGAGGGGCACCGCGCGTCGACCGTCGCGCTCGCGGGCTCCACGCGCCGCTCCGCTGACCCCGCCGTCGACGATCACCTCGGCGAGCGGCTCCTGCGCTCGGACAAGGACCGCGAGGAGCACGCGATCGTGGCCCGGCGCATCGCGGCGGCGCTCAAGCCGCACACCCTCTGGATCGCCGAGGCGCCCGAGCCCCGGGTCGTGAAGGTGGCGAACATCCAGCACCTCGCCACGCCGATCCGCGCCCAGCTCGCCAAGGCGGTGGGGGCGGTCGACCTCGCCGGCCTTCTGCATCCCACGCCGGCCGTGGGCGGGGAGCCGTGGGCCGACGCGGCGCCGCTCATCCCCGCGCTCGAGGGCCTCGACCGCGGCTGGTACGCCGGGGCGGTCGGCTGGACCGACGCCGCGGAGGACGGGGAGTTCTCCGTCGCGCTGCGCTGCGCCCTGCTCGAGGGCGCGCTGGCCCGCTGCTACGCGGGGGTCGGCGTGGTGCGCGACTCCGATCCCGCCGCCGAGCTCGCCGAGACAGAGGTCAAGCTCGACGCGGTGCTGCCGGTCCTCGCGGCCTGAACGTCACTCCACGTCGCGCCGCCGGTCCACCGCCACCCCGACCGCGACGAACACCGCCGCCCAGGCCGCCAGCACGGCGAGGGCGGACCCGAAGCTCAGGTACATCTCACCCGTCGTGCCCCCGACCGCGGTGGCGGCCTGCCCGACGCTGTAGTGCCCGAGGTCGGGGCTGAGCGCGGTGAGCAGGGGCTCGACGATGAAGAACCACACGAGTGACCCGACCACGCCGGCCACCTGATTGCGCACGAGGATGCCGACTCCCACCCCGAGCACGGCAGCGAGCACGCTCGCGAGCAGGCCGCCTCCCGCCGCGCGGAGGAAGTCGCTCCCGGCGAGATCGGGACCCCTCGTCCCCCCGAGCAGCGGGATCCCGAGACCGAAGGCGACGAGCAGCATCGGCAGCCCGATGAGCAGCGCGGCGAGCGCGTAGGCCGACGTCCGGGCCAGGTCGACCCGGGTCCGGTCCGGGGCGATGAGCAGCGCGGGCGCCAGCGTGCGATGGCGGTACTCCGAGGACGCGCCCACCACGCCGAAGATGAGCAGCACCGCGGAGAGCGTCCCGCCGAAGTTCACCACGCGCCGCTTGTCCTCGAGGGAGGTGGGATCCGAGGCCAGCGCCGAGATGACCACGGTGGCGAGCACGAGCAGAACCGCTGCGGCAGCGAACCCGAGCGCCGTGCGCGTAGTGCGCACCTTGACGAGCTCGCCGCGCACGAGCGCGGTCACCGGGCCGCCACCTCCTCGTGCGTCTCCGCCGTGAGCTCGAGGAAGACCTCCTCGAGCGAAGCCCCCTGGGGTGCGAGCTCGTGCAGCGCATCCCCAGGGAGTACTTCCCCGCGCGGCGCCCGGATCCGAGAGGTCTACGAGCTCGAGCACCTCGTCCATCCGGCGGGTGGGAAACCCCGCCATCGCGGCGAGCGCCCGGAGGTGGTCGCGGCCGGAGCGATCGGGGTGGAAGCCCGAGACCTCGAGCGAGACGCCCACGGTCCGGGCCGGGTCGTCGAGCTCGCCGTAGGGGCGGCCAAGGATGAGCGCTCGCCCCTCGGAAGCGGGTAGCGCCATCAATCGCGCGAAATCCAACGTTTAGTGTTTGTCGCCATGCGGAAGGGGCCGCGCAGACCGAACAACGGCGAGGTGATGCGCGGCGTGCCATCGCATCTCGGGGAATCGAGCCTGCACCCAGCACCATGTCGCCACACGCGCGCTGTTCAACGTCTCGCATAGCTCCAGGAGCTCGCGGTCGACGTCGCCGAACGCGGCCCGGGCATCGTCGGGGAGAAACGCGAGGTCCCATTCCAGCGGTCCGCGGCATGCGGCCTCAAAGTCGATCCAACGCGGGCCAGAACGCGTAACCACGCGGTTTCCGTCGTGAGGCTCGCCGTGAAGGGTCCGGAGATCGAGAGTGCGGCCGTCGAGCCGGTCGAGGAGATCGTCGAATGCGTCCCGCAGGAAGGCCCGGTCGGCGGTGGGCAGCGCTGCGACACGGCGATCATCGGACAGCGCCGTTCTGGCGCGCTGCAGGCCTACCCGAAAGCTCGGCGGCGTCACGTCGCAGAGCGACAGCGCCTCGTGGACGCGGAGCAGCGACTCGCCCACCATCGATCCGGGCGGGTGAGCGTCGGCGTAGTGATCCAAACGACGCCACAGCGTCACGAGGAACCCGGTCGCCGGATGTCTCATTGGACCGGCGCCCGCCAGCGGCGGGCCCACCGGTGCCCCGAGGGCAGCGAGCGCCGAGGCGACTTCGTGCTCGCGGGCGAGGAGCTCGTCGCTGTGCGGGTGAGTGCCGACCTTGGCGATGATCGCGTGGGGCCGAAGCCAGACCACGGTGTTATTGGTCTCTTGCACGAGGATGGGCTCCTCGACAACAAGGCCCAGGTGCCCCGCGACCTCGACCGCCGCGCGAGTCGGAGTCACCTGCCCACCGAGTCGCAGCCCTCGGTGTCGTCGCCGATGCCCGGCATCGCTGCAGATTCTGCCATGGCGGAGTCGACCGTAGAGTTGATGGAAGCCTTGCGATCGCGCTACGGAGTGCTGGCGGCTAACTGCTCTTAGTCGCCACGACCGCCCAGTTGTTGGCGACTAACCGGCGCTCGGGGCCGTTGCGGTCGGGCTTCCGCCGTGGCGACTAATAGGCTCGCAGGCCTGATGAGCCCCCCTGTCGACCTCGCCGAGGTCCCCGAGCTGTTCGAGGCGTGGCTGGCGGGGCGCCCGTTGGGGTTCCGACCACAAGTCTGCGCAATCCAACGCTAAGCGTTAGTGGCCGTCGCCAGCTACGTCGCGGCGACTGAGTCGTGCACGTGCTCGTGCCGCCGGCCAAGGCCTCCAGTCGCTC
>JBBSGJ010000072.1:0-10769 GCA_038254195.1 Solirubrobacterales bacterium
GCGCGACTTCCTGCGCGGCCTGTGCTCCCGCACGCGGCACGCGGGCTACTGCGCGGAGGCAGACCGCTTCACCCGCTACCTCGCCGAGCCGCCGCGGCTCGGCGGCGTGACCTCCCGCGTCCCGGCCCGGCGCCGGGGCCTGCTGCGCTTCACGGTCTCGAAGGTCTCGCGGGTGGGCCTGGAGGTCCGGCGCCACGGCGTCGCCGTGTTCGGCACGAGCGCGGTGGTCGGGCGCGGAGCCCACGCGTACCCCTGGACCGCGCCGGGACGGGGCGACTTCACCCTCGTGCTCTTCGCGCGCGACGTCGCGGGCAACGCCGTGCGGGTCGAGACCCCGCTCGCCGTCCGGTGACGCGAACCCTCCTGTTCACGGGCAAGGGCGGGGTGGGCAAGACCTCCGTCGCCGCCTGCACCGCGCTGCGCTGCGCCGAGCGGGGGGCGCGGACGCTCGTCCTCTCCACGGACCCGGCGCACTCCCTCGCCGACTCGCTCGAGACCGAGGTCCTCGCCACGCCGGGCGAGGTCGCGCCCGGGCTCTGGGCCCAGCAGATCGAGGTCCAGCGCGAGCTCGAGCGCCACTGGAGCGCCGTGCAGGCGTGGCTGGGTGAGCTGCTCATGGAGCGGGGAGTCGACCGACTCTCTGCCCAGGAGCTGACCGTTCCCCCCGGGCTCGACGAGCTGTTCGCCCTGCTCGAGCTCCAGGCCGCCCACGCGGCCGGCGGGTGGGACGTGATCGTGGTGGACTGCGCGCCCACGGGCGAGACGCTCCGGCTGCTCTCCTTCCCCGATGTCGCCCGCTGGTGGCTCGACCGCGTGTTCCCCGCCGAGGGGGAGATCCTCGCCGCCGCCCGGCCCATCGCGCGGGCGCTGTTCGACGTGCCCGTCCCCACCTCGGAGGTGTTCGCCGACGTGCGCCGCCTCTCGGAGAGCCTCATCGCGATGAACGGGATCCTGCGCGACCGCGAGCGCACGTCCATCCGGCTCGTGCTCAATCCGGACAGGATGGTCATCGGGGAGGCCATGCGGACGTTCACCTACCTGAACCTCTACGGCTTCCTCACGGACGCGGTGGTGGTCAACCGCGTGTTCCCCCCCGAGGCGGACGCGTACTTCGGCGCCTGGCGCGAGCGCCAGGGCGAGATGCTCGCGCTCGTGGAGGACTCCTTCGCGCCCGTGCCGGTGCTGCGCGCGCCCTACTTCGAGCGGGAGGTCACGGGGACCGCGATGCTCGGCCGCCTCGCCGATGCCGTGTGGGAGGGGACAGACCCGGCGGGCGTGCTCTCCGCGCCGGTGGGCCAGGAGCTCGAGGTCGACGGCGCCGGCGGGGGCACCCTGCGCCTCGCGCTCCCCCTGGCCCGCAAGGGCGACATCGCACTGCGCAAGCGAGGCGCGGAGCGTGTCGTGCGGGTGGACGGGCGGGCGCGGACGATCTTGCTGCCGCCTGCCCTCGCGGGCGCGCGCGCAGGCGACGCCTCCTTCGCGGAGGGGAGGCTGGAGGTCTCCTTCCATGCGCGCGGCTGACCCCGAGCTCGAGGCGCTGCGCGAGCAGCTCGCAGGTGCGCAGGACGCGGCGCGCAGGCTCGCGCGCGAGGCCGCGGCGGTTGCGGGGCGCCGCCCGCCCCCGGCGGGCTGGGCGTCGGCGCCGCAGAGCCCGGAGGGCATGGCAGGATCGGAGCTCTCCGCGCTCGTCGACCTCGCGGAGAAGCTGAGGTCGGCGATCCCCGCCGAGCTGTGGAAGCGCCTCGTGGCCGCGCTGCGCGAGCTGCTGCTCGTGCTGCGGGCGCTGCTCGACCTCGGCCTCGCGCGGCTGGAGGAGCAGCACGAGCCGCCGCCCGAGGTCGAGGACATCCCCATCCTCTAGCGTGGGCGCTGTGCGGGACGCCCGGACCTGATGGGCCGCATGGCCCGCGCGTGGCGCGCGATGCCCGGTGACCACCAGACGGCCGCGGCCGCCGCCCTCGGTCTCGTGGTCACGCTGTTCCTGCCCTGGTATCAGATCACCGTGCAGACGGCGAAGAGCGGCCTCTCCACCCAGAAGCTCACCGCCTTCGGGGACTTCTCGTGGGTGGAGGCGGCGGTGCTCCTCGTCGCGTCGGCCGTGCTCGGGCTCCTGGTGGCCCGGGCCGAGCGCCGGGCGTTCCACCTGCCGGGCGGCGACGGCAGCGTGATCCTCGCCGCGGGGGCGTGGGTCACCGTGCTCCTCGTCTGGCGCGCGTTCGACAAGCCGTCGGCCGACGGGGTCCGCGCGGTCGGCCTCCAGTGGGGCTTCGTGTTCGCCTTCGCAGCCGCCGCGGCGCTCGTCTCCGCGGGGCTGCGGATCCGCGCCGTGCACCGCCCCGAGCCCGAGCTCCCGACCGCGGTGACGCAGCCGCAACCCGCTCCCGAACCGGCCCGCAGGCCGGGCGCACGCCGCTGGGACCGGGAGACCGAGCCCATGCCCCGCGCCGAAGACCGCTAGCCTCCCGCGCCTTACCCCAGACACAGAACAGCCGAATCCCCGACCGCTCCGGCGGCGGGGAGCGGGGGACCCACCCGCGGACCGGAGGACATCCGGGCCGCACGGGGCGAATCGCAGCCATGGCTGCGTAGCGCGTCCTTCACGCGCGAGCCCGACAGCTCACCTCGCAGGCTGCTGATCCCGAAGGAGAGTCGGTTGGCGTCCCCCATAGCCCGTTCCCTGCGCACCGTGTGCGTCATCGCGGCCGTCGTCGCCCTCGCCTTCGCGACGGGCCTCGCCGTCGCGGCGGCCTCCGCAAACGCGCAGCCCCGCCATCGGCGCCACATCGTCGTGCGCGGGCTCACCGTCCGCGCGGTCCAGCGCGCGCTGCGCATCCCCGCCGACGGGATCTGGGGGCCTCAGACCGCCCGCGTCGTCAAGCGCTTCCAGCGCCGCCGCGGGCTCGTGGCCGACGGCATCGTCGGGCCCGCCACCGCCCGCGCCCTCGGGCTCACCCAGGACGTGACCGCGGCGCAGGTCGCGCTGCGCAACCGCCTCGAGCGGATCGCGCAGTGCGAGTCGGGCGGTGATCCGCACGCGGTCTCCGGCGACGGCCGCTACCGCGGCAAGTACCAGTTCCGGCGCGTCACGTGGCGGGCGATCGGAGGCCGGGGCGATCCGGCCGATGCCTCCGAGGCCGAGCAGGATCGCCGGGCGGCGGTCCTGTGGAAGCGGACGAAGGGCGCCGCCTGGCCGAACTGCGGCTGAGGCGCACGGGGGGCTCACGGGCAGAGGAATCGGGAGAGCACCCAGCCGTCGCGCACCCTGGCGGCGTGCCCGTGCGCGTACTCGTGGGGGCTCTCCGCACCGCGGGCGTAACGGTCGACCACGAAGCGCTGCCCGCGCGCGAGGTGCTGGCCGGACTCGCTCCCGACCGGCGTGGGCCGCGGGCGCACGAGTAGATCGCGGGCGCAGACGCGGCGGGCTCCCGTGGGCGGGCCCGCCTCCCCCCGGCCCGTGAGGAGCAGTACGCCCACCACGAGCACCACCGCGAACGCCGCGAACACCAGGCCCGGGACGACGAACCCCCGTGCCCGCCCTGGCGCCGGGCGAGCGATCGCCGACGACGTCATCGCGGCGGCGACCGCCTCCCCCCGTGGGGGATCGCCGTCCGCCTCGCGCACGGTCGCCGTCGCCGCCGCATCCTGGAGCGCGGCGAAGTAGCCGGGTGCCCCCGGGCGCTGGAAGCGCGCGTCGTACAGGGCGGCGATCTCGGGCGTGGCGCGGCCCCGACCATGCTCGAGGTTGGACAGGTGGCTCCGCGTCCACGGAACGTCGGGGGTCCCGCCCCAGTCCGTCGGGCGCACGCCCGCCTCCTGGCGCGCCGCGCGCATCTCGGCCGCCAGCCGGGCCCAGAGCGCCTCGGCGTCCGCCTCCTCCGCAGGCGCGTTGTTCGTTGGTGGTTGGTTGGCGCCCGCCATCGTCACAACAGCCTGCCAGGTGGGCAGGGTGGATGCGATGCGTCAACCACAGGAGGTTTTCATGCGCACTCACACCACATCCACCCGCCGCCGTCTGGCGATCGGCCTCGCGGCGCTCGCCGCCAGCGGCGCCGGCGCGTCGGTCGCGTCGGCCGACAGCGATCCCGGGCTCCACGCCGTGAGCAACGACCAGGGCGCCGACGTGCACCAGGCCGGCTCGAGCGGGGAGCCCTGGGGCCTCTACCTCGGGCACCTCGTCAAGACGGACAAGTTCGACACCGACCGGGCGAACTCCGACGGCCGCTGGTGCCACGGGCACGCCTACGGCAGCGTCCACCAGGACGGGTGGCTGCTCTGCCAGGACCTGACCCCCACGAGCTGGTGAGGAGGACTCACATGACGAACATCCCGAACATCCCGCGCCGGAAGCTGGCGACCGGCCTGGCCATCGCGACGACCGCGCTCGGGCTCGGCGCCGGGCCGGCCCAGGCGCTCGATGGCGCCCCGTTCAAGTCGGTCACGGTCGACTGTCAGTCGGCGCACTTCTACCGCAACTACGACCCGTCGGCGGACGACTTCTCGAGCGACAGCGGTATCGCCTACCCGGCGGGCCAGGCTGTCACCGTCCGCGATGGCGACGAGCGCACGGGCCCGCGCGGCGTCCGTGGCTACGTCGACGGCGGAGGCTGGGGCTTCTACTCCACCTCGTGCCTCGCGGGGTACCACTGATGCGCTCCCGCTGGCGTCCGGTGGGCGTCACCCTGCTCGTCGCCCTACTGATCGTCCCCGCCACGGTGGGGGCGATCAGCCCGGGGTTCAACCGGGTCCTGAGCCCGGCCTCGACGTCCGCCGGCACGAGCTACGGCCCGGGCTGGGTCGCGCTCACGTTCGACACGCAGGGCGCGCCGCACGGCCCGATCGTCGGCAACCTGCTCTACACGGGGGTGGGCGGCGAGCCCGCCCCCGATCACATGGACGTCTACACGACCCATGGGCCCGCGGCCTCGGTCGCCGGTCCGTTCGCCGGCGGCTACGCCTACGGGCACTTCAGGGGCTGCGCGTGGGCCTACTCCACGCACAAGTTCTATCCCGGCGGCGGCCATCATCACCCGCCGTGCACGACGCCCCCGAGCCACTCGACCCGGATCTTCTGCACGACCCAGGCCACGGACCGCCTCTGCAACGATGGCCGCGCGCAGAAGAGCGCGGGCGAGACGGAGGCGGGCGTGTGGAAGAACATCGGCCGCGGCTACTCGGGGGCAAAGACCGGCCCGGCCGGGTGCGAGGCCTGGGCCAACGTGGGAGCGCCGGCCATCTACTCGGGCGCGCCCGAGGCCTTCGCGAACCGGGTGGGGACGATCCCGCCCGCCACCCCGGTCAAGGTGCGCTACGTCACGAAGCATCGCGGCGCCGTGATGGCCCTGGTGCCCGTTGGCCTGCTCCAGCAGGGGATGCGCTGGGCGTTCCTGCGCCGGGGCTGCGTGTCCTGACGAGGGCGGCAGGGTCGGCGACGATGGCGTCGGCCTCGCTCAGCTCCTCGCTCAGCAGGCACCGTCGGGCGGGTCGGGCGCGTCGGCGACCGCGGGCTCCTGCAACCGGCCGAGGAGCTCGGCGAGCACCGCGATCTCCTCGGCTGAGAAGTGGTCGGTGAACAGCGCCGCGACGTCGCGCGTGTGACTGATGGCGGCGGCGCGGAGGCGCTCGCGCCCCTTGTCGGTCAACCGCGCCTCGACCGCGCGCCGGTCGGTGGCGCTGGTCGAGCTCGTGACCAGCCCGGCGCGCGCGAGGCCGTACAGCAGACGCGTGATGCCCGACTGGGTGAGGTGCACGCTGCGCGCGAGGGCAGTGTTCATCGGTCGGGTCAGGCGGGCGTGGGCGCTGAGCAGGCGCACCCATGCCACTGGCCCCGGCGTCATAGCTCACCCCGCTGCCGGGCACGTCGGCCCTTCCTACTGCTAGCGTTGATAGCATCCATCTGGAAGGGGATCGAGATGGCGGCACTCAGCATCCGGAACCTGGACGATGATGTGAAGGAGCGGCTGCGCCGGCGCGCGGCGAGTCACGGGCGGTCGATGGAGTCCGAGGTTCGCGCCATCCTCGTGGACGCCGTCAGCGACCCCCGACGCTCCAAGGGGCTGTTCCCGACCATCATCGAGCGCTTCGGTGAGATCGGCGGAGCCGAACTCGATCTGCCGCCGCGAGGGTCGCCGGTGAGGTCCGCCGATCTCCTGCCGTGATCGTCGTCGACACGAACGTCGCCTCCGAGCTCATGCGACCATCCCCGGCCGCACCGGTGCGGGACTGGGTACGCGCTCGCGGCGGGCACGAGCTGTACACGACGTCGATCACTTTCGCCGAGATCCGCTACGGCATCGAGCGACTCCCGGACGGCCGCCGCAAGCAGCTCTTGCGGACGACCGCGGAGGACGTCTTCGCGGCCTTCGAAAACCAGGTCTTGCCCTTCGATGTCACCGCGGCGGCGGCGTACGCCTCGATCGTCAGCGGTCGCGACAGCATCGGCCTGCCGATCGACGGGTTCGACGCGCAGATCGCGTCGATCTGCCGTACGCACAGCGCCGCTCTCGCCACCCGCAACGTCACAGACTTCCAGAGCACCGGGATCACCTTGATCGACCCGTGGCAAGCGGCCTGATCTTCTGCCCTACCGGTCCAGGCTCAACGACGCCCCCACGCCGCGGGCGCGACGCTACGTGGAGTTGATCGAGGCGGGCGAGCCGGTCGCGCACACCGACGTGATCCTGACCGAGATCCTGCAGGGACTGCGCTCCGAGCGGGAGTCGCGGCTGGTCGAGCGCCATCTGCGCGCGTTTCCGATCCTGCGTCTCGGAGGCCTCGGATCGGGCGACACATGCCCGGTCCCCTCCACGAGGGCCGCTGGTATCGACTGACGCACCGCGTCCTGCGGCGGCCGGGGCTCATCGCGATCGCCACCGCGGCCGTGCTGCTCGTCGTGGCCATCCCGACGCTGCGCACCCACTGGACGGGAGTCGACGCGTCGATCCTGCCCACGAGCCAGAGCGCCCGGATGCTGAGCGATAGCCGGTCAGCGGGTCGAAGCGGCGGAGACCGGGGCGGGCGGCCGGGCGGGCTCGCGCACGACGGCCGCGACCGCGGCCACCGTCACGGCCATGCCCACGAGCGAGAGCGGATGCAACCGCTCTCCGAGGACGAGCGCGGACTCGACGGCGGTGACCGCGGGGACGACGAGCAGGAGCGTCGACGTGGTGCTCGCGGCGTAGCGGGCGAGCAGCCGCACGAACAGGATCGTCGCCCCGATCGACAGTGGCCACGCCAGCCAGGCGACGGTCCAGCCGAGCTGGACCGAGGGGTCCACATGGAGTTGACCGGTCACCACGGCCACGGGGAAGAGCACCGCCGTGGCGGCGACGATCTGCGTCGCGACGGCCACGCGCGGGTCCGCCTCCCCGACCCAGCGCTTCTGGAGGACCGTGCCGCCCGCCAGCCCCAGCATCCCGAGGACGGTGAGCCCCACCCCCGCCCCCACCTGCGCGCCCCCGAGATCCGGCGCCACGCTCAGCGCCACACCCGCCACGCCGACCGCGAGCAACGCCCAGATCCGACCCGTCGGCCGCTCCATGCCGCTCAGCGCGACGAGGGCCGTGGTCACAACCGGCGCGAGTCCCAGCACGACGAGGGCGGAGATCGCCGCGGGAACACCGAGCGAGAGGCCGCCGTAGACCCCGGCGAACTGGACGCCCTGGAGCAGGAGGCCGACGATCGCCAGGCGCCCGAACGGCGCCTCGCGCCATCCGGGGACGCGGAGGGCGAGGGGCACGGCGAGCACGAGCGCGATCGCGAAGCGCACCGTGAGCAGGGCGAGGGGCGTGGCCACCTCGACCCCGAGCGCCCCGACGACGTAGCCGGAGCTCCACAGCAGGACGAAGACGACGAGAGGGAGCCGCGCGAGCACGTATCGAGTGTGCTCGCGCACCGCCTCGGAGTCGATCACGATGCGCCGGGACCCCCCCAAGGACCATGATCGGTGATGAATGGCGGTCCACCCGCCGGGGAAAGAGCCCGATGATGGACCTGGACCTCGGCCACGTCGCGTGATGGCGCGGTTCGTCGGCATCAACCACGTGGCGCTCGAGGTGGGCGACCTCGACGACGCACTCACGTTCTACGGGCGGTTGTTCGAGCTCGAGCTGCGGGGGCGGATCGGCGACCGGATGGCCTTCCTCGACGCGGGCGATCAGTTCATCGCGCTCTCCGCCGGGCGCACGCAGCCGCCGGACGACGAGCGCCACTTCGGGCTCGTGGTCGACGACCCCGACGCGGTCCGCGCCGGGTTGTCGGAGGCGGGGATCACCCCGGAGCCCGGCGGCGGGCTTACCTTCCGTGACCCCTGGGGCAACCAGGTCCAGGTCGTGGACTACGCGGAGATCCAGTTCGCCAAGACGGACGGCGTGCTACGGGGCATGGGCCTCGAGGGACTCGCGAAGTCCGACGCCGCCCGGCGCGAGCTGCGCGAGAAGGGGCTCGCGGAGTAGATGCCCGCCGGTCTCCGCCATCGCCAGGTGTACGTGGACGGTTCGTCCGTTCACGTCGTCGAGGCTGGCGATCCGGCGGCCGCACCGGTCGTGTTCCTGCACGGGTGGCCCGAATCGTGGCGCTCCTGGCTCCCCGTCATGGAGCGGGCGGGCGAGCAGGTGCGGGCGATCGCGCTGGACCTGCCCGGGGTCGGGGAATCGACCGGCGCGGCGACGGACGGCTCCAAGCGCGAGCTCGCGCGGGTCGTGCACTCGGTGATCGGCGCCCTCGACCTGGACGACGTCACCCTCGTCGGACACGACGTCGGGGGGATGGTCGCCTACTCCTACCTGCGCGCCTACTCCGACGTCGCGCGGGTCGTGATCATGGACGTGGTCGTGCCCGGCCTAGATCCCTGGGACGAGGTGCTGCGCAACCCGTACATCTGGCACTTCGGGTTCCACTCGATCCCCGAGCTGCCCGAGCGGCTCGTCCAGGGCCGTCAGGCGGAGTACTTCGATTTCTTCTATGAGGTGCTGTGCGCAGACCCCGCGAAGGTCGGCGCCGAGGCGCGCGCGGCGTACGTCGAGGCCTACTCGCGCGCGAGCGCGCTGACGGCCGGCTTCGACTGGTATCGCACCTTCCCGCGGGACGCCGCGGAGAACGGCGAGACGCTTGGGCACGAGACGACCACCCCTCTGCTCTACCTGAGCGGCGACCACGAGAGCGGCATCGATGCCTACGTCGCCGGCTTCCGCGCCGCCGGCGTCGCCCACGTCGAGCAGGGGATCGTCCCGGGCGCCGGCCACTTCGCGCCCGAGGAGGCGCCCGAGGAGACCTGGCGACTCCTCGCCGGGTTCGCCGGCGTCTGAGCTTCAGGCGTCTGCGGCTGGTCGGGCGAGCAGCTCGCGCAGCGCGGCCGCCACCTCGTCGGGCCGTTCCTCGGGCAGGAAGTGCCCGCAGTCGAGCCCGCGCCCCGTGACGTCGTCCGCCAGCCTCGCCAGATCGCGAGCGGGTCGAACGGCGGGGCGGCGCCGCCGGGCTCCTGCCAGAGGACCAGCAGCGGAGCCGCGAGGCGGCGCCCGGCCTCCCGGTCGGCGCGGTCGTGCTCGAGGTCGACGGTCGCCCCGGCCCGGTAGTCCTCGCACACCGCGCGGATGTCCTCCGGACACGAGAACGCGCGGTGGTAGGCGGCGCGGGCCTCGGGCAGGTCCGACGGCTGGGCGAGGAAGAACAGGTGGTAGGCCCCGACCGCGGCGTCCGCCCCGATCGACCCCCACATGTCCAGGACGGGCACGTTGTCGAGCACCGCAAGGTGACTGACCGCCTCCGGATGCTCGAGCGCGAGGCGCTGGCCGACGAGCGCGCCGCGGTCGTGCCCGGCCACGGCGAAGCGCTCGTAGCCCAGCTGGTGCATCAACGCGAGGACGTCGGCGGCCATGGCCCGCTTGCTGAAGTCTGAGCCGGACTTCGGGCTCTCGCCGTAGCCGCGCAGATCCGGGCAGACGACCATGAACTCGCCAGCGAGGCGCTCGGCCACGGCGTCCCAGCACAGTGCGTCAGCCGCTCCGCGGCGTCCTGCACGCCGAGGCGTGCGCCGAGGACGGAATGGAACAAGGCGATCTGGCTGCCGAGATCACCGGCCCGTGACGGCGCCGCCGGCTAGAAGTATCAGCCGGTATCGCCCGCGCCTCTTGATGAGGCCATCTACCCCCCGGCGGTCGGCTGACTGATCGAGAAGACCGCGCCCTGGGGATCGGCCACGGCGGCGCTTCTGAAGCCGGGCGTGTCTTGCGGGGGCACGATGACCGTGGCGCCAAGGCCGGCAGCGTGCTCGACCGTGGCATCGGCGTCCTCGACGCGCAGGTTGACGTTCCAGTGCGGCGGCACCGCCGCGGCCGCGTCGCCGGTGGGCGCCATCACGGCAACGACGTCGCGAGGAACCGGCTGCTGTGGCTCTCCGCCCACGTGGCCGGGCAGCCGCCACAGCGTCATCTGGGCTCCGGGGGGACCAGAAGACTCAGGCTGCCAGCCGAACACCGAACCGTAGAACGCGGCCGCGCTCCCGGAGTCGGTGGTGTGAAGCGAGCTCATCGTCCACGTCCCGGGCTCGTTGACGAGCTGCGCGCCCTCGCGCGCACGCGCCTCCCACACGCCTACCGACGCGCCCACCGGATCCATGAGCACAGCGAGACGGCCGGCGGCGGGCGCGTCGAGCGGACCGCTGAGCTGGCCGCCCCCGGCGGCCAGCGCGCGCTCGACGGCGGCATCGGCGCTGTCGACCCGGACGTAGGTGGCCCACGACGCCACGGGCGCTCCTCCCACGTCAGGAAGCGAGC
>JBBSGJ010000073.1:0-10734 GCA_038254195.1 Solirubrobacterales bacterium
GACATGGGACGTTCCCTCCACGCCGTCGAGGTCGAGCTCTCCGATCGTCTCGATGTGCCCGAGCACGTGGGAGAGCTCGGCGGCCAAGCGGTCGACCTCCTCCTCGGAGCCGAGCTCGAGGCGCGCGAGCCGCGCGACGTGGAGAACCTGCTCGCGGTCTATCACCCCGGAAGCTTAGGCAGCGATGCGGCGGTCTCCGGCGGTCCCGTCGGCGGCCGCGGGCAGGGTGAAGCGGAGGCGCGAGCCACCGTCGGAGAACCGCCTCGGGCCAGGTCCGCCCACCGTGGCGGACCCAGCGGCTGGCTCCGGAGAGCGCTCGGAGTCAGGGGTTGGCGGGCCCGGCGGGCGGGGGCGGCTCTCGGGGCGGCGGAGTGGCCGCCGGTGGCGGCGGCGGGGCCTCGGGAGGCGGCGCGGTGCCGACCGGGGGCGAGGCGGGCGAGCCGGTGGTCGTCGCCGCTCCCCCACCGGCGGTACGGCGTTGGGCGATCATCGACTCGGCCCGGGCGCGGGCGCCACCGAGGCTCGTCCCCTCGTCGCGCATGGAGAGAAAGCCGCCGGCGGCGATCCCCGCCACGACCAGGAGCCCGATGTAGGCGCCGAGCTCGACGCTGACGAAGTCGTCCGGCCCCGGCTGCTGCACGATCCGGTAGAGCACGAGCAGGACCATCACTCCCCCGAAGAGCGTCAGGATGACGCTTCCCGCGACGGGGAGCGCGGGAGCTCGCTGGGTAGCCGTCACCGCGACCAGGGCCAGCGTGACGATGGCCAGGAGGAACAGCAAGAGGTCGGTGTAGCCGAAGACCTCCCAGGCGGTCCCGTTGAACGGCCCGACGCTGTACCACGGCAGAAACATGACGATGAGCAGCAGGACGGCACAGATGCCGGCCACACGCTCACCGAGGCGCAGCCGCTGGTAGTCGAACCCCATGGGGAACCTCCGAGGTGGGAAGTGGTTGTGCACCCCATCAGACCAGGCCGGGCGGACGCTTGCAAGCGCGCCGCCTCCAGCTTGTTGCCCGCGAGCAACGCGACAGTCACGGGACCCCCGCCGCGGACCGGTTCTCTGTCCGCCGGGTTGGGGTACGCCCTCGCGGGGATGCCGGGGGCCGGAGTCGCGTCGCGGCGTGAGCTCGCAATCGTGGCGGGCGGGCTCGGCGCGCTCGGGGTCCTCCTGCTCGGGCCGTACGTCGCCTCCGGGTCCTTCGCGTGGGACGACTGGGAGAACGCGGCGACGACCGCCCACCCCCCGGCCGACGGCTTCCTCGGGCCGGTCGACCTCGGGGTCATGCGCTACCGCCCGCTCCTGGCACTTCTGCTCCCCCTCCCCCACCTGCTCTTCGGCGCGCGGCCCGAGCTCCACCTCGCCCTCGCCGCCCTGCTCGCCGTCCTCGCCTCGCTGACCTTCCACGTCGTGCTGCGGGCGCTGGGGCTGCCCGCCCTGGTGGCCGGCGGGGCGGCCGTCCTGGCCCTCCTGTTCCCGTTCTCGGACTCCACCCGGCTGTGGGCGACCGCCTCGATCAACCTGGTCGCGCTCGTGCTCGCCGGGCTCGGCCTCGTCCTCGCGCTGCGCGGGCTGGCGACGCCAGACCCGGTGTGGCGGCGCCGGCTCCACGCCGCCTCGGTGACCGCCTACGCCGCGAGCCTGCTGACCTACGAGGCTGCCGCCGGGCTCATCCTGCTCACGGGGCTCCTGCACGCCCGGCGCGTCGGTCGCCAGGCCGCCTGGCGCTGGTGGCGGCTCGACGCCGCCGTCCTCGTGCCCATCCTCGGCGCCGAGGCGGCGCTCACGTCCCATCCCGAGCGCTCGCTCCCGTCCACCGTTGCGCACGGTCCCGTCCTCGCCGTCCACGGGCTCGAGCTCGTCGGGCGCGCGCTCATCCCCGGGCTCACCGGCGCCCTGGCCCTGGGTCTCGGGGCGACGGTGGTCCTCGCGGCCGCCCTCGCCGCCCGGCGCGCGACCGGCGACGCGCGCACCTGGCTGACCTGGGCGGGAGGGGGCGCGATCGTCGCCGTCGCGGCCTGGGCCATGCTCCTCCCGGCCGCCGGGCCGTACGACCCGCTCAGCGCCGGGGTCTTCAATCGCGGCAACATCCTCGCCGCCTTCGGCTTCGCCCTCGCCGCCGCGGCGGGGGTGCGGGCGCTGTGGGCGACGCGGGCACGGTGGGCGGCGCCCGCGCTCGCGGCGCTCGTGGCCGGCGGCTGGGCAGGGGGACTGGAGCGCGACGTGGGGGAGTGGAAGCGGGCCGCGCGAGAGTCGACGCGCGAGCTCGCCGTCGTACGCCGGACGCTCGCGCGCGCCGAGCCACGGACCCTGCTGGTGGTCTCCCGCCAGCGCTTTGCCGGGGCAGGGGTGCCGGTCTTCGCCGCCGCGTGGGACCTCAACAGCGCGGTGAAGCTCCGGGCTCCCGGGCGGGCGGCCACCGTGCTCGCGCGGGCGCGCGAGTTGCGCTGCGGACGTGGCGGCGTCGCGCCGCGACCGGCACTCAACAACGTCGTTGAGCCGGTGCCCTACGGCCAGGCGGCGCTGCTCGACGCAGACTCGGGCGCCCTCGTCACCCTCGCCGACCCGGCGGCGTGCCGGTCAGCGCGCGAAAGCGGTGCGCCGGGGCGAGCAGGCGGCGACCCCGCCGCGCGGACGGGGCGTCGGGGCGAGCGTCCGGGCTGACCCGAGCAGAACGTTCCCGGCCTCCACGGTCCGTGCGCAGGCGGGGCAGGCGATGAGCGCCGCGGCCCCCGATACGGGCAAGTTCGATCAGGACCGCCGGACGCTTGCGACGCGCGCCGCCTCCAGCGTGTTGCGCATGAGCATCGCGACCGTCATCGGGCCGACCCCCCGCGGGACGGGCGTGATGAACGCCGCGCGTTCGGCGGCGGGGACGAAGTCGACGTCCCCGACCAGGCCCTCGCCGAGACGGCTGATGCCCACGTCGAGCACCGCGGCGCCCGGCTTGACCCAATCCCCCTGGACGAAGCGGGGCCGGCCGGCGGCGGCGACGAGGACGTCGGCGCGCGCGGCTACGGCCGGCAGATCCCGTGTGCGGGAGTGGCAGATCGTCACCGTGGCGTTGCGCCCGAGCAGTAGGTGGGCCACGGGCTTGCCCACGAGGTCCGAGCGGCCCACGACGACCGCCTCGGCGCCCTCCAGCTCGACCCCGTGGCGGTCGAGGAGCTCGAGGCAGCCGAGCGCAGTGCACGGGCGCAGGCCCGGGAGGCCCTGGACGAGCCGGCCCGCCGAGACCGGGGTGAGGCCGTCGACGTCCTTGTCGGGGTCGATGAGCACCGAGAGCGCGGCGCCGCCGTCGGGCAGGCCGGGGACGGGACGCTGCAGGAGGATGCCGGAGCAGGCAGGATCAGCGTTGAGCTCGGCGATCGTTCGTGCGATCTCCTCGGCCGGGGTGCCCTCGGGCAGTGGCCGGTGCAGGGAGACGATCCCGGTCTCCTCGCACGCGCGGATCTTCGCGCGGACATAGACGTGCGAGCCGGGGTCATCCCCCACGAGGATCGTCGCGAGGCCGGGCGGCGGCCCCGCGAGCGTTGCGACCTCCCGCGCCACCTCCGCCCGCACCGCGGCGGCGATCGCGGTCCCGTCGATGACGGTGGCGCTCACGGCCCGTCCCGTCTCACGCCGGCGACAGCGGCGCGAGCTCGGCCACGAACTTCCGGTCTCCGTGATCGCGGAAGTGCAGGACGACGATGCCGCCGGGTTCGTGGCCGATGACCTTTCCGATCCCGAACGCGGCGTGGCGGACGTCCTGGCCCACCCGGTAGGCGACGGGCTCGGCGTCGGTGGTGGAGTCCCAGCTCGTGGCCCGGGCGCGCGGACCGGCGAGGGGCACGTGCTGCTCGTTGTCGGTCAGGTCCCCCGGGATCTCGGCCAGGAAGCGCGAGGGGAGGCCGTAGGTGCGTGCGCCGAAGACGTTGCGGGTGCGCGCGGAGGTGAGGTAGAGGGCGCGCATCGCCCGCGTGATCCCCACGTACGCCAGGCGCCGCTCCTCCTCCAGGCCGCCCTCGTCGAGCGCGCGCGAGTGCGGGAAGACGCCCTCCTCGCAGCCGATGATGAGCACCACGGGGTACTCCAGGCCCTTCGCGGAGTGCAGGGACATGAGGGTCACGACGCCGGAGTCGTCGCGGATCTGGTCCGTGTCGGCCACGAGCGCGACCTGCTCGAGGAAGCCCCCGAGCGACGGCTCCTCCGCGGTGCCGTCGTACTCGCGCGCGACCTCGACGAGCTCGGCGAGGTTCTCGAGGCGGCCCTGGGCCTCGATGGTGCGCTCGGCTTCGAGCGTGTCGGTGAAGCCCGTCTCGCGCAGCATCTCCTCGAGGAGCTCGGCGACCGGGACGTTCTGCTCGGCGCGCTCGCGCAGGACCCGCATCGTGCCCATGAAGCGCCCGAGCGCCTTGCGGGCCGCGGTGCCCAGCCCGGGGACCTGCTCGGGCTCGGCGGCGGCGTCCCAGACGGAGAGCCCGGCGGTGTTGCCCCACCCGGTCACGCGCGCGAGCGACGTGGCGCCGAGCCC
Source organism: Solirubrobacterales bacterium (assembly GCA_038254195.1). Taxonomy (GTDB): domain Bacteria; phylum Actinomycetota; class Thermoleophilia; order Solirubrobacterales; family Solirubrobacteraceae; genus JBBQAA01. The sequence goes on from JBBSGJ010000073.1 coordinate 4,518, forward strand.
GCGCCGCGGGACGTTCGCGATGCGCGTGAACGCGCCCGCGTCCTGCGGGTTGACGAGCAGGACGAGGTAGGCCAGCGCGTCCTTGATCTCCGCCCGGTCGTAGAACTTCGTCCCGCCGATGACCTGGTAGGCGATCTCGCGGCGCACGAGCGTGTCCTCGAGCACCCGCGACTGCGCGTTGGTCCGGTAGAAGACCGCGATCTCCGAGCGGGCGCACCCCTCGTCCACGAGGCGCTCGACCTCGCCGGCCACGTACCGCGCCTCGGCGTGCTCGTCCTCGAGCTCGCGGACGTGGATCGAATCGCCCTGGCCCGAGTCGGTCCACAGCGCCTTGGACATCCGCCCCCGGTTGTTCGCCACCACGGCGTTGGCCGCGGAGAGGATGGTCTGCGTCGAGCGGTAGTTCTGCTCGAGCTTGACGGTGTGGGCCTCGGGGAAGTGATCCTGGAAATCGAGGATGTTTCGGATGTCGGCGCCCCGGAACGAGTAGACCGAGTTGTGGGTGACGAGGCCGCCCGCGACGAAGTTGTGGGTGTGCTCGATGTCGAGGTCGTGGACGGGCGCTTCGAGGCGGATCCACTCGACGCGCTCGACGAGATCGAGCTCGCCGTCCTCGGCGAACATCGCCATGCCGGGCCGGACGAGGATGGCGGGGGTGAAGGGCAGGACCGTTTCTGACCCGAGGCGGGCCTGCCAGCGCACGGGCGCGGTGCGGGGGAGGTCCTCGATCAGGGAGGGGAGGTGGGAGAAGCCGCGTGTCCGGCGGCCGTGCTCGATGACGTGCATGGGGGCGCTCCCTCGGTGGTCTCCACACAGCGTCACCGTCGGCTGTCCTGACTTATGGGCGTCCTGCGACCACAAGTCAGGACAGTGGCCCGCGAAGTGCGTGTGCTCGGGGGTGGAGACGACGCGTCTGCCGCTTGCGGTGGTGATCGCGACGCCCCACTTCGCCCCGGCTCGATGCGTGCGCGTCACCCGGGCCGGGCGAAAGTCGCCGTCCCCGTAGGAGGACAGCACCCACTCTCCCTCCCTGATCGTCTCTATGGAGCGCTCGGACCCGTCGGCCATCCGCACCGGCGTGCCGGCCACCAGGCACTGGTCGTCGTCGCCGACCACCATGAGGTTGCGGTGCTCGCCGGCCAGCAGCTGGAGCCAGCGGTACTGGGCGTGGTTCGTGTCCTGGTACTCGTCGACGAGGACGTGGCGGAAGGCCGTGGCGTAGCGGTCCCGCACTTCGGGGAAGAGCTCGAGGACGTTCACCGCGCGGACGAGGAGGTCGTCGAAGTCCATCGCGTTCATCCGGTGGAGCTCTGACTCGTAGAGCCGGTAGGCGTCGGCGACCGTCTGCTCGAAGTAGGAGCCGACGAGCTTCCCGTAGGCGTCCGCGTCGCGCAGCTTGTTCTTCGCGTCGGAGATCTGGTTGTGGATCGCGGCGGGGGTGAAGCGCTTGGGGTCGATCCCGAGCTCGTCGAGGCAGCGCTTGGTCAGGCGGCGGGCGTCGGCCTGGTCGTAGATCGTGAACTGGCGGGTGTAGCCGAGCCGGGCGGCCTCGACCCGGAGCATCCGCACGCAGGCGGCGTGGAACGTCATGACCCACATCGCGCGCGTGCGGCGGCCGACGAGCCGCTCCACTCGCTCGCGCATCTCCCCCGCCGCCTTGTTCGTGAACGTGATGGCGAGGATCTCGTTGGCGCGCGCGCGCTCCGTGGCCATGAGGTAGGCGATCCGGTGGGTGAGCACCCGGGTCTTACCCGATCCCGCACCCGCGAGGACGAGCAGCGGCCCGTCGCCGTGGGTGACCGCCTCGCGCTGCGGAGGGTTCAGGCCGGCGAGGAGCCCTTCGAGCTGCTCGGCGGCGGCGGGAGCGGGCATCGTCCTCGACGGTAGCGGGCAGACCGGCGGCGGATGGGGCTCCTCGACGACATCCGCGCGCACGCCGCCGAGGTGGCCCGGACGGCCCGCTTCGTACGGCTCGATCCCGGCGCTCTGGACGCCATCGCGCCGGCCCCGCCGCCGGTCCTCGACCCCGCGTTGCACCCCGTCGAGCTGCCCGAGGAGGAGCGGGTCCGCTTCGTCTTCGTGTGGGACGCGATCAACTTCGGCTCGGGCTGGTTTCCCACGTTGCGCAAGCGCCCGGGGCGCTCGGGGTCGCTGACGATCCTGTCGGCCCTGACCGACCACGCCCGGGCGCACGGGGTGTGGTCCGCCGCGGAGCTCGAAGCCCTCGACGCCACCGCGGTCGCCGCCGTCCTCGGGCAGGATCCCGACCACGAGCTCATGGGCCTCTACGCCCGCGCGCTCAACGACCTCGGGCCGTGGCTCGAGGCCAACCCCGAGCTCCCACCCACCGCCGAGGCGCTCGCCACGGCGCTCGCGGCCGACATGCCCTTCTTCGCCGACCGCGGCTTCTACAAGCGCGCCCAGATCCTCCCCCACGACCTCGCGCAGGCCGGCCTGGCGACCTTCTCCGACCTCGACCGCCTGACCATGTTCGCCGACAACCTCGTCCCCCACGTCCTGCGCGTGGACGGCGTCCTGCGCTACGACGACGGCCTGGCCGCGCGCATCGACGCCGGACGGCTCATCGCACCCGGGTCCCGCGAGGAGGTCGAGATCCGCGCCTGCGTTCTGCATGCCGTGGAGCTCCTGAGCCGACGGACCGGCACCCCACCCCGCCTCCTCGACGAGGGCCTCTGGCACCGCGGTCAGTCACCCGGGTACAAGTCCCGTCCCCGCCACCGCACGCGCACCGTCTTCTACTGAGCCTCGGGCAGCGCACGGGCCCGGACGGTTCCCACCGTCCGGCGCTCCAGGCCTCCGATCAGCTCCCGCAGCGCCGCCACCTCGGCGTCGAGCGCGGTCCGGCCCGCCCCGGTCACGCTGAGCCACGTCCGCGGCCGGCGTCCCTCGTGCACCTTCTCCACGCGCACATAGCCCGCCGCCTCCAGGCGGGTCAGGTTGCGCGACAGGTTCCCGTCCGACAGCTCGAGCGTGTCCCGCAGGTAGGTGAAGTCGGCCCGTCCCGCCTCGGCCAGGACCGCGAGGATCCCGAGCCGGGTGCGCTGGTGCACCGCGTCGTCGAGGCGGCGGCTGGGATGGCTCACGCGGTCGCCGCCTCGCGGCGGCGGAACGCGGCGCCGGCGGCGAGCTGCCCCGTACCGAACGCGAGCGCCATCACCCAAACCGGCACCGCCATCGAACCGAGCGCGAGGACCACCACCGCCACCGCCACCATCGTCGTCCCCAGGACGGGCCGCCCCGTGAGACGCGCCAGGACCAGGTAGCCGACGGTCACCCAGACCACGGCCGCCGCCAGCGCCCCCCGCTCCCCCCCCCCCCAACCCCCGACCACCCCGAGGAGGAAGCAGCCGACGCAGATACCCGCGCCGAGAAGGCCGCCCGCGCGGGGACGGCCCGTCATCCCCCGGAGACGACCCTCCCGCCGCAGGTGACGGCCGACGAGAACGCACCCGACCGGCCCGGCCACGAGCCAGAAGAACGCGATCACCGGCGGCCCCACGGCCAGCTCGAAGGGGATCTCGAGCAGGGTCAGCGACCCGAAGAGGACGAGCGGGAACCAGAGCGTCCCCACCGCGCGCCGCGTCCGCCGGCGCAGCCCGCCGAGCTCGGCGAGGGTCTCGTCGGCCTGCCGGGGCGAGAGCTCGGAGGCGAGGGTCACGGCTTGACTTTATGCTGCAAAGTACTTTCCGCTAGCGTGTCGCGGACTGCTCCCGTCCCGGAGGTACGTCCCGTGCATGTCGACGACAAGGATCTGGTACCGACCCTCTCCGCGCAAGTGGACGCCACGCCGCTCGAGGCGGCGGTCTACGCCCGGGTGAACACGCCGCTCGGACCGGCCCGCTGGCTCGGGCCGCTGGGCAACTACCTCGTCGCCCGCCCCGCCGCCCGCGTAGCCGCCCACCGCGCCGAGGAGCGCACCGAGCTCCCGCTCGACGCCGCCGTGGTGCTCGGGATCACCGCGGACGCGCTGCACGTGTGGCAGGCCGACCCGATGCTCTCCCAGGTCCACGACCACCTGGGCAGCGTGCCGCGCGCCGAGATCGCGGGCGTGACGACCGACGGCGCGGCCAAGAGCTGGTGGTCGGTGACGATCACGATGCGCGGCGGGGAGGCCGTGGAGCTCCAGGCCCGCGGCGACGTGTCCGGGTTCGTCGCGGCCGCCGGTGGCGGCGCCTAGGCCGATGACGCCTCGGGCCCCACCTCGGCCGTGCAGAACGCGCACCGCCGTGCCTCCGCCGGGATGGCGCTCAGGCACTCCGGGCACTCGCGGGTGACCTTGTCCACGCTCGGCTCGGGCTTCAGGCGCGCGAGCAGCGCGTTGACCGGCTTGATCACGAGGAAGAACACCACGGCGGCGATGATCAGGAACGTCAGCAGGGCGTTCAGGAAGGCGCCGTAGTGGAAGACGCCCTTGCCGATCGTGAAGGTGAGCGCGCTGAAGTCCGGCTTGCCACCGATCGCCGCGATGATCGGCGTGATGATGTTCGACACGAGCGAGGACACCACGGCGCCGAACGCGGCGCCGATGACCACGGCGACGGCCAGGTCGACGAGGTTCCCCCGCAGGATGAATTCACGGAACTCCTTGAAGAGCCTGGTCATGGCCGGAGTTCTACACCCTCGCAGGCCGGGCAGTCCGCCCGCCGCGCGGTGCGCACCTCGGTCACCTGCGCCGAGAGCCCGTCCCACTCCAGGAAGCGGTCGAGCAGCGGCTCCCCCACGCGCGCGATGAGCTTGAGGGCCTCGAGCGCCTGCCACGAGCCCACCACCCCCGCGACCGGTCCCAGCACCCCGGCCTCCGCGCAGCTCGGGACCGCCCCGGGCGCCGGCGGGTCGGGGAACGCGCAGCGGTAGCAGGCGCTCTCCCCGGGCCGGATCGTCATGACGAGCCCGCGGAACCCGAGCACTCCCGCCTCCACGAGCGGCGTCCTGACCGCGCAGCAGGCGTCGTTGACGGCGTAGCGGGTTGCGAAGGAGTCCGAGCAGTCCAGGACGCAGTCGTGGCCGGCCACGAGCGCGCGGGCGTTCTCGGGCTCGAGACGGACCTGGTAGGGCTCGACGACGATGTCCGGGTTGAGGAAGCGCAGCTTGGCCGCGGCCGACAGGGCCTTGGGCACGCCGATGTCGGGCGTGAAGTGGATGACCTGCCGGGCGAGGTTCGAGGGCTCGACGGCGTCGGGATCGGCGAGCCCGAGACGGCCGACCCCGGCCGCGGCGAGGTAGAGCGCGGCGGGCGATCCGAGCGCGCCCGCCCCGAGCACGAGCACCGAGGCGCGCTTGACTAGCAGCTGGGCGGCCTCGCTCCACTCCGGCAGCACGAGCTGACGGGAGTAGCGCTCGAGCTCGTCGCCCGAGAGCGCGCTCACGCCCCGCGGACGATCGTCACGAGCGGCCCGTCGACGGAGACCCGGTGCCCCTCCTCCCGCGCCGAGCGCGGCACGTTGTCGAGCGCCTCGGAGCCGGGCGCGCAGAGCACCTCGACGGTCTCCCCCGGCTCGGCGCGCTCCAGCGCGAGCTTCGCCGCCAGCCAGGTCATGGGGCAGAGCCTGTCGGTGACGTCGACCCGCACGGCCTCAGCCGCGCCGATGCGCTCGCCACGGAAGCCCGCCGACGCAGCCGGCCGCCTGCTCCTCCAGGCATCCCGTCAGCCGGGCAGTGCTCGTGAAGCGGCCGCGGGCGATGTACTTCAAGGGCCGACAGAAGGAGACCGTGGGGGTCGAGCGCGCCACCGTCCCGGTCCAGGCCCCGCTCGCGGGCCGCGCCGCGCGGGCCGGCGCGCCCGACGCGAGGACGAGCGCGAAGGACGAGACAATGCGGCGCACCCACCCAATGCTAACCCCGCTCATGCCGACGGGGCGAAGAACGGGGTGGAGACGTAGCGCTCGCCGGAGTCCGGCAGGACGACACCGATGTTCTTGTCCGCGAAGTCGTCGACGAGGACGGTGGTGTTCTCGTCGGCTGGCCTGGGAGACTCCCGGGGATGTGCCCCGAGGAGGGTTCGCCCGCGGAGATCCACACCGACGCGTAGCAGAGCGCGGCGGGGCGTCGCGCCCTGGAGCGGGCGCAGGCGCGGGCGTCTGAGCCACCACCGGCGCCGCGGGGCCTTCGGAGTCCGCTCGGCGGGCGGGGGTGGGAAGCCGCGCGGGGAGCATCGCGTGCGCCTGCCGCCCGGTCGCGCTGCTCCTGGATGTAGTAC
>JBBSGJ010000074.1:0-10685 GCA_038254195.1 Solirubrobacterales bacterium
CCGAACCAGCGGAAGCGCGGCGTCGCCAGGACCCTGGTCAGCGCGGCCTTGTCCACCCGGCTCCGGGCCTGGTTGAAGTAGGCGCTCGGCGCGTCGTTGGTGGGGTCGAGCGTCGGCGAGTGGAAGATGCCCCAGGGGATGGCGCGCAGGGGGTTGAGGAGGTCCGCTCGGGCGGGCCCGGCGAGGGCCAGGGTCGCCAGGAGGCAGGTCAGGGCGAGGGCAAGGAGGCGAGGGAGGCGCATAGGGCTGTTCATCGGACGAGCCGTGGAACGTCTGAAGGTCACGGTCGCCGACCTGGACGGACGTCCGCCTATCCTCCCGCGGCCGTGCTCCTGACCCTCATTCTCGGGGCCGGCGTCGTCGTGGCCTCCGCCGTGCTGGGCCAGGCGGTGCTTGTCATGTGCGGCTACCGCGGGTGGCGGTGGTGGTCACCGGCCGTGGGCTACGGCCTGCTGCTGGCCATCGGGGGGCAGATCGTCTGGCTGCCCCAGCGTGCGCGCACGATCGCGGTGATGATCGCCGTGCTCGTGATCGGAGCGCTGCTGGTGCCCCGGATCCGGCGCGACCTGCGCGAGGCGCTCCCCGACGCCGTGCCCGTCGGTGGGTTCGTGCTGCTGGCCGCGCTCGTCCCCTACCTCGTCTACGGGCGGGTGGGGATCCTCGGGGTGAACGTCTCCAACGACATGGCCCAGCACCTCAGCCAGGCCGCCTGGCTGCGCAGTCATGCGGGCTGGTTGCCGGTGGCCGCGATCGGCGGGCCGCTGGAGACCGCCGACTACCCGGTGGGGCCCCACGGGCTCGCGGCGACGCTCGGGTTGCAGGGCATCGGCGACGAGCGCTCCTTCGCCGCGGTGCAGCTCGCCGTGCCCGCCCTCGTCGCGCTCGTGGCCCTGGGAGCGCTGCGGCGCGGTCCGCGCCCGGGCCGCTGGGCGGTCGCCGCGCTCGCCGGGACCTCGTACCTCTTCATCTCCTACTACGCCCAGGCCTCCTTCAAGGAGACGATCGAGGCGCTGCTGCTCCTCGGTACGGCGGTGGCGGTGGGCGACTGGGTACGCGAAGGCCCGGCATCCGCCTTCCGCCGGGGCATCCCGCTGGGACTGCTCGCCGGATCCGCGGTCTACGTCTTCTCCTACGGTGGGATGGTCTGGCCCCTGGCCACGGTGGTCGCCTTTCTCGCCGTGCATGTGCTGCGCCGGCGCGGGCGCCGGCGTGAGGCGCTGGTCGGCCACGCCGTGCCCGGCCTGCTCGGCGGACTGCTCGGGCTCTGGCTGCTCGCCGCGCCCGACGTCACCCGCATGGTGGTCTTCGCGAACTCCTTCTTCGCCCACGAGCCGCCGATGGGGATGGGCAACCTCCCCGGTCCGCTGTCTCCCGCGAAGGCCCTCGGCGTCTCGTTCGTCGGCGACTTCCGCGACTCGCCGTCGCCGGGCTGGCCCTCGTATGTCCTCACCGGGCTGGCGGCGCTCGCGCTCGTCGCCGGGCTGGTTTGGTGGTGGCGCCGGCGCGAGCTCGGGCCGCCCATCGCGCTCGCCATGGCGGTCCTCGTCTGGATCCAGATCTCGCTGACGCGCAACCTCTACAACGCGGCGAAGGGGCTGCCGGTGCTCGCGCCGCTCGTGGTCGTCTGCATCGGCGCGCCGCTCCTGGCCGCCTGGCGGCGCGAGGCCCGGCTCGGCCGCGGGCGGGGACCGCTCACCGTCGTGCGCGTCGTCGGGGCGGTGCTCCTCGTCGCCGGGGCGATCTCCTCCTTCGCCGTGCTCCGCGACGCGTCCGTGGGGCTCGGGCCGCAGTCGAGCGAGCTCCAGGCCCTCGCGAAGGACACCCAGGGGGAGAACACGCTGTTCCTCGGGCGCGACCACTTCACGGAGTGGATGCTGCGCAAGACCCGCCCGTACTCGAACGTGGAGCTCTACAACCCGTTCGTGGTCCACCTGCGGACCGACAAGCTTCCCCGGCCGGGCACGCCGGTCGACGTCGACAACGTCGCGCGCACGGACCTCGACGCGATGAACTGGCTCATCGCGCCGCGGACGGGGTACGCGAGCTCGATCCCCCCGAACTTCCGCGCGGTCAGGACCACCCCGTCCTTCGTCCTCTACCAGCGGATCGGGCCCACACTGTCGCGCGACCTCATCGACCCGGTCGGCCGGCCCGGCGCCCTGCTGGACTGCCGCAGCCCGCAGGGCGGGCAGGTGCTCCTGGCCGACCGCCTCGCCGCCGTGCGCCCGGCGCCGATCGTGGTCGGCCAGGGGGCCTGGCACGGCCAGCCACTGGTTCCGGGCGCCAGCGCGACGCTGCGGATCAAGCTCCCCCCCGGCCGCTGGAACTTCTCGGTCCAGTACGTCAACGAGACCGGGCTCGACGTCGAGGGCCCCGGGCTCCGCACCCAGCTCCCGCCCTACCTCGGCCGCATCGGGACCTACTGGCTCGCCGGTGCCGTCCGCTCGGACGGAGGCACGACCGTCGTGCGGGTCACCGCCCGGCCGCGGACCTCCTTCGGCAGCCTTCTGGGCACGCCACGCCCGGCCAACGTGAAGTACTCGCCGGGCGGGCTGACGCTGAACGAGGCAGCCTTCACCCGTGTAAACGATCGCCCCCGGCTCGTCCCGGTCCGCGCGGCGTGCGGCCACTGGGTGGACTGGCTGGTACCGCGGACGCCGCGGACCTAGGTAGGGACGAGCCCTGAGCGACCTCCTCGAGCTCGCGAGCGGCCTGCCCGCCACCGGGCGGTCACGGGTGACCGGATGCGCCCGGCGGTCTTCCTGCCCGCCAACCGACTCAGACCTGCTCGCCGAGGTCCCGCCCCTGGACCTCGACGACCCCGACTGGCCGATCGCCACCCGCGCCACCTCCCATCGCGCCTCGGCCCAGATCTCCCGCGGGGCGAAGCTGGAGGAGAGCCGGCTGGCGCCCGGGAGCCGCGTGGCGGGGAGCGTCGAGCGCTCGGTGATCGGGCGCGGCGCCCGGGTCGAGGAGGGCGCCGTGGTCCGCGACTCCGTGCTGCTGCCCGGCGCCGTGGTCCGCGCCGGCGCCCGGGTGGAGCGGGCGATCCTCGACGACCGGGTCGAGGTCGGCCGCGGCGCGCGGATCGGGGAGGAGAACGGCGACATCGCCCTCGTGGGCCTGCGCGCCGCCGTGGAGCCCGGGGCCGAGCTGCCCGGCGGCGCGCGCTTCCCCGCGGTGGAGGAATGAGGGAGCCCAGCTCTAGCTCGATCAGGGGTGCGGCACGTGCTCCTGGGCGAGGGTGAAAACGACCTTTCCGAAGAGGTCCCCCTCCCGCATCATCGTGAAGCCGTCGCGCGCGCGATCCAGGGGCATCGTCGCCTCTATCTCCGGCCGTACGCCCGTCGCCACGCAGAAGCGCGCGAGGCGCTCGAGCTCGTCCCGGGTGCCCATCGTCGACCCGACCACGGAGAGCTGGAGGAAGAAGACACGGGTCAGCTCGGCGGGCGGGTCGGCTCCGCTCGTCGCCCCCGACACCACGAGGGTCCCCCCGGGCTTGAGCGCACGCAGCGAGTGGCCCCACGTGGCGGCGCCGACCGTCTCCATCACCCCGTCGACGCGTTCGGGGAGGCGGTCCCCGGCCGCGAAGACCGCGTCGGCGCCGAGCGCGAGCGCCCGTGCGCGCTTCTCCTCGGTGCGGCTTGTGGCCCACACCCGCAGGCCGGCGGCGCGGCCGAGGGCGATGACCGCCGTGGCGACCCCGCCGCCCGCGCCCTGGACGAGCACGGTCTGCCCGGGCATGAGCCCACCGCGACCGAAGAGCATCCGGTAGGCGGTGAGCCAGGCCGTGGGCAGGCACGCGGCCTCCTCCCAGGAGAGCTCTGCCGGCTTGGGCACCAGGTTGCGCACGGGCACCGCGACCTGCCGGGCGAACGTCCCCGGGTGTCGCTCCGACAGCATGGAGCGCTTGGGGTCGAGCGTCTCGTCCCCGCGCCAGTCGGGATGGGAGACCACCGAATGGACGATGACCTCGTTCCCGTCGGGGTCCGTCCCCGCGGCATCGCACCCGAGGATCATCGGGAGCGCCTCCTCGCGGAGACCGACGCCCCGCAGCGACCACAGGTCGTGGTGGTTGAGCGACGCCGCGCGGACGGCGACGGTGGTCCACCCCTCGGGGACCTCGGGCTCGGGACGGTCGGAGACGTCGAGGCCCGCGAGGGGATCCTCGGCGTCGAAGGAGGTGGCGGCGACGGCGAGCACGACACCGCGTTCGTACCCGGCTGTGAGTCCCCCCTCACGCCTCGTCGCGCGCCAGCCCGTATCCCCTTACCGTGGACGGCCGTGAGCTTCACCTCTCCTCTCTCCGAGGCCCTCGCGCCCGGACTGCTCGAGCGCTTCACCCGCTACGTCCGCATCGACACGCAGTCGCGCCGCGAGCGCGAGCGCAGCCCGAGCACGCCCGGGCAGCTCGAGCTCGCGCGGATGCTCGTGGAGGAGCTGGCCGCGCTCGGGCTCGACGACGTCGTCCTCGATCAGAACGGCTACACGACCGCGACGCTCGGAGCGACGGTGGCGGACGCGCCGACCATCGGCCTCGTGGCACACGTCGACACGAGCCCGGACGCGCCCGGCGCCGGAGTCGAGCCTCTCGTCCATCGCGGCTACGACGGGGGTGTCATCGCCCTCCCGCACGCTCAGACCGTGCTCGACCCGGCCACGATGCCCGCCCTCAGGCGCTGCGCCGGTCACGACCTCGTCACGAGCTCGGGCGACACGCTTCTCGGCGCCGACGACAAGGCCGGCGTCGCCGAGATCGTCACCGCCGTCGCCCACCTCGCCGCGCATCCCGAGCTCCCCCGCCCGCGGCTCCGGGTCTGCTTCACCCCGGACGAGGAGATCGGAGAGGGGGCGACCCTGTTCGACGTCGAGGGCTTCGGGGCCCGCTGCGCGTACACACTGGACGGGTCCTCGCTCGGCGAGCTCCAGGACGAGACGTTCACCGCCGCCGAGGTCGTCGTCTCGGTCCGGGGCGTCGACGTCCACCCGGGCTGGGCGAAGGGCACGCTCGTCAACGCGCTGAAGCTGACCTCCGCGATCGTCGCCGCGCTGCCCGCCGACTCGCTGTCGCCCGAGACGACGAGCGACCGCGAGGGGTTCCTGCACCCCTACGCGCTGTCGGGCGACGCGGGCTCGGCCGAGCTGCGCGTGATCGCCCGCGACTTCGAGGACGACCTCCTCGCCGGACATGTGGCCCTGCTCGAGCGCACCGCGCGCGCGGTGGTCGCCACCGCACCGGGGGCACGGGTGGAAATCACCTCCCGCCCGCAGTACCCGAACATGCGGCGTCACCTCGCCCCGTTCCCCGAGATCGTCGCCGCCGCCGAGGAGGCCATGCGCGGCGAGGGGATCGAGCCCGTGCGCACGCCCATCCGCGGCGGCACGGACGGCTCGGTCCTCTCGGCCCGCGGCCTGCCCACCCCGAACCTGTTCACCGGTGGCCACGAGTACCACTCCGTGCGCGAGTGGGCCTCGGTGCAGGAGATGGCCGCCGCCGCCGCCGTGGTCGTCCGCCTCGCCGGGGTCTGGGCGCCGACCCACGGTCCGCGCGTCCCCGATCCCGGGTAACGTGAGCCCATGCTCGACGTCCGCCGCCTGCGGGTGCTGCGCGAGGTCGCGCGACGGGGCTCGCTGGCCGGCGCCGCCGACGTCCTCTCCTACACCCCCTCGGCCGTCTCCCAGCAGATCGCCGCGCTCGAGCGCGAGGCGGGCGCGGCCCTGCTCGAGCGCCGGGCGCGCGGGGTCGTGCTCACCGAGGCCGGCAACGTCCTCGTCGCCCACGCCGAGTCGATCCTCGCCGGGCTCGAGGCGGCGGAGGTCGCGCTGGCCGAGCTCGCCGAGCTACGCCGCGGGCGCCTGCGCATGGCCTGCTTCGCCACGGCGGGGGCGACGGTCCTGCCCCGCGCCATCGACGTCTTCCGCGCGCGGCATCCCGGGGTCGAGCTCGCGGTCGGCCAGGCCTCGCCGGCGGAGAGCCTCGCCGGCCTGCGCTCCGGGCGGCTCGACCTCGCGCTCACGGTCGACCTCGATCCGGTCGAGGGCGTGGAGGTCGTCCACCTCTTCGACGATCCCGTCCAGCTCGCGCTGCACCGTGACCACCCGCTCGCCCGCGCGGCCGAGATCCGGCTCGAGGCGCTGGCGCAGGAGACCTGGATCGACGTTCCGCGGCTGACCTCGGGCGGCAAGGTGCTCGAGCGGGCGTGCGAGAAGGCGGGGTTCGTCCCCCGCGTCGAGTTCGAGTCCGACGACTACACGGCGATCCAGGAGCTCGTGGGCGCGGGCGTCGGCGTGGCCCTGCTGCCCGACCTCGCGCTCTGTCCCCCGCACGAGGCGGTCGTGCTGCGCTCGCTCGGGCCCGACGCCCCGCGCCGGCACATCCAGGCCGCCACCCGGACCGCCGCCTTCCGCTCTCCCGCCGCGAGCGCGATGCTCGGGGTCCTGCGCGAGCTCGGGCCCCGGCGCCGGCCACCCTCAGCCCGCGGCGACGACCCCTCCGAGCCGGTGGATCGGAGCGAGGTCGGGGTTTGACAGCACGCGGCCGCTGATGGAGCTCGCGCAGACGACCGCCCTGATCACCGGCGCCAACCGCGGGATCGGCCGGGCGCTCACCGAAGCGCTCGCGGCGCGGCCCCTGCGCCTCGTCCTGGCCGGGGTGCGGGACCCGGCCGCCTTCGCGCCGGTCGCCGGGGCCCGGGCCGAGGTGCGCCCGGTGCGGATGGACCTCTCCTCGCGGGAGGAGATCGACGCCAGCTGCGCGGGGCTCGGAGACGAGCTCGGGCGGATCGACCTGCTCGTCAATAACGCCGGGCTGATGACCGGCGGCCTGCTCGAGGAGCAGGACATGGCCGCCGTCTACGCGATGTTCCAGGTCAACCTCGTCGCCGTCGCCCACCTCACCCACGCGGTGCTGCCCCACATGCTCGCCCGGGGCCGGGGCAAGGTCGTCAACAACACGTCGATCAGCGGCTACGCCCACTTCCCGGGGGCGAGCACGTACGCCGCCGCGAAGACGGGCGCCGTCGCCCTGAGCGAGTCGCTGCGACGCGAGCTCCGGGGCACCGGGGTGGACGTGCTGCACCTCATCACGCCCGGGGTGAGGACCGACATGCTCGCGGCCACCGAGGAGGTGTACGGGCGACACATCGACACCTCGGGCTGGGACCGCGTCGAGCCCGCCGCCTGGGCCGCGAAGGTGCTGCGCGCGATCGAGGCCGACGCCCGGGTCGTGAGGCCGGGAGGGAGGTCCGGGCTCGCGGTGCTGGCGGCCCGCGGCCCGTCGGTCCTGCTCGACCGCGTCAGCGAGAGGATGTTCAGCCGGCGGCCGCGGCCATGAGCGCAGGCGGCTCGGCCGCGGGCGGCACCGCGCGCCAGGCGGGCTTGGCCAGCACCATCTGCACGAGCCCGATGCGCCGCTCGGCGAAGCCCGCCTCGCAGTAGGAGAGGTAGAGGCGCCAGAGGCGCCGGAAGCGCTCGTCGTAGCCCAGCTCCGCGACCCGGTCACCGGCCGCGTCGAAGTTGGCCCGCCAGCGGCGGAGGGTCTCGACGTAGTGCGGCGTGATGTCCTCGAGGTCGACCGTCCCCATGTCCGTGCGCCGGGCGACACACCGCGCGATCACCTCGAGGGAGGGCAGGCAGCCGTTGGGGAAGATGTAGGTGCGGATGAAGGTCTTGGACCCCTTCTCCACCTGGTAGGCCCGGTCGTCGATCGTGATGGCCTGGAGGAACATCGCGCCCTCCGGCCTGAGCAGCTCCGAGCAGCGCGCGAAGAACGTGCCGAAGTCCTTCCAGCCGACCGCCTCGATCATCTCGATCGAGACGAGCTTGTCGTAGGTGCCGGTGAGCTCGCGGTAGTCGTCGAGCAGGACCGTCACGCGATCCTCGAGCCCCGCCGCCCGCACCCGCGCGACCGCGTGGTCGCGCTGCTCGCGCGAGATCGTCGTGGTCGTCACCCGGCAACCGCGCGTCGCCGCGGCATGGACCGCGAAGCCCCCCCAGCCCGTCCCGATCTCCAGCACGTGGTCGTCGGGGCCGAGGTCGAGCCGCTCGCAGGCACGCTCGAGCTTGGCCCGCGACGCCTCCTCGAGGGTCATCCCCTCCCGCTCGAACAGCGCGCCGGAGTACATCATCGTCGGGTCGAGCATGAGCGCGAACAGGTCGTTGCCGATGTCGTAGTGGGCCGAGATGTCACGCCGGCTGCGGGTCGGGGTGTTGCTCCGGAGCGCTCCGCGCAGGCGCTGGTAGGGCGCCCACACCGGCGCGAGCCGTCGGCGGACGTCGTCGAGTGAGTGGACGTTGAGCGCGGCGATCCGGATGACCGCAGTGAGGTCGTCCGTCTCCCACAGCCCGGCCATGTAGGACTCGGCCATGCCGCGCCCGCCCCGGGCGAGCATGGGCCACAGGCGCGGGGAGCTCACGTGGACGGTCGCCGTCGGGACGCCATTCCCGAAGACGCGCCGCTCACCGTCCTCGACCACGACGAGCTGCCCCGTGCCGATGCGCGCGAGCACGCCCGAGACGATCCGTCGCGCGACGCCCTGGGTCACGCCGCGGCCTGGGGATGGGGATGCGGGCGGACCCCGCCGAGCCGGAGCTTGAGCGCGTGCCCGTAGATCAGCCCGAGCATCCGGAGCGTGGGCGCGGGATAGCGGAGGGTCACGTCGGCCAGCGACCGCCGGCTGAGCTCACGGCGGCGCAGCGAGAGCGTGGCGTCGAAGGCCCGCTCGTCGGTGGCCTGACGGCTGGCGATGTGGACGCTCAGCGTCTCCGCCGGGGGCGGGACGTGCCACTCGTAGCGCTGCTCCATCCCCATGAAGGGCGAGACGTGCAGCGCCTTGTCCATCTCGCCGGTCAGCACCCGCTCGTCCCCGCCGCGCGGGAGCACGTAGGCGTGGCGCTCGCCCCACGGGGTGTTGGTCACCTCGGCCACGATCGCCGCCACACGGTCACCGTCAAAGCAGTAGTAGAAGCTCACCGGGTTGAAGCAGTGCCCGAAGGAGCGCAGGTGGGTCAGGAGACGGACCGGCCCGTCCGGCTTGCCCTGAGTCTGCTCGGCGACCACGCGCCGGACCTCGGCGGCGAGCGGCTTGGCGGGGTCGCCGAGGTAGTCGCTGCGCTCGAAGCGCACCAGGCCGCGCCGGGCCGCGAGCCGCCCGTCCAGCAGCCGCGGCAGCTCGTCGAGGTCGACGTAGGCCATCGCCACCCGGTGGGAGAAGACGTCGGGCCGCACGGCGAAGCGCCGGTGGCGGATCGTCCCCTCGTAGAGCGCGGAGTGCACTTCACGCCCTCCCGTTCACGCGCTCGACGACCCGCATCGCGCTGACCACGCCGTCCTCGTGGAAGCCCCAGCGCCAGTAGGCCCCGCAGAAGTGCGTCCGGTTCTGCCCGCTGATCTCCGCATGACGGCCCTGCGCGGCGTGGCCGTCGACGGTGTAGACCGGATGGGCATAGGGGATCGTCCGGATGATCTTCTCAGGCGCGATCCGCTCGGTCCGGTTCAGCGTGACGCAGAGCTCCTCGGCGGCGTCCAGGGCCTGGAGACGGTTCATGTGGTAGGTCACCGTCGGCTTGCCGGCCGGCGTCTCGCACAGGTGGTAGTTCCAGCTCGCCCACGCGCGCCGGCGG
Source organism: Solirubrobacterales bacterium (assembly GCA_038254195.1). Classification (GTDB taxonomy): domain Bacteria; phylum Actinomycetota; class Thermoleophilia; order Solirubrobacterales; family Solirubrobacteraceae; genus JBBQAA01. Next base: position 9,622 of record JBBSGJ010000074.1, read on the forward strand.
CGGGGCAGCATGCGGATGTCGGTGTGCAGCACCGCCTCGTTGGCCTGGTAGGGGACGGCGCCGAGGATCTCGTGCTCACGCTCGGTCGCGTCGTCGAGCATCCCCAGGGCCTGGTCGGAGTGCGTGGCGAGGATCACCTCGTCGAAGCGCTCGGGCTCCCCGCCGCGCGGCGTCACCGTCACGTGCCCGGCGTGGCGGTGGACCGCGTGCACCGGGGTCGAGAGCCGCAGGCGGTCGCGCCAGGGCTCCACGAGCGCCTCCACGTAGCGCTGCGAGCCGCCGGTGACCGTCCGCCACTGGGGCCGGTTCCGGAGCCCGAGCATCCCGTGGTTGTCGAAGAACTCCACGAGGAAGCGGGCGGGGAACGTCCACATCTGACGGGGGTCCGACGACCAGACGGCGGAGGCCTGGGGGACGATGAGCCGGTCGATGAACGCGCGGGAGAGACGTTGGCCCTCGAGCCAGTGGCCGAGCGAGGGGTTCTCGTCGGAGGCGAGCAGGTCGCGGGCCCGGCGGTTGAAGCGCACCATGTCGGCGACCATCCGGTGAAACCACGGCGTCGCCAGGTGCGCGCGCTTGGCGAAGAGGCCGTTGACCGAGGCGCCCGAGTACTCGAAGTCGCCGGCGTCGTCGCTCACCCCGAAGGTCATGGTCGAGGGCTGCCAGGCGACCCCGAGGCGCGCGAGCAGGCGCTCGAAGTTCGGGTAGGTCCGGTCGTTGAAGACGATGAACCCGGTGTCGACCTCGTGGGTGGCGTCGGCGGTGTCGACCCGGACCGTGTTCGTGTGCCCGCCCGCGTAGGCGTTGGCCTCGAACACGCTGAGGTCGTGCTCGCGATGGAGCAGGTGGGCGGCGGTCAACCCCGAGATCCCGGCTCCCACGATCGCGATCTTCATGGCGCGAGGTATTCGTCGCCTCCGGGCCGGTCAGATCATCGCCGGGTCCGTGCGCCGGGCGCCACCGCGCGCGGCGCTGCCCGTGAGCAGCACCTCGGCGACCTGCTCGGGGTCGTCCCACATGGGCAGGTGGCCGCAGTCGCTCAGGCCGCGCGTGCGCACCGACGC
>JBBSGJ010000075.1:0-10646 GCA_038254195.1 Solirubrobacterales bacterium
TCACGCTCGCGGCCGCGGGCCTGCCGCAGATCCCGCGGCTAACCGGTGAGGCGCGCTCCGACGCCGAACGGTTGTTCAGCTTTCCCGTGATCGCGAACCTGTCAGAGACCGATGCGACGGCGGCGCTCGTCGAACCTGCTCGCCAGCAGGATGTCGACTACGAGCCGGAAGCCGTCGACCTCGCACTGTCGTGGACCGGCGGCTATCCCTTCTACATCCAGCAGCTCGGCAAGCACGCATGGAACCTCGCTGGCCGCGCGCCGATCACGGCCGCCGACGTCGAGGCGGCGACGCCGGCGGCCCAGACGGCGCTCGACACGAGCATCTACGAGGTTCGCATCCAGCGAGCGACCGATCAGGAGCGTCGCTACATGCGGGCGATGGCCGAACTGGGAGCGGGGCCCTACAAGTCCGGTGACGTCGCGGCGAAGCTCGGCCGCAAGACCTCGGAGGTCTCGATGATCCGTCAGCGACTGCTCGACAAGGGACTTGTCTACGCGACCGAGGACTACGGCTACGTGGACTTCACGGTGCCGCGCTTCGGGGAGTTCATGGCTCGGCACATGCCGTACCGAGCTCCGAGGGTGCAGCGCAGACCCAAGCACCCAACCTGAGCTGCCGACTCGTCTCCTACGGACCGAAGGTCACAGGTCCGGACCCCGCCGCCGACCTCCGACCCGCGCCGCTACGCGGCAGGCGAGGGCGCAGGAGGCGTGCCTCGGTTAGCCTCGCCCCCTCCCGATGCGCATCTTCTCCGGAATCCAGCCCACCGGCCGCAAGCACCTGGGCAACTACATCGGCGCGATCTCCCAGTACGTGGAGGGGCAGGATCGCGGGGACCCGGCGATCTACTGCATCGTCAACCTCCACGCCACCACGGTCCCCTACGACCCCGCCGAGCTGCGCGAGCGGCTGTACGACACCACCGCGCTCCTGCTGGCCGCCGGGCTGGACCCCGCGCGGTGCGTGCTCTTCCGCCAGGGCGACGTCGCCGAGCACACCGAGCTCTGCTGGCTGCTGTACTCGGTGACCGCCCTGGGCGAGCTCAACCGCATGCACCAGTTCCGCGACAAGAGCGCCGCGCAGCGCGAGCTCGTCTCGGCCGGGGTGCTGGTCTATCCCGTCCTCCAGGCCGCCGACGTGCTGGCCTACCGCGCCGACGAGGTCCCGGTGGGCGAGGACCAGCGCGAGCACCTCGAGCTCATGCGGGACGTCGCGCGGCGCTTCAACGCGCGCTTCGGTGACGTCCTCGTCGTCCCCGAGCATCGCATCCCGGCGGTGGGCGCGCGCATCATGGACCTCCAGGAGCCGACCCGGAAGATGTCGACGACGGTCGGCGCGGACTCCGGGAGGGTCTACGTGCTCGACGAGCCGGCCGCGATCCTCAAGAAGTTCCGCTCGGCGGTGACCGACTCGGGCGCGGAGGTGGTGCGGGCGCCCGACAAGCCGGGGGTCTCCAACCTCATCGAGGTGCTCGCGGCCGTGCGGGGGGCGGGGCCGGAGGACGTGGAGCGGGACTTCGCCTCCGCGCGCTACGGGGAGCTCAAGACGGCCGTGGGGGAGGAGGTCGCCGCCCACCTCGCCCCGGTGCGCGAGCGCTACTCCGCGCTGCGGGCCGACGTGGAGGGGCTCGAGCGCGTCCTCGCCGAGGGAGCGGAGAGGGCGCGGGGGCTCGCCCGCCCGACCCTGGACGACGTCCGGGCGGCGATGGGGGTGGGTCCGCCCCGGCGGATAGCGTCCCGCTGAGGATGCGCGTCGCCGACCTGGAACTCGACCTCGAGGTCTTCTCCGGCCCGTTCGACCTGCTGCTCACGCTGGTCCTGCGCGAGGAGGTCGACCTGCTCGAGGTGGACCTCGCCGACATCGTCGTCTCCTACCTCGACGTGCTTGACGCCCGGGGGGAGCTCGACCTCGAGGTGGCGACGGAGTTCCTCGTGCTCATCGCCGCGCTGCTCGAGCTGAAGTCGCGGCTCATGCTGCCGGGCGAGGAGGCGCCGGAGCTCGAGGATCTCGACGCCGTCGAGGCCGCCGAGGAGCTGCTCGCGCGGCTGCTGGACTCCCACCGCTACCGGGGCGCGGCCGGGTTCCTGGCCGCGCGGCTGGCGGCCGAGGGGGCGTCCTCGTTCCGCTCCGCGCCCCCGCCACCCGAGCTGCGCCGGCGGCGCCTGGAGGAGGCGCCCGCGGGGGTGTACCGCCCGGAGCTGCTCGGCCGCGCGCTCGGGGCGCTGGCCCAGGCGCCGCCTCCGCTCGACCTCCGCCACCTCGCCGATCCGCGCGTGTCGGTCTCCGAGCGGCTCGCCCACCTGCGCGCGCTGCTGCGCGGCGGCGCGTTCTCCTTCGACGAGGCGGTGGGGGGAGGGGACCGGATGACGGTCGCGGTGACGCTCTTCGCGCTGCTCGAGCTCCACAAGCAGGGGGAGGCGACCTGGGAGCAGGTTGAGCCGTTCTCGCCGATCACCGTGCGCGGACCGGCGACGGCCGGGGGCGCGGGGGCGGCCCCAGGCGGACAGCCCCCGCTCGCGGTGAGCGCGGTCTCGTGACCCTCGCCGCCGAGCTCGAGGCGCTGCTCTTCGTCTCGCCGGACCCGGTCGCGCTCGACGCGCTCGCGGCCGCCACCGAGCGCGAGCCCGAGGAGATCCGGGAGGCCCTCGAGGAGCTGCGCGCCGGGCTCGCGGGCCGCGGCCTCGTGCTGCGCGAGCTCGCCGGCGGCTGGACGCTCGCCACCCACCCCGCCGCCGAGGGCGCCCTGCGGCGGCTGCTCTCGCGCCCCCGGACCCCGCCGCTCTCGCCCGCCCAGGCCGAGACGCTCGCCATCGTCGCCTACCTCCAGCCCGTCTCGCGCCCGGAGATCGCGCGCATCCGGGGGGTCAACGCGGAGTCGGCCGCCGCGACGCTGCTCGAGCGGGGGCTGATCGAGGAGGCCGGGCGCTCCCGCTTCGGCGCGGTGCTCTACCGCACCTCCGAGCTCTTCGAGCGGCTCTTCGGCCTGCGCAGCCTCGACGAGCTGCCCGACCCGGCGCAGTGGGACGCCTCCCCCGAGGAGGAGGCGAGCCTGCGCGACCGCCTGCTCCGCGCCGGCGACGGGCACCGCGCCGCGTAGGGCCGGGCGGCCCCGGCCGAAGCCAGCGGCGACGGCGATCCGGCCGCCCTTGGCGAGGTGCTCTACGTCAAACGCGCAGGTCGACGACTTCCGATCTGATCGCGGATCGCCTTCGGTACGACGACCTGCCCCTTCGGCCCAACGCGGTACGTGGTCATACCCACGAGTCTAACCGGCCATGCGGTCCTGCCCGGGCGCGGCGTGGTCGGTCGTTCAGCCCGCGGCCTGAGCGGCGAGCTGACCGCAGGCGGCGGCGATGTCCCGCCCGCGCGTCAGTCGCACGGTCGCGCCGAGGCCGTGCTCCTCCAGGGCGGCGCGGAAGGCCTCGATCGCCGCGCGGCCCGAGCCCTCGTAGGGCGAGTCGGTCGGGTTGTAGGGGATGAGGTTGACCTTGAAGAGCCGCCGGTCCAAGAGCGCGGCGAGGGCCACGGCCTGGGCGTAGGAGTCGTTGACGCCGGCGAGCATCACGTACTCGACGAAGACCATCCGCTTCTTGGCCTCCGCGAAGCGCGTGCAGGCGGCGATCACCTCGTCGAGCCCGTAGCGGTCGTTGACCGGCATGATCTCCGAGCGCAGGGCGTCCTCCGGGGCATGGAGGGACAGCGCGAGGCGGATGGGCAGCGGCTGCTCGCGCAGGGCGTCGATGCCCGGGACCCAGCCCACGGTGGAGATCGCCGTCCGGCGCGACGTGATGCCGAGGTCGGGCAGCTTCGCGGAGGCGGCGAGGACGGCATCGAGGTTCAGCATCGGCTCGCCCATCCCCATGAACACGCAGTGGTCCAGGGTCTCCATCCGGCGGAAGTGCAGCGCCTGGTCGAGGATCTCCGACGCGGTGAGGTTGCGCCCGAACCGCATGGCGCCGGTCGCGCAGAACGTGCAGGTCAGCGGGCAGCCCGACTGGGAGGACAGGCAGAGCGACCGGCGCCCGTCGCGGTAGCGCATGAGCACGGCCTCGACCGGCCGTCCGTCGTGGGTGGTGAAGAGCGCCTTGACGGTGCCGTCGGAGGCGTGGGCCTCCTCCTCGAGGGTCAGCGAGGAGAAGGGGACCCGGGCCTCGAGCTCGGCGCGGAGCGCGGCCGGGAGGTCGGTCATGTCGCCGTAGCCCCGGGCGCCACGGGCGGCCCACGCCCACGCCTGGCGGCACCGGAACGCGGGCTGTCCGAGCGCGGTCAGCGTGGAGTGCAGGAGGGCGAGGTCCATGGGGCTGCGACCATCATGGCGTGCGCCTCGGGAAGTTCCTCGCCCATGCCGGGGCCGCGTCGCGGCGGGGCGCCGAGGAGCTCGTGTGGGCCGGCCGGGTGACCGTGGGCGGCGCGGTGGTGGAGGATCCCGCCCGCGATGTGGACGACGGGGACGTGGTCGCCCTCGACGCCGTCCGGGTCCGGGCCGAGTCGCTCGGGGTCTACGCGGTCCACAAGCCGCTCGGGGTGGTCTCCACCGCGAAGGACACCCACGGACGCCCGACCGTGGTCGGGCTCGTGGACGACGGCCGGCGGCTCTACCCCGTGGGCCGCCTCGACGTCGACTCGACGGGGCTGATCCTCCTCACGAACGACGGGGCCCTGGCCCACCGGCTCACCCACCCGTCCTTCGGGGTCGCCAAGCGCTACGTGGCGCGGGTGACCCGGCCGCCCGTCCGCTCCCCCGCCCTCCAGCGCCTGCGCCAGGGGGTGAAGCTCGAGGACGGCAAGACCGCTCCCGCGGCCGTCAAGCGCCTCGCGGCCGACGTGATCGAGCTCGAGCTGCGCGAGGGGCGCAAGCGCCAGGTGCGGCGGATGTGCGAGGAGGTCGGCCATCCCGTCCGCGAGCTCACCCGCGTGAGCTTCGGGCCGCTGTCGCTCGGCCGGCTGCCGCTCGGTCGCGCCCGGAAGCTGAACCCGGGGGAGCTCACCGCCCTGCGGCGCGCCTCGGAGGCATATCGCTAGCATATGGTCGTGGCCCGGCGCCAAGCCCTGGTACAGCTCTCCGACGAGCTGCTCGCGGAGCTCGACGCGCGCGGAGCGCGCGAGGGCCGCTCGCGCTCTGCTGTGGTCCGGGACGCGGTCGAGGAGTATCTGGGCAGCGATCGCCGGGCCGAGATCGATCGCCTCCTCGTCGAGGGCTACACGCGCATCCCCCAGGAGGACATCTGGGGCGCCGAGCTCGCCCGTCGGATGATCGAGGAGGAGCCCTGGTGACGACGGCCGAGGTCTGGTGGGCCGAGCTTCCCGAGGCCGGCCGGAGGCCGGCGTGCGTTCTCACCCGGGCGGCGGCGATCCCCGTGCTCACCTCGATCCTCGTCGCGCCGGCGACACGCACGGTCCGCGGCATCCCCACCGAGGTGCTGCTCGACGAGGACGACGGCATGCCCTCACCCTGCGTCCTTGCCCTCGACAACCTCGCCACCGTCCCCAAGGCGCTGCTGACCGAGAGGATCACCGCGCTGTCGGTCGCCAAGCGCGACGAGCTCTGCCGCGCGCTGGCCCTGGCCACCGACTGCGCGTGACCGAGCGCCTGTTCGCCCTGCGCGGCGCCAACGCGGTGGAGGCCAACGAGCGCGACGCGATCCTCGCCGCCACGGACGCCCTCATCCGTGAGATCGTGGCCCGGAACGGCCTCGCGCCAGAGCGCGTGGTCTCCGCGCTGTTCACGCTGACCGCGGACCTCGACGCCGAGTTCCCCGCGGTCGCCGCCCGGCGGCTCGGCTTCGACGGGGTGCCGCTGCTGTGCGCCCGCGAGATTCCGGTTCCCGGCGCCCTGCCGCGGATCGTGCGCACGCTCGTCCACTACTACGCGGAGCCCGACCACGAGCCCCGCCACGTCTACCTCGGCGCCGCGCAGGCGCTGCGGGGGGACATCGCCTCCGCGCAGTAGCCCGCTACTGGTAGTTGATCAGCAGCGGGGAGGGCTTGAGCCCCAGGGCCTCCCGGGGGGAGAAGATGTCCACGTCCTCGCGATAGAAGAGCTTGAAGCCGGGGTGGACGTCCCGCCGCCGGGGGGCGAGCTGGGCGTACTTCGCCTTTTTCACCTCCCGGCCCCCGAAGCCGTCCACGTTGATCGTCAACGCCAGGCCGGGCCGGTTTCGCAGGAGCGGGCGGTTCTGGACCATGTCCGACGTGAACTGGTGGATGACGAAGAGCTTCTGGGGCAGGCGGTTGCGCGCGACGAGCCGCGCGAGCCACGCCGAGACCTCGTTCACCTTGCCCGCGTCCGTGTGGCCGATGACCTGGCCCGGGATCTCCCCCGGGCCCAGCGACCACTCCGGGTCGAGCGCGAGCGAGACGTCGGGCTCGCGGAGCAGCGGCGCGAAGCGCTGGACCTCGGTGAGGAAGTCCGAGCGGCCGGGCTGCACGTCGATGATGAGCAGGCCGTGGACGCGGCGGATGGCCCGGAGGTAGCGGCGCGCGTCGCTCAGCGGGAGCTGGTTGCGGTAGAGCCCGCCGTCCCCGGCGGAGTTGGCCGCCACGGTGGCGATCAGCTCGAAGGCGGGGAAGACGCGGCGGCCCGGACGGGCGTAGGCGCGCGCCTGGCGGACCACGCGCCGCGCGGCCTGGGCGGGGGTGCCCTGGCCGAGGGTGCCCAGCGCGTCCGTCGTGGAGGTGCCGTAGAAGGCGACGACGCGGGTGTCCGGTGCCTCCGCCTTCGTCTTCGCCCGGCCCCGCGGGCGCGGCGCGAAGATCGTCCGCCCGCCGCCGGGGAGGGTGGGCGGCGGGCGTTCCACGCGACCGGACCCGGCGGCCCGGGCCCGGGCGCCCGGCCCGTCAGAACCGCCCCCGCCGTCGCCCGCGCCCACCGTGACGCCCACGCCGAAGGCGAGCACGGCCGCGCCGGCCAGCGCGGCGCGGCGCTTGCGTCGACGGTCGCGCTCGCGCCGCGCCTCGGTCCGGCGAGCGCGTGAACGCTCGACCGAAGCCTCCCAGCCGGGGTCCGGATCCTCCGTCATGCCCTGCCATCATGACGGGAGATGGCCCTCGAGTTCGCCGAGCGCATCCGTCGCATCCCCGTCTACCCCGCCGCGGCGGGCTACGCCCTGGGGGGCGGGGTCGCTCTGCTCGCCTCCAACGAGTCGCCATTCGGGCCACTTCCCGAGGTGGTCGAGGCGGCGGCCCGGGCGGTCCGGGGCGCGAACCGGTACCCGGATCCGACCGGCTCGGTGCTGCGCCGGGCACTGGGCGACCGCTTCGAGCTGCCCGCGAGCCGGATCGCCCTGGGCAACGGGTCCTGCGACGTACTGCTCGCCGCCGGGGAGGCGCTGCTCGAGCCCGGGGCGGAGATCGTCCACGCCTGGCCCTCCTTCTCCGTCTACCCGCACCTCGCCGCCGCCTCGGGCGCCCGGGCGGTCCAGGTCGGAGTCCGCGAGGACCACACCCACGATCTCGTGGCGATGGCCGCCGAGGTCACCGCGGCCACGCGGCTGCTCATCGTCTGCAACCCCAACAACCCGACCTCCACGGCGCTGCCCCACGCGGAGATCGCCGCGTTCCTGGAGGGGATCCCCCGCCACGTCGCGGTGATCCTCGACGAGGCCTACTGCGAGTTCTCCACCCTGGACGACCCCGACGCCACCCTGCCGCTGCTCCGGAGACATCCCAACCTCATGCTGCTGCGCACCTTCTCCAAGGTCCACGGGCTCGCCGCCCTGCGGGTGGGCTACGGGCTGTGCGGCTCCGAGGAGCTGCGCACGGCGGTCGATCAGGTGCGCCAGCCCTTCTTCTGCAACGCGGCCGCGCAGGCCGCGGCCACGGAGGCCCTGCGCCACCTCGACGCCGTCGAGGACCGGGTGACGAGGACGATCGCCGAGCGCCTCGGGCTCGAGGACGGCCTGCGGGCCATGGGGATCGAGCCCGCCGCCTCGCAGGCGAACTTCCTCTGGTTCGACCTCCCTGCCGCGGCCGAGGAGCGCGAGGTCGTCGCCGGCCTGGCCGAGCGGCGGGTCCTCGTCCGCGCCGGGGGTCCGCTCGGGCGCCCCGGCGCGCTACGGGTGACGGTGGGCACCCGGAGCGAGAACGGTCGCTTCTTGGCGGCCCTGTGCGAGGTCTGCTAGAACTCTTGTCGTGCGCTCGGGCCGCCAGACGTATCTCTGCGGTGGCCCCTCGGCGCGTGCCTGGCGATTTAGCTAGGCGTCCGGTCTCTTCCTGGCCGCCGTGGCGCGGCCGGACGCCAGTCCCACCCGCCGTGTCGTCCGTAACCCGGGAAGGAAGCTGAGGAAGTGCTGATCGTCATGAAGACCGACGCGACCGAGGAGCAGATCACGACCGTGGTGGCCCGCGTGGAGGACCGGGGCGCGCGCCCGCAGGTGTCCCGGGGTGAGGAGGTCACCGTGATCGGGGCCATCGGCGACCGCGAGCACGCGGAGCACCTGGACCTCGAGTCCTTCCCGGGGGTGGAGCGGGTCGTCCCCATCCTCAAGCCCTACAAGCTCGCCTCGAGCCAGATCCGCCACGGGGCGCGCTCGGTGCTGGAGATCGGCGGCCGGAAGGTGGGGGGGACGAGCTTCGCGCTCATCGCCGGACCGTGCACGGTGGAGGGCCGCGACCAGATCCTCGAGGCGGCCCACGCGGTACGCGCCGGCGGCGCGACCATGCTGCGCGGCGGCGCCTACAAGCCGCGCACGTCGCCCTACGCCTTCCAGGGCCTGGGGCAGGAGGGCCTGCGGCTGCTGGCCGAGGCCAAGGCGCAGACCGGCCTGCCGATCGTGACCGAGCTCATGGACGTCAACGACATCGAGCCGCTGGCGGAGGTCGCCGACGTGGTGCAGATCGGCGCGCGCAACATGCAGAACTACACGCTGCTGTCGGAGGTCGGGCGCTCCAAGCTGCCCGTGCTGCTCAAGCGCGGGTTCTCGGCCACGCTCGAGGAGCTCCTGATGGCCTCGGAGTACATCCTCAAGGAGGGCAACCCGAACGTCATGCTCTGCGAGCGGGGAATCCGCACCTTTGAAACGGCGTACCGCTTCACGCTCGACATCATGGCGATCCCGGTGCTCAAGGAGCTCTCGCACCTGCCCGTCATCGTCGATCCGTCGCACGCGGCAGGCCGGCGCGACATCGTCGAGCCGCTCGCGCTCGCCGCCGCGGCGGCCGGCGCGGACGGGATCATCGTCGAGGTGCATCCCCAGCCCGAGGAGGCCATCTGCGACGGCCCGCAGCAGCTCGTGGCCGACGAGTTCGGCGCGTTCGCCGAGCGCGTGGCGCAGGCGGCGGCCGTGGCGGGCAAGGCCATATCCGCGCCCGTCTGATCCTCGGCGGCTGCGTGGGGCTCGCCGCGGCGAGCCTCGCGTTGCCCCGCGCGTTGTCGTTCGACGCGTGGTCGTGGCTCGTGTGGGGGCGCGAGCTGGGGCGGCTGGACCTGCACACGGTCGGGGGGCCGGCGTGGAAGCCGTTTCCGGCGCTCGTGGACGCGGTGCTCGCGCCGGTGGGGTCGGCGGCGCCGCTGCTGTGGCTGTTCGTCGTGCGTGTCGCGGCGCTGCTGGCGTTGGTGATCGCCTTTCGTCTGGGGAAGCGGCTGGGGGGGACGGTCGGGGGCGTGGTGGCGGTGGTCGGCCTGGTCTTCGAGCGCGACGCCTTCTCGTCGGTGGGGCTGGGGACGTCGGAGTGGCTGTTGGGGCTGTTCGTCCTCGTTGCCGTGGAGAGGGCTCTCTCGGGGAAGGAGAGGCAGGGCTTCGTGGCGTTGTACGGCGCGGCCCTGCTGCGGCCCGAGGCGTGGGTGTTCCTGGCCGGGTTCGGGGCATGGCTTGTGTGGCGCGATCGGCGGGCGTGGTGGTGGGTGGTCGGCCTGGGGGCACTACTCCCCGTCGTCTGGTTCGGCGCGGATCTCTGGGGAGCTGGGGACCTCGGGCGCTCGTCGGCGCGGGCGAAGCTGCCCGACCGGACGAGCCTCCGGGGGCTGCCCGGGGCGGAGGGGCGGATCGCGCCCGTGCTCCTGGAGGAGCTGATCCCACCGGTGCTGGCTGGGGTGGTGCTGGCCCTGGCGCGCGGGGAGCGGATGGTGCGGTGCCTGGCGTGGGGCGGGCTGGCCTGGATCGCGCTCGACCTGCTGCTCGTGCTGGTGGGGGGCTACGCGGGGAGTGCGCGGTACTTCTTCGGGGCGTTCGCCGTGCTCGCGGTGGCGGCCGGCGGGGCGTGGGGGCGGGTGCTCGCGGGCCGACCGCGGTGGCTCGCCTTTGGGGCGGCGCTGGTGGTCGCGTCGGCGGTCGGGCGGGCCATCGAGTGGGCGCCGGACGCGCGGTCGGTGGGACGCGCGGCCTCGCTGCGGGTCCATCTCATCGACGGAGTGAGCGCGGCGGGGGGGCGCGGTCGCTTGCTCGGGTGCGGGCGGGTGGCGAGCCAGTCCGCGCAGGTGTCCCTGGTGGCGTGGACGCTCGACGTCCGGCTCGCCTCGCTGGCGACCCGAGCCGGCCCAGGCCCGGTCCTCCAGGCCGAGGGGACGGCCCGTCAGCCCGGCCTCGCCCCGCCCGTCGACCCCGCCCGCCCGCCCGGGGCCCGAGCCGGGCCTTGGCGGATCCGTGGCGGTCGCTGCGCGTGTGGTGATCTGGCACCGCATCGGGGATTCAGACCACCACTCGCGA
>JBBSGJ010000076.1:0-10437 GCA_038254195.1 Solirubrobacterales bacterium
GCCCGCCGTCCGGTCAGCACGTAGGGCCTCGGCGAAGGCGTCGCCCCGGGTGACGACGGCCTGGGCGGCGCGGGCGAGGACGTCCACCAGCACGGACGCGGCGGGGACCAGCGCGCGCTCCCGGCTCAGCCGCGCGCCGACCGCGGCGATACGTCGAACCCGCTCCTCGCGCTGGGCGGCGGCGCGCTCGGCGAGGCGGCGCTCGGCGGCGAGCTCGGCGAGGACCTGCGCTCGGCGCACCGCCCCGGGACCCTCGTCGGGGGCCCGGCGGCGGTGCTCGATCGCGGCCCGCACCCGGCGGACCTCCTCGCCGGCCACGTCGCGCGCGCGGCTCGCGGACCGGGCGACGGCCTCGGCGTCGTCGCGCCGGGCGTCCGCGGCCGCGAGGGCGGCGGTGTGCTCCCCGATCCGCGTCTGGGCGGACCGCTCGGCGCCCGCGGCCTCCTCCGTACGCGCCAGCAGCCCCTCCCGGCGGTTGCGCTCGGCGAGCACGCGCTCCCCGCCGCCCGGCGGGACCTGGCGCAGCTCGCGGCGGGCGGGCGACCAGGTGCGCCCGGCGCGGGTCACGACGGCGCCGGTGAAGTCGTCGGGCACGGCCGCCACGTCGTCGACGAGCCACGTGTCGGCGAGGAGCGGGCGGGCGAGCGCGAGGGCATCGGCCGGGCCGGAGACGAGGTCGAGCAGCCGGCGCGCGCCGGGGATCGGGGGCCCGCCCGCCCGCGCCCCGCCCGCCCCGTCGGTGCGGCCGCTCGCAGTGCGCTGGGGCGACCCCGTCACGAGCACGGCGCCCCCGTCGCGGCCGGCGCGCTCGAGCAACGCGGCGCCCGCGGGGCGGTCGGGGACGAGGGCGGCGCCGAGCGCGGGCCCGAGCGCCGCGGCGAGCGCGAGCTCGTCGCCCGCCGGCACCCCGAGGGCGTCGGCGAGGGACGCGGCGCCGCCGGGCGCCCCGGCGTGCGTGCGCAGGAACTGGTTGACGGCCGCGAGCTCGCCGCCGACCCGCGCGGCCTCGCGGCGGGCCGCCTCGGCGCCGCGCTCGGCCTCGCGCCGCGCCCGGCGCGCGACCTCGGCCTCCTCCTCGGCGTGAGCGAGCGCCTCGCGCCGCGCGCGCTCCTGCTCCCCCGCCGCGCCGAGCGCCGCCCCGGCCTCGCGCTCGCGCTCCTCGAGCCCGGCCAGCTCCGCCGAGAGGCGGGCCTCCGAGTCGCGCTCGAGCCCCTCGCGCTCGGCCTCCAGCGCCCGCAGCCGCTCCGATGCGCCCGCGTCCTCGGAGTCGAACAGCGTCTCGGCCTCCAGCCCGCGCAGCTCGGACTCCCCGTGCGTGACGCGCTCGGCGAGCCCCGCCGCCTGCGCCCGGGCGCCCTCGAGCCGCAGGGCGATCCGTTCCCCGGCCCCGCGCGCGGCGTAGGCCCGGCCCGACAGCTCCTCCCGCTGCGCCGAGCGCCTGCCCAACGCCTCCTCGGCCCGCTCGCGCCGCTTCCCGACCTCCGCGAGCTCGGCCTCGGCCGCGCGCCGGGCCTCTCCGGCCCGCACCGCGTCCGCCTCGGCGAGCGCCAGCGCGCCCTCCGCGCTCCGGGCATCGTCGCGAGCCAGGATCCACCGGGCCTCGAGCGCCTGGCGCTCGAGGCGCTCGTGCAGCTCGGCGGCCTCGGCCTGGCGCTTGAGCGGCCGCAGCCGCGCCCGCGCCTCGCGCTCCACGTCGAGCGCGCGGTCGAGGTTCTCCCGCGTCCGGTCGAGCTTGAGCTGGGTGCGCCGGCGGCGCTTGCGGTGCTTGCCGAGCCCCGCCGCCTCCTCCACGAGCAGCCGCCGGTCGCGGGGCTTGGAGGTGACGATGCCCTCCACGCGGCCCTGGGAGACGACGGAGTGCATCTCCTTGCCCAGGCCCGTGTCCGACAGGACCTCGAGCACGTCGACGAGCCGGCACCGGGCGCCGTTGAGCCGATACTCCCCCTCCCCCGCGCGGTCGAGCCGGCGGACGATGGAGACCTCCGGGAAGTCGATCGGGACCGAATGATCTCCGTTGTCGAGGACGAGCTCGACCTCCGCAACCGACCCCGATGGCCGGCCCCGGCCGCCGCCGAAGATCACGTCCTGCATCGAGGCCCCGCGCACGGCCAGCGGCGACTGCTCCCCCATGGCCCACAGCACCGCGTCGGTGACGTTGGACTTCCCGGAGCCGTTGGGCCCGACGACGACGCTGACGCCCGGCCCGAACGTCAGCCGGGTCCGGTCCGGGAAGGACTTGAAGCCCTTGAGGACGAGCTCCCTCAGGTACATGCCCCCACCACCTCCCTGCTCATGCCTCCCGGAGCTCCGTCAGCGCCTCCCGGGCGGCCTCCTGCTCGGCTTCCTTCTTCGAGCGCCCCTCGCCGCGGCCGCGCGCGGTCCCGCCCACGTGCGCCTCGACGGCGAAGCGGGGGTCGTGCGGCGGGCCGCTGCGGTGCACCACCGCGTAGCCCACGCCCCCGCCGCGGCGCGCGGCGAGCTCCTGGAGGGCGGACTTGAAGTCGTCGGGGGCGTCGAGGGCGACCTCGATCTCGGTGGCGAACGCCTCCACCACCGCCTCGGCGGCCGGCCCGTAGCCGTGCGTCGAGTGACACGCCCCGATCACGGCCTCGCACACCTCGGCGAGCACGCTCTCCGTCGCGAGCAGGGATTCGACATTGCGCCCGAGGGCCTCCGGGGCGACGGCGCGCATCCGGGAGGGAGCGCCCAGGGCGACCGCGACCCGCCGGCACGACGCGCGCGAGACCGCCTGGGCACGGACCTTCGTGAGGCGTCCCGCCCCGTAGGCGTCCGGGTCGAGCCGCGGCAGGAGGTGGGTGGTCACCGCGAGGGCGAGCACGGCATCCCCCAGAAAGGCGAGCCGGTCGTAGGAGTGGGCGCGGCGCTCAGTCCACGAGGCGTGGGTGAACGCCTGGCGCGCGAGCGGCGCGGGGAGCTCGTCGAGGAGGGCGGCGAGGGAGGAGGGTGCGGTCAGGGGCTACGGGCTCGGACGGGACTCGGTGGGTGGGCGGGGACCGACTTCCATGACGAAGTCCACCGTCTGGCCGACGGTGAGGATCTTCGCCGCCTGCTCGTCGGACATCCGGATGTCGTAGGAGTCCTCGAGCTCCTGCACGAGCGTGTAGAGATCGAGGGAGTCCGCGTCGAGATCCTCACGGAAGCGGGTCTCCTCGTCGATCCGGTCAGGCTCGAGCTGGAGCTCGTCCGCGAGGTGGTTGCGGATGAGCTCAAGGACGTCGTCGCGCGTCACGGTCCGGTCACGCTAGACCTCACGGCGGACGGCGTGCGCAGGACCCCGGCCTCCTGCAGCGCGGCGTGCGTGCGCTCGACCGACTCCTCCGTGACGGCCTTCGCGGCGACCTCGATCGCGCGCGCGAACCCGCGCCGGGTGAAGCGGCCGTGGGCCACGACCCCGACCCTCCGCAGACCGAGCATGTAGGCGCCGCCCGTCCCCTCGGGGTCGACCTGGTCGCGCAGGTCGCGCAGCGCGGGCCGCAGGAGCAGGCCGCCGAGGCCGGCCCGGGGCGAGGACCTCGCCCGCTCGCGGATCGCGTTGATGATGGCGACGCTCGTCCCCTCCAGGAGCTTGAGCGCGACGTTGCCCGTGAAGCCGTCGGTGACGACGACGTCGGCGCGGCCCTCGGTGAGCCCCGTGCCCTCGACGTTGCCGACGAAGTTCAGAATGCCGGGCCGTGCTCGGAGCTGCTCGCCGACGGCGACGACGTCCGGCGTGCCCCGCGTCGGCTCCTCGCCGTTGGAGAGCAGGCCGACGCGCGGATTGACCACTCCGAGCACGGTCTCCGCGAACGCCGCGCCCATGAACGCGAACTGCACGAGGTGCTCGGGGCGGACCTCGGTGTTCGCACCGACGTCGAGCAGCAGGACGGGCGCGCCGGGGATGGGGACGGGCAGCGCGAGGGCGGGACGGAAGATGCCCCGCGCCCGCTTGAAGTGGAAGAGCCCGGCGGCCAGGGCCGAGCCGGTGGAGCCGCCGGAGACCAGGGCGTCGGCCTCGCCACCGCCGACGGCCCGTGCGGCCTGGACGATGGACGCCTCCGGGGTGCGACGCGCGGCGTGGACGGGGTCGGGCGCCTTGGCGATCGAGACGGGCGCGTCGCGAACCTCGACCCCGTGTGGCAGCTCCCCCGCCGCCCGCAGCTCCGCTGCGGGCCCGAAGAGCAGGATGCGGATCCCCCGCTCCGCGGCGAGCGCGGCGCCCGCGGCCACCTCGCCGGGGCCGAGGTCGGCCCCGTTGGCATCGACGGCGACCGTGGGCACGAAGAGCGGCGGGGCCGCGGGAAACCGGCTCCCGCCCGCCCCTACTCGGCCTCGAACGGGGCCTGGGCGACGACCTCGCGCCCCGCGTACGTGCCGCAGTTCGGACAGACGCGATGAGGCCGGCGCGCGGCGTGGCAGTGCGGGCAGGCGTTGAACGCGGGCGCGGAGAGCTTGTGGGCCGAGCGGCGCTTGCTCGTGCGCGCATGGGACTGCTTCTGCTTGGGGACGGCCATGAGAGGAGTCAGCCTACTCGCCGGGGAGCTTGAGCTCTCGCAACGCGGCCCACCGGGGATCGGGCTCGCGTGGGTGGAAGTGGTCGTCGCCGGCGAGGTTCAGGTCGGCGCCGCACTGCGGGCAGAGCCCGGCGCAGTCCGCGCGGCAGAGCAGCGTGGTCGGGAGCGCGAGGGCGAGCGCGTCGCGGACCCAGCCGTGGAGGTCGAGCTCACCGTCGGCGACGTAGGGCGAGGAGAGCTCGTCGTCGCCGGCGCCGGGCTGCTCGACCTCGCGGGCGTCGACCTCGATCTCCGGGACCGCGGGCTCCAGGCAGCGCATGCACGGGCCCTGGAGGTGGGCCCGGAAGCGCAGGCGCAACGCCCAGCCATGGTGGGTGGTGCGCGAGATGTCGATGCGCACTCCGACCGGGTCGGGCTGCACCCGGTACTCCGCGTTGCCGTAGCGCAGCGGCTCCACGGGGGCGGCGAGGTCGAGCCGGCGGCCCTCTCCCGAAGAGAGCTTGAGCCGCGCGAGGTCGAAGGAATCCGTCCTCGGCGCCATGGCCGGGCCACGGTAGCCTCCGCCGCCCCGCCCGTGGCCGACCGTTCGCCCGCCCAGCTCTACGCCCGCGTCATCGGGCTCTCCCTGGTCGCCGCCGGGGCCCTCGGCTTCTTCTACTCGGGCGACTTCGGCGCGCCGGGGAAGGTCGACGACGCCTTCGGGATCCTGTCGGTCAACGGCTGGCACAACGTCGTGCACCTCGTGACCGGCGCGCTCGGGCTCGCGCTCGCGGGCCGCCGGGACCCGGCCCGGGTCTACGCCGGTGGGCTGGGGGTCGTCTACCTCGGGGTGGCGGTCTGGGGCATCGCCCTGGGCGCGCACGGGAGCATCCTCGGGTTCCTGCCGGTCAACAGCGAGGACGACGTCCTGCACGTCCTCCTCGCGGTGCTGGGGCTCGCGGCCGCCGCGCTCTCCCACGAGCCGCGGCGGCTGAAGCCGCGCTTCGCGCCCTAGTCCTCCGCGCCGGAGCCGGAGTCCTCCCGGAGCTCGCGCTTCAGGACCTTCCCCGTCGCGTTGCGGGGCAGCTCGTCGAGGAGCTCCACGTCGCGGGGGACCTTGTACCTCGCGAGGTTCTCCTTGACGGTCCTCCTCACCTCGTCCGCGGAGACGTCGCCAACCACGAAGGCCTTCAGGCGCTGGCCGAAGTCCTCGTCCTCGACGCCGATGACCGCCACCTCCTTGACCCCGGAGAGCTTCGAGATGCAGTCCTCCACCTCCGCGGGGAAGACGTTCTCCCCGCCCGAGACGATCATGTCGTCGTCGCGGCCGTCGACGAACAGGCGGCCGTCCTCGTCGAGGTGGCCGACGTCGCCGGTGGCCATCAGCCCGTCGATCTCCTCCTTGCCGCCCCCGCCCGTGTAGCCCTCGAACAGGAACGGATTGCCGACGAAGATCCGCCCCGTCTCCCCCGTCGGGAGCCCGGAGTCCGAGTCCGTGGCATAGATCTTCACCGTCGTCCCCCGCGGGGGTCTGCCGGCGGTTCCCGGAGCGGCGCGGAGGTCCTCCGGCGTCGCGATGGACGCCCACGCCACCTCGGTGGACCCGTAGAGGTTGTAGAGCTTGTCCCCGAAGCGGTCCATCACCTCCGTGGCCAGCTCCCCGGGCAGCGCGGAGCCCGACACGGGGATCGTCCGCAGGTGGGAGAGGTCGTAGCGCGCGCTCACGTCGGGCGGGAGCTCGAGGATCCGCTGGAGCATCACGGGTACGACGACGAGGGCGGTGGCGCGATGCTGCGTGACGACCGACAACGTCTCCTCGGGGTCGAACCTCCGGCGCAACACGACCGTGGAGGACAGCGCGAGCCCGAGCGTCCAGTGCGCGAATCCCCACGCGTGGAACAGGGGCGCCGCGATCATCGTCGTCTCCTGCGCCTTGAGCGGGATCTTCGAGAGGATCGAGGCGACCGGGTCGAGCGTGTCGGGGGGACCGCGGTCCGCGCCCTTCGGCGTCCCGGTGGTGCCGCTCGTGAGGATCACCGTGCGGCCCTTCTCGTCGGGCGGGGAGACGTCGGAGGGGTCCCCCTCGGCGATGAGGTCCTCGAGGACGGGGTCGGCGGGCTTCTCCTTGCCCTCGAACCAGGCCACGAAGGGGGTGCGGTCCTCCAGCGCTCCCTCCACGAGGTTGCGGAACTCCTCGTCGAAGACGATCGCCACCGCCTCTTCCCGGTCGCAGACATCCTCGATCTGCGGGCCGGCGAAGCTCGTGTTCAGGTAGAGCGCGTGAGCGCCGAGCTTGGAGAGCGCGACCGTCCCCTCGACCCAGCCGCGGTGGTTGCGGCAGAGGATCGCCACCCGGTCGCCCTCCCCCACGCCCGCGGCGGCGAACGCGCGGGCCAGGCCGTTGGTGCGGCGGTGCAGCTCGGCGAAGGTGAGCGTGCCGAGCTCATCGACGAGCGCAAGACGATCGGGGTGGCGGATCGCTCCGACGGCGTAGCCCGCGGCGGGCGTCGGTCCCCAGCGCGCGATGGCCAGCGCCAGGCGCGCGGCGCGGTCGGGGCGGGTGGGCGTGACGATCCCGGCGCCCAGGAGCGTCCGGGCCACCCAGGCGGAGTTGGTCAGGTGCTCCAGGTGCGAGGGCATTGCCCCATCCTTATCACGGCAGCACGAGCCCCGTCGGGAGCGTGCCGTCCTCCATCAGTCGATGGATGTCTCCCGCGCGGCGCGGGTTGAGGAACACGTGGCGCTGGCCGACGCTCGGTTTCTCCTCGAGCAGCCCGGCGGCCAGCAGCGCCTCGCCCACCGCGTAGGCGAGCTCACGGTCGTTGCCGCGGAAGCCGCGGGCGAGATGGTCCCAGGCCGTGTGGTAGCCGCCCCACTTGCCCATCCCCGCCAGGCGCTGCACGATACGCCGCGCGGCGCGGCGGGCGGGGTCCGGGTCCTCGTGGGGGCGCGAGGCGGCGTCGTGGAGCCCGAGCACGGCGGGCAGGGCGTCGTCGAGGGCCTCGATCGTCCCGGGCTCGGCGAGGCGGCCGCCCAGGCGCGCGATCGCCTCGGCCGCGCGCAACGGGTGGTCGGCGCCGATCGGCTCGCGCCAGTCGGTCGCCTCGAGGAGCGCGCCGGGAACGGCGCGCGCCACGGCACGCAGGCGGTCGACCCTTCCGACCGCCTCGTCGAAGGCGAGCACCGCGAGCTCGACGTCGGGACGGCGGGTCGGGAGCGAGAGCGCCAGGAAGCCGTCCTCGTCGGCGGCGCGCAGGGCGAGGTCGGCGGCGCGCGCCGGCGGCGGGAGGTCCGCGGCCACGGCGAGCGCCTCGACGAGTCCGGAGAGGAGGGTCAGCCCACGGACGGTGGTGCTCGTGGGGTCGGCTCTCAGGGAGGCAGGGACGGGTGCGGCGGCGAGCAGGACGCCGTGGCCCGCGGCGAGGACCACCTCGACGGGCTCGCCGTAGCCCGACCGGGGCCTGGCGAGCTCTTCCTCCCCGCGCACGAGGGCGGCCGCGAGGAGGGCACGCAGCCGGGCGTGGCGCTCCCGCGGGGCACGCGCCCCGCCGGCGTCGGCAAGGGCCTCGGCGAGTGCGGACATCCTGGGGGTGAGCGTAGGGGTGCTTCGCCCCCCCGCGGTTGCGGGCGGACGACGACGTTCGTTCTGTCAGGTCGGTGGCTTACGGTTCGACGTCGGAATCATGGAAGCCGCCGCCACTCCCCTCCACCGCCCGCAGGTCCGCACTCTCGGCGACCGGCTCGTCGTCGACAGCCTCGTGGTGTCCGATCCGTGCGCGCGGCGCCTTGTGGAGGAGCGCGAGCGGTCGGGGGACGACCCCGCGCGGGTGGTCGTGGACGCCATCGAGATCGGCGCGCGCGTGCTCGACCGCGAGCAGACCGTCGCGCAGACCGACTTCGTGCGCGCGGAGTTCGAGAAGCAGGCGCGGGAGGTCGACCGGCAGTTCGCCGAGCGGGCCGGGCTGGTCACGGAGTCACTCACCGCCCGGCTGGACACGATCTTCGCCCCCGAGACCGGCCAACTCTCACGCGCCCTCGGCGAGCACTTCGGCGACGGCTCCTCCTCGGCCGTGCAGCACAAGGTCCGGGCGCTCGTCGAGCAGGCGAACCGGGAGGCGCAGCGCGAGCTCCAGCGCTCGCTCGCATCGGACTCCGGCCTGCTCGCGGACTTCAAGCGCGGAGTGATCGGGCAGCTCGCCGAGCAATCGCGCCGCCAGGACACCCACCTTCAGACGCTCGCCGAGCGTCAGGCCGCCCTCCAGCGCGAGCTCCAGGGCCTGCGCGACGAGAAGCAGCGCCTCGTGGAGGTCGCCGCCGCGCACGAGAAGGGGACCGCGAAGGGCCGGACCTTCGAGGAGGCCGTCTATGCCGCGCTCGACGCGATCGCCTCCGGTCAGGGCGACGTGTGCGACGCGGTCGGCGACTTCACGGGCGCGGGCGGCAAGAAGGGGGACGTCGTCGTCGAGCTCGACGGCTGCGGCGGCCCGGCCCGCGGACGGGTCGTCTTCGAGGTCAAGGACTCGCGGCTCTCGCGCCCCAAGGCGATCGAGGTCCTCGACGTCGCCCTGGCCCAGCGCGGGGCCGACTACGCGGTGCTGGTGGTACGCACGGAGGACGAGGTCCCCGCGAAGCTCACCGCGCTCCGGGAGTTCAACGGGGACAAGCTCGTGGTCGCCTACGATCCCGAGGAGGGCTCGCGGCTCGCCCTCGAAGTCGCCTACAAGCTCGCCCGGGGGCGCGTGATGCTCGCCCGCGCCGGCGACGACGGGCTCGACGCCACGGCGCTGCGCGACAAGGTCGAGCGCGCCGTGGGCGCCCTGGACGAGGCGCGTAACGCCAAGCGTGAGCTCACCAACGCCTCGGGCGCGATCGAGCGCGCGCGGGGCAGCGTCGAGGCGCTCGAGGACCGGGTCCGCGCCCGGCTCGGCGACATCGACGCGCTGCTCACCGCCGCGGCCTAACGGACCTCGAAGCCATCCTCGCCCGTGGGCTCGCGCTCCTCGACCTGCACGTCGTCCACGCGCGCCGGTGAGGATCCCTCGCGACACCAGGCCACGAGGGCGTCGACGTCCCCGGGCCTGCCCTCGAGCTCGGCCTCCACGCTTCCGTCCGCGGCGTTGCGGACCCAGCCCCCGATCCCGCGGCGCCCGGCCTCTTCGCGCAGACCGTCGCGGAAGAACACGCCCTGGACCTCGCCGCGCACGACGACCCGCCGACGGATCATCCGGCATCGACCTCCCGCTGGAACACGTCGCGTGCGCGCTCGCCGCGCACGGCGAAGACGATCCGCTCGAGCACCGAGCCCCCCGCGAGGTGCCGACGGACCTCCTCGACCTCGATCCGCGCCGCGTCCTCCACCGGGAAGCCCCCGACGCCCGTCCCGAAGGCCACGAGGGCGAGCGACCGGGCGCCGAGCGCGTCGGCCCGCGCCAGCGTGCTCGCCGTCGCGCGGCGGATCACATCCGCTGATGTCGGCCCGCCGAGCTCCATAGTGGCGGCGTGGATCACCCACCGCGAGGGCAGGTCCCCGGCCGAGGTCTCGACCGCCTCGCCGAGTCCGATCGGGGCCTTCTCGCGCGACTCTGCGTCCACGGCCTGGCCACCCGCGCGCGCGATGGCCCCCGCCACGCCCCCGCCGTGGCGCAGCTCGGTGTTCGCCGCGTTCGCGATGGCGTCCACCCCCAGCGTCGTAATGTCGGTGTCGAGCACCTCCATTCGTGCCATCCGCGCCGGCTTACCCGACGACTGGCGGTCTGACCACGTATACGGTAGGCAGATCGCCACTCGCGCCGCGGGTCGGGCGGGCGGGCGGGCGGGCCGCTAGCGGACTTCGGCCGGCTCGTCCTTGCCCTGCAGGCGCTCGCGGCCCCGCTGCACGGCGGCGATGAACTTCGAAAGGTTCACCTCGAGGGTGTTGAGGATCTCGTCCGCGTAGTCCTCGGCGCCC
>JBBSGJ010000077.1:0-10351 GCA_038254195.1 Solirubrobacterales bacterium
GACTCCTACGCCCGGACGGTCCGCGCGCTGGCCAACGCCGTCGAGGCGCGCGACCCTTACGCGGGGGGCCACGCCGAGCGCGTCGCCGCCTACGGCTGCGAGCTCGCGCTCGCCTGGGGCATCTCCTGCGCGGAGCGGCCCGAGCTCGAGTTCGGCTTCCTCCTGCACGACGTGGGCAAGCTGGGGATCCCCGACGCGATCCTCTTCAAGCCGGGCGGGCTGACTGACGCCGAGACGCAGCTCATGCGACAGCACGTGGTGATCGGTTCGGAGATCCTGCGGCCCATCGACTGGCTCGGCGAGGGCCGTGCCGTCGTCCGCTCCCACCACGAGCGCTGGGACGGCGCAGGCTACCCGGACGGCCTGCGGGCCGAGGAGATCCCCAGGGCCGCGCGGGTCTTCGCCGTCGCCGATGCCCTCGACGCACTGACGAGCCAGCGACCCTACCGTGGGCCGGTCTCGCTCGACGAGGCACGGGCGCGCATCCGCGCGGAATCCGGCAGCCAGTTCTGTCCCGAAGCGATCGACGCCCTGGACTCCCTCTCCGACGCCCGGCTGCACGCCATCGCCGCGCGTTGAGCGAGGTCGTCCTGATCGTCGATGACGATCCCTTCATCCGCCGGCTCATCGCCACGACGCTCGAGGATCTGCCCGGCTACGTGCTCCGCGAGGCCGGCGACGGTGAGGCGGCGCTCGCGGCCGCGAGCGCCGAGCCCCCGGCGCTCGTCTTCCTCGACGTGACCATGCCGAAGCTCGACGGGATCGAGACCTGCCGGCGCCTGCGCGGCGACCCGGCGACGGCCGGTGCGCGGATCGTGATGCTCACCGCCGCGAGCGGGCCGGAGGCCGAGCGCACCGCCCACGAAGCGGGCTGCGATCTCTACCTCACGAAGCCCTTCTCCCCGCTGGAGCTGCTACGGCTCGTCGAACACGGCCCGGCGACCGGCCGGGTGCGGGAGTGATCACGGCGCAGACCCGCGAGCAACGACTCGGGAATCCGGCGGCGACCCAGGGAACTTGAACGTGCGCCTGAGCGGCATCATGGTCGTGTGAGCCGCCGGGTCTTCGTTCTCCTGCTCCTCCTCGGGCTCGCGGCGTGCGGGACGCGACCGGCCGTCCCGGATCCCGCCGCGAAGGCACGCACATCGCCCCGCTCGTCCGCGGACGATGTCTTCGTGCTCCGGCCCAAGGCCGTCGCGCCCCTGCCGCCCCCCGTCCCGGACCCACCACGCCCGAAGCCCCCGTCCACCTCCGCCGCGCCCGCCTCGGGAGCGCCCTCCGACGCCGAGGTGCGCCGCGAGCTCGCCCAGGCGCTGGGGGTGAAGGCCTCCGCGGACCTCACCCACGTGGCCGAGCTCACTCCGAGCGGCCTCGCCGCCGCCCCACCCGCGGCGCCCGACGCGGTCGACGCGGTCATCCGCGCCGGCAACCGCGTCGCCCACGCGCCCTACGTCTACGGCGGCGGGCATGGGCGCTTCATCGACACGGCCTACGACTGCTCGGGCTCCCTCTCCTTCGCCCTCGCCTCCGCACACCTGGTGGGCACGACGATGGACTCGTCCTCCCTCGCCCGCTGGGGACGACCCGGCCCCGGGAAGTGGATCACGGTCTACGCCAACGCGGGCCACGCGTTCATGGTCGTCGCGGGCCTGCGCTTCGACACCAGCGGCCGCGCAGGACCGCGCGGGTCGCGCTGGCAGCCGGCCCTGCGCTCCGTCTCTGGCTTCACGGTCCGCCACCCGGCGGGGCTGTAGCCCCACTCGCGTGGGAAGGGAGACCGTCGACCGGTCAGGCGATCTTCAGCAGGATGACCGTGTTGACGACGAACGCGACCGCGAACCCGATGGTCCAGCGGTTGAGGTTGCGCTCGACGAGCGAGCCGCCGCCGAAGGGTCCCGCGCCCGTCCCCGCCCCAAAGGCGCCAGAGAGGCCGGCGTCCTTCCCGGAGTGCATGAGCACGAGGAAGATGAGGACCAGGGAGATGAAGACCTGGATGACCGAGAGCACGAGCTCCATGGTGGATCCAGGCTACTGCCCGGAGACGTCGTCGAGCGCGTGGAGGATCTCCACCGCCTCCGCCCGGAGCCGGCGGTCCTGCGCGCGCCAGTCCTCCTCGGAGAGCTTGCCCGTGCGGAAGTCGAGCTCGGCCTCGCGGATCTCGGCGTACTTGGCGTCGCGCGCGGCCTCGAGGTCGGCGAGGGCGAGCCGCGGGGGCCCCTCGGCGGGCTCGCCCCCGCCCGCGCGCAGCGGCCCGGCCAGCAGCGCGACCACGACCAGCAGCACGAGCAGGACGACGAGGAACTCCAAGACCCGTCATCCGCTACTAGACGCGCTCGGCGACCTCACGCCCGACGCGCGCGAGGTAGAGCGCCCGGCGCCGCGACGCCTGCGGCGCGGGCCAGAGCGCGGTGAGTCCGCCGCCGGCCACGATGATCCCGCCGATCCAGATCCACGCCACCATCGGCGAGGAGATGAAGCGGAAGTCCGCCGCCCAGGGCGCCCGGACCCAGCGTTCGGCCAGGCCGCGGATCGCCGCGTCGCGCAGGGCGAAGAGGCGGCCGAGCTGCGCCCGCGGGTCCGGGGTGGTCCCGGCCGCCCGCATCGCCTTGAGGAACCGGCGGTTCCCGTCGTCGATCTGCGCTCGCAGGGGGATCAGGTTGGGCGCGATGACCGCCCAGAAGTCCCGCCGCGCCGAGGACTTCAGCGCGACCTCGCTCGTCGGCTCCCCGCCGAAGAAGCGCCCGATCACGCCGAGCGAGAGGTCCTTGGAGGGGTAGTAGCCCCGGGTGGTCTTCAGCGTGGCGAAGTGGCGTCCGCCGCGGGAGACGTCGAGGACCGCGCCGAAGGAGATCTTCTCCGAGGAGAAGTCGGTCGTCGGGCGCACGTAGCGGATCGTGTAGTCGGCCACGCGCGCGGTGCCCCCCGGCTTGAGCGAGACGTCCGTCGTGTGCTTGAACGAGGAGGAGGCGGCGACGCCGACGAGGAGGACCGCCACCCCCACGTGGGCGAGGTAGCCCCCGTAGCGCCGGCGGTTACGGCTCACGAGCGAGACGAGCGCCCGCGGCGCCGGCTCGCCGGTCATGGCCCGCCGGGCGCCCACGCCGCGGACGAGCTCCTGGCCCACGCACGCCGCGACGAACCCCGCGAAGCCGAACATGAGCCAGGCCCGCAGGTGGTGCGCCGACCCGAGCGCGGCGAGGACGGCGAGCAGGGCGACCCCCACGAGCGCCGGCCGCGCGAACGTGGCCGCGAGGTTCCGCGGGGTGGCACGCCGCCAGGCGATGAGCGGGCCCACGCCCGTCAGCAGCACCAGCACCAGGGCGAAGGGCACGGTGTAGTCGTCGAACCAGGGCGGGCCGAGCGAGCGGCGGGTACCGGTCAGGGCCTCGGAGAGCAGCGGGAAGAACGTTCCCAGGGCGATCGTGAAGGCCAGGCCCACGAGCAGGACGTTCTGGAGCAGGAAGATCGCCTCGCGGGAGACAAGCGAGTCCAGCGTGTGCTCCGAGCGCAGGAGGTCGCGCCGCCAGATCACCAGCCCGACCGACACTGCGGTCATCGTCGCCACGAGCACGAGGAACGGCCCGCCCACGGTCGACGCCCCGAACGCGTGGATCGAGTCGATGATCCCCGAGCGCACGAGGAACGTGCCGAGCACGGCGAGCACCCCGGTGCCGAGCACGAGGGCGACGTTCCAGACCTTCAGCATCCCCCGCCGCTCTCCGATCATCGCCGAATGCAGGAACGCCGTGCCCGTCAGCCACGGCAGCAGCGAGGCGTTCTCCACCGCGTCCCATCCCCAGTAGCCGCCCCAACCGAGCTCGGTGTAGCTCCAGCGCGCACCGAGCAGGATCCCCACCCCGAGGAACAGCCAGCCCGCCAGCGCGAAGCGCCGCACGGCCTTGAGCCACTCGCCCCCGACCCGCCGCGCGGCCAGCGCGCCGAGCGCGAAGGCGAAGGGCACCGCCGAGAGCGTGTAGCCCGAGTAGAGCATCGGTGGGTGGATCATCATCGCCGGGTGGCGGAGCAGCGGGTTCAGCCCGTTGCCCTCCACCGGCGCCTGGGCGAGCTGCACGAACGGCCGGGCGTCGGGGGCGATCACCAGCAGCCCGAGGAAGAAGGAGGCGAGCAGGAGGAGCACAGCGGTGGCCCACGGCTGGACATCGCGCAGCTTGTGGCGCACGGCGAGCAGGGCGAGGCTCGACCAGATCGAGAGCAGCATGACCCAGAGCAGCAGCGAGCCGGCCTGGGAGGACCACACCGCGGTCGCCTTGTAGAAGGTCGGCGTCGTCGTCGAGGAGTAGGAGGCGACGAGGTCGAACGAGAAGTCCGAGCGCAAAAAGGCGGCCTCGAGGATCGCGAAGGCGGCGATGAGCAGCCCGGCGAGGACGAAGACCGCGCGGCGGCCCGAGGCGACCCAGCGCACGCCGCCCCCCCGCGCCCCGTACACCGACGCCCCCACGCCGTAGAGGGCCGTCGCCAGGGCGAGGATCAGCAGGGCCCGGCCGAGAAGGGCCATCTACGCCCTGGGCGGGGAGGACTTGAACTTCGAGGGGCACTTCGTCACGAGCGAGTCCGGCTCGCCGACGAAGCCCGCGCCCTGCTTGCGCACGGTGACGATCACCTCGCGCCCCTCGCGGAAGGGATCGGGGATGGTGCCCGTGTAGCTGACGGGGACCTTGGCCCCGCCCCTGCGATCGCGCACGGCGAAGCGCAGCGTCCGCCCCTCGCGGGCCACGGAGCCCCGCGCCACCTTCCCCGTGAGCTGGTAGGTCCGCCCGGGCAGGGCGGAGGAGAGCAGCTCCGCGGGGGTGCGCGCCTCGCTCGACGCCGAGAAGCTCGTGTACACGAGCGCAGAGGCCAGGAGGACCGCGGTACCCAGGGCCACGACGAGCCGGATGCGGCGCTTGCGGCGAGGATCCATAGGCACAGCGATTGTATGGCTAGAGGAAGGATGCCTCGTGCCACGAAACCTTTGGCGTCCGCCGGCGTTAGGTAATACGACGATGTCGCTCCGCCTCGCCTCTCGCACCTTCCCCCGGACCCGCCGCCCCGCCCGGCGCGACGGCCACACGCGCACGGCGCCCCTCGCGGCCCCGCTCGACGAGGTCGCCCGCCACCAGCGCGCGGGCGGCCCCGAGGACACCGCGCTCTACGCCTGCTCCTGCGGGCTGAGCTTCCGCGCCGACGTCTCGGCCTCGGTGGCCTGCCCCCGCTGCGCCACCGCGCAGGCCTGGTAAGGGTTAGAACGGCCGGACGGCCGCGCCGCGGTCCCGCACCTCGAAGTGCAGGTGCGGGCCAGTGGCCAGGCCCGTAGCGCCCACGCGCCCGATCCTCTCCCCCACCCGGACCCGCTCTCCCCGGCCCACCAGGATCCGCGAGAGGTGGGCGTACCACGTCGTCAACCCGCGACCGTGGCCGAGGACGACGAGCATCCCGTAGCCCCCGGCATCCCAGCCCGCGAACACGACCCGCCCGCTCCGGGCGGCCCGGACGCTCGTGCCCGTGGGAGCGGGGAAGTCCGCGGCGGGGTGGAAGCCCGCCCCACGAGGGCCGAAGGGGTCACCGAGCGGCGCAAGCACGGGGGCCCGCAGCGCGACGGGGTTGCGCGGCGGCGGGCGGCGTAGCGCGGCGATCGTGTGCGGCCCGGCCACGCCGTCCGCACCGAGACCGGCACGGCGCTGGAAGCGCCGCAGGGCGGCGTCCACGTGGGGGCCGAAGCCGCCGTCGACGGTGCCCGACGGGAAGCCCGCCCACTCGAGCAGGAACTGCAGCGCCGACACGTCCCCACCGACCGACCCGAGGCGCAGCGCGCGACGACCGAGGCGCGGGCGGGCGAGCCGGCCGAGCGCCCGCCGGGTGCGCGGGCCCGCGACGCCGTCGACGGCGAGGCCCGCCCTTCGCTGGTAGGCCCGCACCGCGCGCCGCGTACCGGGTCCCGCGTAGCCGTCCACCGTGCCGGGATAGGTCCCGTGCGCTCGCAGGGCGACCTGGAGGGACGCGATGCCCGCCGAGCCGCGCGCCGAAGCGGAGGCCGGGGCGAGCACGCAGACCAACGCCAGAAGGAGGACGCATCGCCGCACGCCCTCCCGTTACGCCGGAAGCCGGTGGCCTCCTTCTACTGGGCGGGGAGTCCCACCGGGCACGACACGCCGGTTCCGCCCAGGCCGCAGTACCCGCCGGGGTTCTTGGCCAGGTACTGCTGGTGGTAGTCCTCGGCGTAGAAGAAGTCCCCCGCAGGGGCGATCTCCGTGGTGATCGGCCCATAGCCGGCACCCGCAAGCCCGGCGGCGAACATCTCCTCCGAGGCGTGCGCCGCCGCGAGCTGGGCGTCGTCGGAGGCGTATATCGCCGAGCGGTACTGGGTCCCCACGTCGTTGCCCTGGCGCATGCCCTGCGTCGGGTCGTGGTTCTCCCAGAAGAGCTTGAGCATCGCCGCGTAGGAGGTCTGCGCGGTGTCCCAGACCACGAGCACGGCCTCGGTATGGCCCGTCTTCGCGGAGCACACCTCCTCGTAGGTCGGGTTCGGCGTGTGGCCGCCGGCGTAGCCGACCGCGGTCGTGTACACGCCCTCGGCCGACCAGAAGATCCGCTCCGCCCCCCAGAAGCAGCCCAGCCCGAAGACGGCGCTCTCGGTCCCCTCCGGGAAGGGCGGGACGAGCGGCGTGCCGAGCACCGCATGGCTTGGCGGGACGGGGATGGCCCGGTCGCGGCCGGGGAGGGCCTCGTCCGGCTCGACCAGCTTGGTCTTGGAGCGCAGGAGGAACATGGCCACAGGCTAATCCGCCGCCCTTACGCCTTCCTCAATGAGCAGAGCCGCCCCGAGCGCGCCGCCGAGATCGCCGAGCGCCGCGACCTTCACGTCGGGCGGACGGTCGTCGCGGAACAGGTGCGGGAGCATCTCCCGGGCCAGCCGGTCGGCCATGGGCTGGCCGAAGCGCGTCCCCAGACCGCCCCCGAGGATCACGGCGTCCACGTCGAGCAGGTTCTGCGCCGAGGCCACCCCGGTGGCGATGGCCGCCACCGCGCGATCGATGAGCTCGTGGGCGAGCCCGTCGTCGCGGGCGAGCGCCCGGGCCCAGATCCCGCTCGTCAGCCGGGTGTGCCCCCGCTGCTCCATGATCGCGAAGAGCTTCGTTCGCCGCCCCTCCTCCTCGAGCTTGCGGGCGCGGGCCTCCATCGCCCCGCGGCCCGCGTAGGCCTCCACGCACCCCCGGCGCCCGCACGGGCAGTGCGCGCCGTCGCGGTGGACGACCGTGTGGCCGAGCTCGCCCGCCCCGCCGCGCCCGTGCCACGCGCGGCCGTCGAGGACGAGCCCGCCGCCGACCCCCGTCCCCCAGAAGACGCCGATCAGCGAGGCGTACGGAGCGCCGGCGCCGAGCCGCGCCTCGGCCGCGGTGGCCACCGACACGTCGTTTCCGAGGCGCACCGTCTCCACCCCGAGCCGCTGTGACAGCGCCGGCCCGAGCGCGAACTCCCCCGACCACCCCGGCAGGTTCATCGCCGCATGGACCGACCCGGTCCTCGCGTCCACCGTGCCCGGCGAGCCGACGCCCAGTCCCGCGAGGGCGCCGGGGGCCGTGCCCGCGGCGGCCGCGGCCTCGCCCACGGCGGCGACCATCGCGTCGACGACGTCCTCGGGGCCGCCCTGGGCCGGGGTCGCCTGGCGGGCCTCCCCCCGCACCGCGTGGGCCTCGTCGACGACCACGGCCTGGACCTTCGTGCCGCCGAGATCGATGCCGCCGCGCAGGGTCATCACGGGGATGTTCCCACAGGGCGGGGTACCGTCTCCGGGCATGGCGTCCACCGTGTCCTATGCGCAGTCCAAGCAGGTCGCGGAGGAGAGCCGGGAGAGCGGGTACGGGCGGCCGAGCTTCGGGCGCGAGCTCTTCCTCGGCGAGCTCCGCCTCGACCTCATCCATCCCCAGCCCACGCTGCCGGCCGAGACGACGGCGAAGGGCGAGGAGTTCCTCGCGCGGTTGCGCGCGTTCCTCGCCGAGCACGTCGACCCGCTCGAGATCGAGCGCGATGCGCGCATCCCCGGCCCCGTCGTGAACGGCCTCAAGGAGCTCGGGGCGATGGGGATGAAGATCCCCGAGTCCTACGGCGGCCTCGGCCTCTCGCAGGTCCACTACAACCAGGCGCTGGCCCTGACGGGGATGATCCACTCCTCGCTCTCCACGCTGCTCTCGGCCCACCAGTCCATCGGGCTGTCCGAGCCGCTGCTGCTCTCAGGCTCCGAGGAGCAGAAGCGCGAGTGGCTGCCCAAGGTCGCCAGGACGCACATCTCGGCGTTCCTGCTCACCGAGCCCGACGTCGGCTCGGACCCCGCGCGCATGAGCGCCACGGCCGTCCCTACCGAGGACGGCACGGGATATCGCATCACCGGCACGAAGCTGTGGGCGACCAACGGCGCGATCGCCGACGTGGTGGTGGTCATGGCCGTCGTGCCGAGGTCCGAGGGCCACCGCGGCGGCATCACCGCCTTCATCTGCCCCTACAAGGACGTCGAGGGCATCGAGATCCGCACGCGCAACCAGTTCATGGGGCTGCGCGGGATCGAGAACTCCCTGACCACCTTCGCGGACGTCTTCGTCCCGATCGAGAACGTGATCGGCAAGGAGGGCCAGGGGCTGAAGATCGCCCTGTCCACCCTGAACACCGGCCGCCTCGCCCTGCCGGCGATCTGCACGGCAGTGACGAAGTACTCGCTGAAGATCGTCCGCCAGTGGGCGGACGAGCGCCGGCAGTGGGGCAAGCGCATCGGCGACCACGACGCCGTCGCGCAGAAGCTCGCCTCCATCGCGGGCACCGCGTTCGGGCTCGAGGCCGTCCTCGACGTCTCCTCGCGCCTGGCCGACGACAAGCGCGCGGACATCCGCATCGAGGCGGCGCTCGCGAAGCTCTACGCCTCCGAGCTGGGCTGGACCGCCGTGGACGACATGATCCAGATCCGCGGCGGCCGCGGCTACGAGACCGCGGAGTCGCTGAAGAACCGCGGCGAGAAGCCGGTCCCCGCCGAGCAGATGCTCCGCGACATGCGCATCAACCGGATCTTCGAGGGCGCCTCGGAGATCATGCACCTGCTCATCGCGCGCGAGGCGGTCGACCAGCACCTCGAGGTCGCGGGCGACATCCTCCTGGGCGACAAGCCGCTGGCCGACAAGGCGAGGGCCGCGGTCCGGGCGGGGAGGTTCTACGCCGGCTGGCTGCCGCGGCTCGCCACGGGCGAGGGCCAGAAACCGGGCGCCTACGAGGAGTTCGGCTCGTTGGCCAAGCACCTGCGCTGGACCGAGCGCCACACCCGCAAGCTCGCCCGCTCGACGTTCATGCTCATGGGCCGCTACGGGCCGAAGCTCGAGCAGAAGACGGGCCAGCTCGGGCGGATCGTCGACATCGGCGCGGAGCTCTTCGCGATCTCCGCGGCGTGCGTATACGCGAACACGCTGGCCTCCGAGCAGCCCGAGCGCGCCGAGGAGGCCTTCGAGCTCGCCGACCTGTTCGTGCGCCAGGCGCGCCGGCGAGCGGACGCGCTGTTCTCCGCGCTGTGGGCCAACGACGACGACCCCCAGTACGACGCCGCGCAGAAGCTGCTCGACGGCCGCTACGACTGGTTCACGGCCGACGTCCTCGACCCTGCGGGCGAGGGCCCGATGATGCCCGAGCACGAGCCGAGCGCGCAGCAGAAGTTCGGGCGCGCCGACGATGTCGCCGCGCCGCCGGTGGCCCAGGAGGTCACGCAGTAGGCGCGGAGCCACCTCGGCCTCCGCTCGAGGCTGCTTTGATGCGGTCCGCATGCCCCGGGCGAGCGGCGACGACGACGACCGAGCCCTGCGGCCGCGGGGGTCGCTGGACCTCCTTCGTCGCCGAGCCGGATCACGAGCAGCGCGCCGTCCGGGGGCTTCACGAGGAAGCCGATCCGCGACACCGGCTCCGCGTCGAGCACGACGAGCACACCCTCCTCATCCACCTGAGCGGGGAGGACGGGGACGGCTGGACCACCATCGCGGTCGATCGGGAGAGCCGCGCGTGGACTGTCTGAGCGTCTCGCCGGCGAGCTCGCGGGCCGCGTGGATACGAGGTCCAGATCATCGAAGACCCGTATTGGCGGCCGTGACGCGTCCCAGTCCCCAGCCAGCTGATCAGACGACGGGTGAGCCCGGGTCGTTGGCAGGCTGAGCACCGAATGCGTCGTCGCGATCGATAGACGAAGGTCGGAAGCCCTGGGCGGCAGAGACCGACGCGAAGGTCGTACCGCGCTTCGAGATCCAGTTCAGCTTCCCAATTGCGAGCTTGGTCGCGATGGTTCCAACGTCGACACGCTGCTCAGGGTGTGGACTGCCCCCGGTTTCTC
>JBBSGJ010000078.1:0-10341 GCA_038254195.1 Solirubrobacterales bacterium
AGGCGCGTGCCTCCCGTGCTCATCGATGCGCGCGCCGCCGTGCGTCCCGAGCTCGGCGGCGTCGAGCGCTGGGCCCGCGAGCTGGCTGCGCGCCTCCCCCTCCGCCGCCCCGACCGCTACGCCGTCGCGGCGCCACCGTCGCTGCTCGTGCACCGGGCGGGGCACGCCTGGGAGCAGATCGTCCTTCCCGCCCGGGCGGCGCGCGCGCAGACCCGCCTGCTGCTGGCGCCGGCGAACCTCGCGCCGCTCGCGTGGCCGCGGACCGTGCTCGTGCTCCACGACGCCGCCGCCCTGCGCCACCCGGGGTGGTACGCGCCGGGCTACGTGGCCTGGCAGCGCGCGCTGCTGCCCCGGCTCGCCCGCCGCGCGGTGGCGGTGATCGTGCCGTCGGCGTTCTCCCGTGACGAGGTCGTCGCGCTCCTGGGGGCCGACCCGGCCCGCGTGCACGTGGTGCCCGGCGGGGTGGGAGAGGCCTTCCACCCCGGGATCGACGCGGGGCCGGCCCGCGCGGCGCTCGGCCTGACGCGACCCTACGTGCTCACCGTCGGCTCGCGGACCTCCCGGAAGAACCTCGCGGCGCTGGGCGTCGCGGCGACCCGGCTGGCGGGGGACGGGATCGAGCTCGTCGCCGTGGGCGGCGACCGCCCCCAGTTCCGCGCCGAGGCCGACGTCGACGGCGTCCGCGCTCTCGGCCGTGTCCCGGACGCCCTGCTGCCGGGGCTGTACGCGGGGGCGGAGGCGTTCGTGCTGCCCTCGCGCTACGAGGGCTTCGGCCTTCCGTGCCTCGAGGCGATGGCGGCGGGAACCCCCGTCGTCGCCGCCCGCGCGACGGCGCTGCCGGAGGTGTGCGGGGAGGCTGCCCTGCTCGCCGATCCCGATGACCCGGAGGAGATCGCCGCCGCCCTCGCCGCCGCGCTGGCCGACCCGGCGCCGCTGCGCCGCGCGGGGGTGGAGCGCGCCGGTGGCTTCACATGGGACGCCACGAGCACGGCGGTCGACCGCGTCGTGGGCGAGGCTCTTTGCGAGAAGCGCGGCTAGGGTGCGCGGAGCGTGAGGGTCGCTCTGGTGCACGACTTCCTCCTCGATCTGCGGGGAGCCGAGCGCGTCTTCCTGGCGATGTGCGACCTCTGGCCCGAGGCGGACGTCTACACCGCCGTGTACGACGAGCGCGGGACGGAGGGCCGTTTCGCGGACCGCGCAGTGGGGACGACGTTCCTCCAGCGCACCCATCCCACCGCGCGCTCGTTCCGCGGGCTGCTGCCGCTCTATCCCTACGCGATCGAGTCGCTCGACCTGCGGGGCTACGACCTCGTCCTGTCGTCCTCGTCGGCGTGGGCGCACGGGGTCATCGTCGACGAGGGCACGACG
Source organism: Solirubrobacterales bacterium (assembly GCA_038254195.1). Classification (GTDB taxonomy): domain Bacteria; phylum Actinomycetota; class Thermoleophilia; order Solirubrobacterales; family Solirubrobacteraceae; genus JBBQAA01. Next base: position 1,369 of record JBBSGJ010000078.1, read on the forward strand.
CACGTCTGCTACTGCCACAACCCCTTCCGCTACGCCTGGAACGCCCGTGAGTTGGCGCTGGCGGGCCGGCGGCCGGCGGCGCGCGCGGCGCTCGCCTTTTTGTTCTCGCGCTGGCGCCAGTGGGACCGGCTCGCCGCCCAGCACGTCGATCGCTACGTGGCGAACTCCCACACCACCCGACGGCGGATCGAGCGCTACTGGGGGCGGCAGGCGGACGTCGTCTATCCCCCGGTGGAGACCGAGCGCTTCTCACCGCTGCCCGCACCGGAGCGCGGGGACTTCTACCTCGTGCTCGCCGAGCTCATGCCGCACAAGCGGATCGACGTGGCGGTGCGGGCGTTCAACGCCCTGCGCCGCCCGCTCGTGGTGGTGGGGGACGGACCGGAGGGCCGCCGGCTCGCCCGGCTTGCGGGGCCGCACGTGCGCTTCGAGGGGCGCGTGGACGACGCCCGCGCGGCGCGCCTGCTCGAGCGCTGCCGTGCCCTGGTCGTCACCGCCACGGAGGAGTTCGGGATCGCCGCGGTGGAGGCTCAGGCCGCCGGCCGGCCGGTGGTGGCCCTGGCCGAGGGTGGGGTGCGCGAGACGGTCCGTGAGGGGGAGACGGGGACGTTCTACGATCGCCCGGAGCCCGAGGCGCTGGCGGAGGCGGTCGCGAGGTTCGACGACGCGGCGGTGGATCCCGTCCGATGCGTGGCCAACGCCGAGCAGTTCGGGGTGGAGCGCTTCCGGCGCGAGCTGCTCGAGGAGGTCGGCGCCGCCCGCGTGGGTGCGTCGACCCACGAGCACATGCCCCGCGTCGCCCGCCGGCCGCTGCGGCCCGCGATCCGTCCGGCGGTGCGGCGCTGACCCCGGTGGACTTGGGGGAGGGGCAGGTGACCGACCTCGCAGCCCTGCGCGCCGAGGCCCTCGCCGCCGTCCGGCGCTACGGGGAGGCGGCGTACCCGCCCGACCCGCCCGCGTGGGGGCCCGGCCGGGATCCCGTTCCCGTCGCGGGCCGCGTCATCGGGGCCCCGGAGCTCGAGGCGCTCACCGACGCCTCCCTCGACGGCTGGCTCACCGAGGGCCGCCACGCCGACGCGTTCCGCGCCGCGCTGGCCCGTGAGGTCGGTCGGCGCCGCGTGCACCTCGTCGGGTCGGGCTCCCAGGCGAACCTGCTTGCGGTCGCCGCGGCGCTCTCCCACCTCCACGCCCGACCCCTGAGGCCCGGCGACGAGGTCATCACCCCCGCGGTGGGCTTCGCCACCACGGTCAACCCGCTCTATCAGTACGGCCTCGTGCCGGTCTACGTCGACGTCGAGCCCGACACGCTCAACCCCACGCTCGACGCCTTCCTCGAGGCCATCGGACCCAAGACGCGGGGCGTCCTCGGCGCCCACTGCCTCGGCAACCCCTTCGACGCCGCCGGCCTCGCCGCGGCGTGCGCGGAGCGGGAGCTCGTCCTCGTCGAGGACACCTGCGACGCCCTGGGCTCGGAGCTCGGGGGACGGAAGGTGGGCACCTTCGGCCACGCCTCGACCTACTCCTTCTACCCCGCCCACCACATGACCACGGGGGAGGGGGGCGCGGTCGGCACCGACGACGACACCTGGGCGCGCGCCGTGGGCTCCCTGCGCGAGTGGGGTCGCGACTGCTGGTGCCCACCGGGGGTCAACGACGCCTGCGGTCGCCGCTTCGAGGGCCAGTTCGGCCGCCTGCCCGTGGGCTACGACCACAAGTACGTCTTCTCCCACGTCGGCTTCAACTTCAAGATCACCGACATGCAGGCGGCCCTCGGGCTCGCGCAGCTCGCGCGCGTCCCGGGCTTCCATGCCCGCCGGCGCGAGAACTTCGCCCGGCTGCGCGCCGCGCTCAAGCCCGACGAGGACCGCCTGCTGCTCCCCCGCGCCCTCCCCGGCGCTGACCCCTCCTGGTTCGGCTTCCCGCTCACCCTCCGCGACGGCGGCGCCGCCGAGCGCCGCGAGCTCCAGCTCTTCCTCGCCGGCCGGAAGATCGACTCGCGCCTCGTCCTGGGGGGAAACCTCACCCTTCAGCCCGCCTACCAGGGCCTCGAGCACCGGGTCGCGGGCGTGCTCGCAGGCGCCGACCACGTCACGGTCTCCTCGCTCTGGGTCGGCTGCCACCCGGGGCTGACCGACCCCATGCTCGACTTCGTCGCCGAGTCGATCGCCGACTGGCTCAGCGGCGGCGGGTGAGCAGCTGCCACTCCCCGTGGCGCGCCACGGGCCGGTAGGACGCGCTCAGGAAGGAGTCGAGGATCCGGACCCCGCTCGAGCGCCCCGCCCGGTTGGGCTCGTGCGCCGCGGTGGACGCAGAGCGCCAGCGGACGACGAGTGGGGTCCGCGTACGCGAGAGGGCATCCACGATCTCCCGCTGCACCGGCGCCGAGGTGATCACCCCCGGCGCCGCGATGTCGTAACGCGACGGGTTGGCGCGCCCGGCCAGCACGTAGAACAGCGGCGCTCCCGCGGTCACGAGGTCGTTGCGCAGCCCGGTGACGTAGATGGGCCGGCCCGCCGGGACGCGCCGCCGGACGTCCGTCACCGCCGCCCCGAGGGCGCGGGCGTCGGCCGGGAACGTGCGGGCGCCGTCGGCCCCCGGGGCGTGCAGCGTGACGGTGCCGTCGCGCACGAGCATCAACTGGCGGTCGAGCCCGCCCAGGAGCACGACGGCGAGCGCCGCGGTCGCCACGACGGCCACCACGCGCGGCGCCCGCGCCCATGTCCACGCCCCGAGCGCCGCCACGAGCACGGCGAGGGGAGCGAGGTGGTAGGCGTCCGGCCGTACGAGCAGGTAGGTCAGCATCCCCACGGCGAACACCGCCGCGGCGATCAGCAGCGAATCCCGGGCCCGCAGCCGCCCGAAGCTCCCCGCCATCGACGCAGCCAGCCCGACCACCAGCGCGAGCGGCACGTAGAACAGCAGCAGGGGCTCGGCCGAGTCCGACAGGAACCCGCCCGGCGACCCGGTGTTCAGCGGCCCGTCGTAGCGAAAGGGGAAGGGCAGCGTCTGGTAGTCGCGAAAGTCCAGCAGCGGGTAGCGGACGAGCAGCCGCCACGTCGGGGCGATCCCCGCCACGAGCGCGACGGGCAGCAGGAGGACGAGCGCCGAGCCCACCGCCGCCACCCCGAACCGCAGCGCCGCGCGCTGCGACTCCGGCCGCAGCAACAGCGCGAGCACGATCCCCAGTCCCGCCCACGCCGCGAACTCGAGCCGCCACGCCGCCGCCATGCCCACGAGCAGTCCCGCGAGCACCGGCCGCCGGACGAAGGCGAGCAGCGCGCCGAGGCACAGCGCGAGCGCGATCGGGAACGGATGGGGGCCGTTCGGCGAGGCCATGGCCAGCGCGCTCACGCTCCACGCCAGCCCCGCCGGGCGCCGCCCCGCGCCGCCCCGGCGCGCGAGCGACCAGGCCAGGGCCGCGACCGCCCCGTCGGCGAGCACCCGCACGATCCGCCAGACCAGAAGCGACGGTCCGAAGATCCCCCAGAGCCCCGCGAGCAGGTAGGGCTGGCCGGGCGGGTAGAACCACCAGAAGTCGCGGTAGGGCACCTCGCCGTGGGCGATCCGCGCCGCGGCCTGGAGCATGAGCCCCTCGTCGTTGGGCTGCACGCCGTGGAGCATCGTCAGTGCCGCGAGCGCGACCGCCCCGAGGAACGGCAGGGCCGGCCGGAGCCGCTCCGCTTGGCCCAGCACTAGGCGTCGGGCGGGCCGACCCGGGCCTGACCGGGCCGCGGGCGCAGCACGTACACCGTCGCGCAGCCGAAGCGCTGCACGCGCTCGACCAGCCCGGCGAGCTCACCCGACAGGTCGCGCACCCCCGGGCGGCAGTCGCCGAACAGGAACCGCGCGCCCGTCGAGAGCACGAAGCGCCGCGCCGGCTCCCCCGTCATCCGCCCCTCGAAGAGCGCGTCGGCGCGCCGGCCGCGCGTGCCCCAGTCCGGGCTCCAGGACAGCGCGCCCACGTAGACCTCCCGCCCCGTGCGCGACGGGATCATGTAGCCCGCGTAGGCCGAGGCGAGCACCCCGCCCGGCCGCGGGTTGGCCTCGAGCCACTTCAGGGCGCGGACCTCGCCTCCGAAGACGAAGTAGGGGTCCGCCCCCGCGTGGACGTTGTGCGCGGCGGCCTGGACCCGGGAGGCCAGGCCGGGCACGATCATCACGAAGAGCGCCGCGACGACGAGCGCCCGCCGGGGCCGCCACCGGCCAGAGATCCCCTGCACCGCGAGGATCGCCAGGGGCAGGGTCAGCCCCTGGAAGGAGTGGTAGGGGAACGTCCCGGCGGGCTGCAGGTAGACCGCGAGCGCCGCGAAGGGCCAGAGCCGCAGCGCCATCTCCTGCCAGGACGCGGCCCGCCCCCGGTAGGCCAGGACGGCGGGCGCCGCGAGCGGGAGCACGACAAGGACCATCGCCCACCACGGCCAGGACCACTCGGCCTGGGCGCCCGCGGCGTTGACCTCGCCCGCGAGCTTCCAGCTCGGGTCCCAGGTCGCCAGGGCGAAGTAGTACGCCGAAGGGATCGCCGCCGCGAGCGGGACGACCGCGAGGGCGAGGGGCGGGCGCTCGCGGGTCCGCGCGCAGCGCCACGCCTCCACCCCGACGACGATGACCGCGAGCGTGGCGCCCTGCCAGGGCTGCAGCCAGCACACGACAAGCGTGCCGACCGCCGCCCACGCGAGGATCGAGCGGCGGCGCTCGACGCGCCAGCGCTCGATCCCGAGTAGGACGACAGGCATGAGGAAGACCGCCAGCGCGGTCATGAGGTAGCCCCAGAGGTACTGGCCGCTCCACATCTCCCCCGTGATGAACGCGAACGTGTACTCGCGGGGCTTGCCGCCCCAGCCCGACCAGGTCACGAACGACGACGCGGGCATGATCGCGAACAGGGCGAGGATCAGGGCGACGTGCCGCTGGCCGCCGGGGGGAAGCAGCCGGCGCACGTAGGCCCGGCACGCGAAGAACGTGAGCCCGACGGCGACGGGCTTCCACAGCAGGTAGGCCGCCGGGACGGAGAGCCCGAGGACGCGGTGGACCATCCCCGAGAGCAGGAACCCGGGGTGCAGGAAGGAGCGTGGCCCGGGCGCGAGGTCGAAGCGGTTGCCGATGAGGACGTGCTCGCCCGCGTCGCGGATCCACGCGAAGTACTGGAGCTCGTCGGCGGCGAGCAGGCCGTCGGCGCCCGAGAGCGGGCGTCCCCGGAGGAGCAGCCCGGCGAGGATCGCCACGGAGAGGGCCGCGAGGGCCAGGAGCGCGCCGAGCTCCACGCGATCGAGCCCGAGGCGGCCGACGAGCACGCGGGGCCGGGCGCGGCGGCGGGCACGAAGCTCGGGGGCCGCGACGCTCACGCTTGTGACCTTACCCCCGGGCTCAGCGCCGGCGGACCGCGCGCCCGGCGTTCCGGGCCACCCGTCCCGCCGCCGCGGCGAGGCCGTCGCGCCCCGCCGTCTGGCGCGCCAGGAGCGGGTACTGCGCGAGGGTGGCGGCACGCAGGACGCCCCGCGGGCGACGCCGTTCCGGGCGCTCCGACACCGTCGTGCACCACTCCACGAGTGGCGCGGCCACCCGCTCCCAGGTGAACGCCGGGGCGAGCGCACGCGCCGCCCGCGAGGCTTCGAGACGCCGCTCGCCGTCCCCGAGCAGATGCGCCCAGGCGCGGGCCAGCGCGTCCGGGTCCCCGGGCGGAACCGTCGTGCCCGCCCCGGCGGCGGCGACCCGCTCGGCGAGCACGTCCCCCCGCGTCGCGACCACGGGCAGTCCGGCCCACAGGCAGTCGAGCAGCCGCGTCCGGAAGGCGAAGCGCGCCTCGAGGTGCTCGAGGTGCGCGGTCACCGCGAGGTCGGCGTCGAGCAGGTAGCGCCCCCGCTCGGCGTAGGGCACCCAGCCCGGGTTGAAGTGCACGTTGACCCCCTCGAGCCCGAGCTCCGAGGCCAGCGCCACCGCGCGCTCCGCCGCGCCGTGCCGGTCCTGCACGTCCATCGCCGGGCGACCGAGCCCGAGGAAGCACAGGTGCACGCCGGCCGGCAGCGCCGCCGCGGCGCGGATCGGCGTCTCGGCGTCGAGCCAGTTCCACACCCCGCCGTTCCACAGGATGACCCGGTCCCCGGCTCCGATCCCGGGCCACACCCCCTTCATGGCCGGGCCCGGCTCCGGCGGGTCGACGGGCAGGCCGAACGGCACCACGGCCACCCGGGAGCGCGCCGTGGGGTCGGCCCGGTACTCCTCGAGGTCGAGCAGCCCGAGGGTGGCGAGGGCCCCGAGCCACAGGTCGCGCTGGGGCTCGGACGCGCAGAGGACGAGGTCGGCCGCGGCGAGGTGCGCGAGCGCGGAGCGGGCGACGATCCGCTGGAGCAGTCGCGCCCGCGCCAGCGGCAGGTCGCGCACGAGCTCGAGGACCTCGACCGGGGTGGGGTCATACAGGTCGGCGACGATCCTCACGGGCTCGCGCGCGAGCCGCGCGAGCAGCCGGGGGGGAAGGAGCTGGGCGACGAGGACGTCGTGGTCGCGGGCCGCGGCGCGCAGGGCGTCGTAGTCGACGAATCCCGCCTCGAGCAGGCGGATACGTCCATCGGCGACCGTGCTCGGCGCGGGGGCGGCGAGCGTGACCTCGCATTCCGCGGCGAGCGCGCGCGCGAGCTCGAGCGCCCGGATGGCCGGGCCCGCCATCGCCTCCCCGACGGGCTCCGAGGACACGACGAGGACGCGCGTCCGCGCCACATCAAACCTGCCGCAGGGAGCGCAGGAGCTGCAGGTCGACCCCGCCGACGGCCAGGAGCGCGAGCCCGTAGGCCACGGCCCCCGCGGCGACGGCGAGGAGCACGGGCGCGTCGAGCAGGGGGACGAGGACGGCGGCCATCACCGCGCAGGCCGCCCCCGGGCGGACGAGGACGGTGGCGCGGGGACGCCAGTCCAGGTGCCGGGCGACGAGCACGAGCGAGCCTGCGAGCAGCCCGATCTCCGTGAGGACCGTCACCGCGGCCGCCGCGTCGATCCCGTACGACGGCACCAGCGCGAGGTTCGCGACCACGTTGAGCGCGAGCCCGCCGAGGCCGAGCCGCAGCGCGTCACGCTGGCGCCCGGCCGCGATGAGCGCGTAGCCGCACAGCCCGTTGACCGAGGAGAGGACCACGGAGGCGAGCAGGATGCGCAGGGGGTCGGTCGCCCCGCCGAAGTCCTCGCCGCCGGTCAGCGCGACGATTCCCGGGGCCAGGAGCGCGCCGCCCACCGCGAGCGGTAGCCCGAGCGCGACGAACGCATCCGTGCTCAACCCGAGCACGCGCCGCGCGCGCTCGGGCTCCGTGCCCGCCCAGCGCGCGAGCAGCGGGTAGGCGGAGGCGAGGAGGATCGCCGGGAGGGCGGCGGTGAGCTCGAGGACCCGGTAGGCCAGCGTGTAGAGCCCGACCTCCCGGTAGGGCCGGAAGAGCGAGACGATCACCGTGTCCACGCGGAAGAGCAGCTCGGCCACGGCGAGCGAGGCGCCCACGGGGATCGCGGCCCGCGCGAGCGCCCGCCAGCGCGGGGGATCCACCCGCGGGCGGACGCGGATCACGCGCCGGGCGAGTACCACGGACGCCGCGAGCTGCGCGACCGCGCCGACCGCGCTCGTGAGCACGGCGGCGTAGAACCCCAGGTCGAGGCCCACGACGAGCGCGATCGCCGCCACCGCGGCAATCCGCCCGAGCACGTCGCCCACGACCTTCCAATCCAGCCGCAGCTCGGCCTGGAAGAGCGCCACGAGGCCGGAGTTCAGGCCCGTCAGCGCGAGCGGCACCCCGAGCAGCAGGATCGCCACCCGCACCCGCTCGTCGTAGGGCAGCACGAGCGACACGAGCGCGGCGAGCGCCAGCATCCCCCCGGACAGCGCGAGCCGCAGCGCCATCGCCGTCCCCACGAGCTCCTCACGCCGCTCGGGGGAGCGCGCGAGCTCGCGCACGAGCACGGTCACGATCCCGAGGTCGGCCAGGACGCCGAACACCCCGACGTAGGACACCGCGAGCCCCATCCGCCCGTAGCCCGCCGCCCCGAGGTAGCGCGTGAGCAGGACCACCGACACCGCTCCGGCGCCAAGCGCGACCGCCCGCCCGAGCACCTGCGCCAGGGTCGAGGCCGCGACCCGCCTGGCGACCCCGGCCTCCACGGCGCACGACTCTAGGCGCCTAGCCTCACGGCCGATGAGCGTCCGGGTGGCGAGCGGGGCGCGGGCGATCGGCGCCCCGCGCCCCGGGTGGGTCGAATGGGCCTCGCTGATCGCCCTGGCCGGCCTGCCGGCGGGCGCGCTCGCCTGGCTGGCCCTCAAGGGGGCCCACGACGGCCGCTCGTTCACGGGCGCGGACGCGGGGGTCGTCGTCGACTTCATGCAGTACGTGGGCTGGATCCGCCAGGCGGCGGACCACGCGCTTGCGGGGAACCTGTTCGACCTCGCGCCGCCCCGCGACGTCTTCCTGCATCCGGGCCTGTTCCTCTCGGGGCTGCTCACCCGGGCCGGGCTCGACCCCGTCGTCAGCTACCTCCTGTGGACGCCGCTCGCCGTCCTCGTGGTCTGGGCGGGCGCCCTCGCATTGGTCTCGCGTCACCTCGGACGGCGGGGCGACCGCCGCCTCGCGCTCGTCCTCGCCCTGTTCGCCGCCTCGCCGACGGCGGCGGTGATGGGTTGGGCGCACTGGCCCGGTCACGGGTTCGACTGGTTCGCGGCGGTGCTCATCGGAGGCGAGATGTGGGCGGGCACCCAGCTCTGGGGGTACATGTTCGCCGCGCTCGCGGTGGGTCTCGTCCCCCTCGCGCTCGTCGCCTACGAGCGCGGGCGGGACGGCGAGAAGAAGATGCTCTGGGCCGCCGCGGCGGCCGGCGGGCTGAGCGCGTGGCTGCAGCCGTGGCAGGGCGCGACGGTGGTCGCGGTCCTGCTGGTGTCCGAGGGGGTGCTGCTCGCCCGCGCACGCGCCCGGCTCCCCGTGGTCCGCGCGCGGCTCAAGGCGCTCGCAC
>JBBSGJ010000079.1:0-10311 GCA_038254195.1 Solirubrobacterales bacterium
CAAGCTCGCCTGGGCGACGTCGACCGGCGCCTACGTCTACTCCTCGCCCGCCGTCCTCGACGTGCCGGGCCTGGGCCCGACGGTCTACGCCGGCTCCTACGACGGCAACCTCTACGCCTGGGACGCCCGGTCGGGCGCGGTCCGCTGGAAGTACGCCGCCGGTGGGAAGATCTCCGGTGGCGTCTTCATCGTCGGCGACCTCGTCTGGTTCGCCGACCTCCTCCACAAGCGCGTCATCGCGCTGGGCCTCCGGCAGGGGCGCGAGCGCTTCTCGTTCGGCGACGGCGCCTTCAACCCGGTCGTGTCGAACCGCCGGGAGCTCTACGTGATCGGCTTCGGCTCGATCTACCAGCTCATCCCGAAGCGGAAGGCCCACGCGGGGCGACGGGCCGCATCGGGATCCCGGCCGCGGCGAGGTGGTCGCGCGCCTGGCCGACGCTGAAGCGCCCGAAGTGGAACAGCGAGGCGACGAGGACCGCGTCCGCGCCGGCGTGCACCGCGTCGACGAGGTGGTCGAGCTCCCCTGCACCACCCGAGGCGATCACCGGCACCCCCACCGCGCCGGCCACCGCGCGGATGAGCTCGAGGTCGTAGCCGTCCCGGGTGCCGTCGCGGTCCATCGACGTGAGCAGGATCTCCCCCGCCCCGCGCGCGACGGCCTCCCGCGCCCACGCCACCGCGTCGGTTCCCGTCGGCGTCCGCCCACCCGCGGTGAAGACCTCCCACGAGTCGCCCACGCGCTTGGCGTCGATCGCGAGGACGACGCACTGGGCCCCGAAACGCTCCGCGAGCTCGTCGACGAGCTCCGGGCGCGCCACCGCCGCCGAGTTCACCGACACCTTGTCTGCGCCCGCGTCGAGCACGGCCTGGGCGTCGGCCACCGAGCGGATCCCGCCGCCGATCGTCACCGGGACGAAGACGTCGTCGGCGGTGCGGCGGGCGAGCTCGGTGACCGTGCCCCGCTTGTCGGATGTGGCGGTGATGTCGAGGAACACGACCTCGTCGGCGCCCTCGGCGTCGTAGCGCGCGGCGAGCTCGATCGGGTCGCCGGCGTCGCGCAGCTCCACGAACGCGGTGCCCTTGACGACCCGCCCCGCGTCCACGTCGAGGCAGGGCAGGATCCGCTTGAAGTGGCTCATAGGACCTCCGGGGCGACGCCGACGGTGCCCTCCTCGAGGATCGCGTTGGCCTCTCCGACCCCGAAGCGCCCCTCGTAGAGCGCCCGGCCGACGATGACCCCGGCCAGGTTGACCTGGCGCAGGGCGGCGAGCTTCCGCAGGTCCTCGAGGTCGCCCACGCCGCCCGAGTACAGGAAGCGTCCGCGCACGGTGCGCGCGATGCGGCGCACGCCCTCGAGGTCGGGTCCCTCGAGCATCCCGTCACGCTCGATGTCGGAGTAGACGAAGGAGCGCACCCCGCGGCCCTGGAGGCGGACGATCACGCCCTCCGCGGGCATCTGGGTCTGCTCCGTCCACCCCGCGGTGGCGACCTTGCCGCCGCGCACGTCGACGGACACGAGCAGGCGCTCGCCCCACCGGGCGACGACGTCGTCGAGGAAGTCCACGTCGACGTAGGCCGCGGTGCCGAGGATCACGCGCGTCGCCCCGGCGCGGAAGGCGGCCCGGACGTCGGGCACGGTCCGCAGTCCGCCGCCGACCTGCACGGGGAGGCCGAGCGCCGCGATCTGCTCCACGTGCTCGAGTGACCGGGGCGTCCCCGTCCGCGCGCCGTCGAGGTCGACCACGTGGAGGTAGCGCGCGCCCGCGGCCTGCCAGCGTCGGGCCGCCTCCACCGGCGCGTCGTAGACCGTCTCCCGCGCGAAGTCGCCCTGGCGCAGGCGGACGGCCCGCCCGTCGCGGACGTCGATCGCCGGGAACAGGATCATCGCGCGGCGGCGGGCACGCACGCCTGCACGAAGCCTCCGAGCAGCTCGAGCCCGTGGGTGGAGGACTTCTCGGCGTGGAACTGCACTCCGAGCAGCGAGCTCCGGCGCACCGCGGTGGTGAAGCGCTCCCCGTACTCCGCGGTGCCGAGCACGTCCTCGGGGTCCGCGGGACGGGCGACGAAGGAGTGCACGTGATAGAAGGCGGACTCCGCGGGGAGCCGGGCCGACAGCGCCGAGGGCCGCTCCCAGCGCACGAGGCTCCAACCGATGTGCGGCAGCCGCCGGCCCTCGGCGCGCAGGGCCTCCACCCGCCCGGGGACGAGCCCGAGCCCCTCCGCTCCTCCGTGCTCGGAGGAGGAGTCGAACAGGAGCTGCATCCCGAGGCAGATCCCCAGCAGCGGGACGCCCGCCGCCGCCCGTTCGCGCACGACCTCGTCGAGCCCCCGCTCGCGCAGGGCGCGCATGCCCGCGGCGAACGCCCCCACGCCGGGCAGCACGAGCCCGTCGGCCTCGCGCAGCTCACCCGCGTCGCCGGTGATCCGGGCCTCGGCGCCCACCCGCGCCAGCGCCTTCTCGACCGAGCGGCGGTTGCCCATGCCGTAGTCGATGACGGCGACCCGGGTCATCTCGAGAGGGTGCCCTTCGTGCTCGGCACGCCGGCGTCCCCCGTGAGCGCGACCGCGACCCGCAGCGCCCGCGCGAATGCCTTGAAGAGCGCCTCGATCACGTGGTGGGTGCTCGTGCCCGCCTCCTGGACGAGATGGACCGTGAGCCGGGCGTTACTCGCCACCGCCCGGAAGAACTCCTCGGCGAGCTCGTGGTCGAACTCCCCGATGCCGCCGGGGGGCAGTGCGGCCGACCACACGAGCAACGGGCGCCCGGAGACGTCCAGCGCGCAGCTCCCGCGCGCCTCGTCCATCGGCACCACGGCGTGGCCGTAGCGTGCGATCCCGTCGCGGTCGCCCAGCGCGCGGTCGAGCGCCTGGCCCAAGCAGATGCCCACGTCCTCGACCGTGTGGTGGGCGCCGGTCTCGAGGTCGCCCCGGGCGCGCACCGCGAGCGCGAGCCCGCCGTGCCGGGCCAGCAGCTCGAGCATGTGGTCGAGGAAGCCGACGCCGGTGGCGAGGTCCCGCGGCGCGTAGCCGTCGAGCCCGAGGGAGAGCTCGATCTCCGTCTCGCGCGTCTTCCGGATGACCTCGGCGGTCCTCATCGTCTCTGCATTCTCCACTCCATGGACGCCGCGTGGCGCTCGAAGCCCTCCGCCCGTGCGATCACCGCCCCCGCGGGGGCCAGCGCCCGCGCCGCCTCCGGGCCCACGCGCACCTCGGCCCAGCGCCGGCGGAAGACCCGTGGCGAGAGCCCGGAGGCCCACCGCGCGGCGCCCTGGGTGGGCAGCGTGTGGTTCGAGCCCGCCACGTAGTCGCCGAACGCGGCGCCCGTGCCCACGAACACGCAGCCGGCGCGGCGGGCGTCTCCCGCGAGGCTCTCGGCCTCCTCGCCCAGCAGCTCGAGGTGCTCGGGGGCGAAGCCCTCGGCCCACGCCAGGCCCTCCGTGAGGTCGCGCACCTCCGCGAGCACCGCCATCGCCCCGGTGTCCGGCGCCGCGCGCACCGCCTCCCCGACGGCGGCGAGGAGATCGGGGGAGTCCGACACGGCCACGACCAGCGTGCCCGGCCCGTGCTCGGCCTGGGCCAGGAGGTCGACCGCGACTGTCTCGGGATCCGCATCTCCCCCGGCGAGCACGAGCACGTCGCTCGGGCCCGCCAGTCCGTCGATGCCCACGTGCCCGAACACCTGGCGCTTGGCCTCGGTCACGTACGCGTTCCCCGGCCCGGCGATCACCTCGACGGGCGGGACGCTCTCCGTCCCGTACGCCAGCGCCGCCACGGCCTGCGCTCCACCCATGGGGTACACGCGCGTCGCGCCGCTAAGCACCGCGGCGGCGAGCAGCACCGGGTGCACCGTGCCGTCGGGCCGCGGTGGCACGGCCAACGCGACGTCGGCCACCCCGGCCGCGCGGGCGGTGACGACGCCCATGATCACCGAGCTCGGGTACGGTGCGCGGCCTCCGGGGGCGTAGAGCCCCGCCGAGGCGACCGGCTCGTCGCGGAGGCGGACCGACTGCCCCTGGGGCAGCGTGACCTCGGCCCCGGCCGCGAGGCCCGCCTCGGCCACCGTCCGCACGTTGGCGATGGCGAGCTCGAGCGCGTCGCGGAGCTCCGCCGGGAGCTCCCGGGCCGCCGCGACGTCGATCCGACCACCGGCTTCGCCGGCGATGCCCGGCGGCTCCGCCCCGTCCCAGCGCCGCGTGTACTCCCGCACGGCGGCGTCGCCCGCCCTGCGCACGTGGGCGAGCACCCGCCGGACGGTGTCCTCCACCTCGGCCGGCCCCGGGCCGAGCGCCCGCGCCTCCGCCGGCGTCCGCACCCGCTTACAGCGCACGCAGCTTCTCCAGCACCCGGTCGATCTCCGCCGCCTTGAGCTTGTGGGCCACGGGGTTGGCCACGAGCCGCGCGGTGGCCGTGGCGATCTCCTCACGCACCACGAGCCCGTTCTCGCGCAGGGTCGTCCCGGTCGCGGTGAGGTCGACGATCCCGTCCACGAGGCCCGTGAGCGGCGCGAGCTCCACCGAGCCCTTCACCTCGACGATCTCCGCCTGGCGCCCCGTCTGCTCGAAGAAGCGGGCCGCGATGTTCGGGTACTTCGTCGCGATCCGGACCACCCCGAGGCGACGCAGCGCCTCCTCCATCGCGTCCTCGTCGCCCGCCGGCGACGCGAGCACCATCGTGCAGCCCCCGAACCGCAGGTCGGCGAGCTCGTAGACGTCGCGCTCGGACTGCTCCATGAGGACGTCCTTGCCCGTGATCCCCAGGTCCGCGGCGCCCGCCTCCACGTAGGTCGGGACGTCGCTCGGGCGCATGGTCACGATGCCCGCCTCGGCGAAGAAGAGCTTGCGGTCGTTGGCGCGAACCTCGGTGGTGTCGAGCCCGACCCCGTCGAGGAGGTCGAGCGTCGGGGCGAACAGCTCCCCGCGCGGCACGGCGATGGTGAGGCTCATCGCTGCTCCTCACCGGCCAGGGCGAGGTGGAGCCGCTCCACGGTGAGTGCCCAGCCCACGGCGGGCATGGGGCGCCCGAAGCGCCCGAGCAGGTCGTCGTAGCGCCCGCCCCCGCCCAGCGGCACGCCGAGCGCGGGGTCGTAGACCTCCCACACCGCCCCCGTGTAGTAGTTGAGCCTGCGCACGAGGCCCAGATCGAGGATGACCCGCCGTCGGACGCCCTCCCCGAGCGCCGCGAGTACGGCCCGCAGGCCGTCTGCCGCCGCCCCGAGGCCGTCGAGCACCTCCTCTCCGCCGCGGCGCTGGGGCACCTCGACGAGCGCCTCGACCTCCGGCCCCAGCGCGCGCGCCTCGCGGGCGAGCCCGACGAAGTCCCGGGTCAGGAGCTCGTGGAGCAGCGGCGGGCGGGCCTCCTTTGCCACCCCGGCCTCGTCGAGGAGCGCTCCGAACAGCGCCGCGTCGCCCATCCCCACCCGGTAGCCCTCCAGGCCGACGGCGTCGAGCGCGCCGCAGAGCACGGTGAGCGCCTCGATGGTCCCGTCCGGCGAGGGAGCGCCCACGAGCTCGACTCCGGCCTGGAGGAACTCCCGCGGCTGACCGCGCTGGGGGCGCACGCCGCGGTAGGCGTGGGCGAGGTAGGACAGCCGCACCGGCCCCTCGGCCTCCCGGTAGCGGGTGGCCACCAGCCGGGCGATGGGGACGGTCATGTCCGAGCGCAGGACGAGCATCTCCCCCGCCTCGTCCCACAGCTTGTACACCGGCTTGGCCTCCCCCACGTCGGCCCGCGCGAGGGTCGACTCGTACTCCAGCGCGGGCGTGTAGACCTCCCCGTAGCCCGCCTGGGCGAGTGACCCCCGGAGGGATTCCGTGATCGCGCGGAGCTCGCGCATCTCGTCGGGGAGGACGTCGCGGGTCCCGGACGGCAGGCCGCCGAAGGCGGGCACTAGGGGTGCCGGAGCGGGGGGCACCGCTCGCGAAGCGAGTGGTCCGATGGCCGCCGGAGGCGGGTCCCCAGTCGCGAATAGCGACACATATTCCTAGACCGCAGCGGGTTCTGAGGTGGTCCGCTCGATGCGGGCGCCGAGCTCACGCAGGCGCTCGTCGATCCGCTCGTAGCCGCGGTCGATCTCGCGGATGTTCCCGATCTGGGTCTCTCCCCGCGCGCAGCACGCGGCGATCACCATCGCCATCCCCGCCCGGATGTCCGGCGAGCTCACGTTCGCCGCGCGCAGCCGCGAGGGGCCGGTGACGATCACCCGGTGCGGGTCGCAGGCCACGATGTTCGCCCCCATCGACACCAGCTTGTCCGTGAACACCAGGCGGTTCTCGAACATCCACTCGTGGACGAGCACCGACCCCTCGCTCTGGGTGGCCAGGGCGGTGGCGATCGAGGTCAGGTCGGCGGGGAACGCCGGCCAGGGGCCGTCCTGGACCTTGGCGGTGAACTCCCCCACGTCGCGCCGGCCCACGAGCTTCTGGCCGCCGGGCACGAGGACGTCGGCGCCGTCGAGGTCCGAGTGCAGGCCCAGGCGCGCGAAGACGAGGCGGATCATCCGCAGGTCGTCGGGGACGCAGTCCCGGATGCGGATCTCGCCGCCCGTGACGCCGGCCAGGGCCATGAAGGTGCCGATCTCGATGTGGTCCGGGCCGATGACGTGCTCGCAGCCTCCGAGCTCCGCGGCGCCGTGCACGGTCATCACGTTCGAGCCGATGCCCTCGATCCGCGCGCCCATGGTCACGAGCATCCGCGCGAGGTCCTGCACGTGCGGCTCGCACGCGGCGTTCCCGATCACCGAGCGCCCGGGGGTCAGCGCCGCGGCCATCAGCGCGTTCTCCGTCCCCATGACGGACGGCTCGTCCATGAAGAACTCGCAGGCGCTGAGCCCGCCCGGCGCCCGGAGCTCGATGTCGCGGTCGGCGAGGATCTCGGCGCCGAGCGCGTGCAGGGCGTCGAGGTGGGGATCGAGCCGCCGACGCCCGATGACGTCTCCGCCGGGCGGCGGCATGAGCGCGCGGCCCGCGCGCGCCAGCAGCGGCCCGGCCAGCAGGAAGGAGGCCCGGATCCGCTCGGCGAGCGCCCGGTCGACGTCCGTGTGGAGATCGCCTGCCGCGTGGATGAGGACGTCGTTCGGGCCGATCCAGTCGACCTCCGCGCCCACGTCGGAGACGAGCGCGAGCATCGCCTCCACGTCCCGGATCCGCGGCACGTTGCGCACGACGACGGGCTCCCGTGTCAGCAGCGCGGCGACGAGGATCGGCAGGGCGCCGTTCTTGTTGCCGGCGGGCACGACCGTGCCCGAGAGCGGCACCCCGCCTTCGATGACGAACTTCTCCATGAGGTGGGGAGCGAGCGTATCTGGCTCGGGCGGAGGTACGGTGACGGCCATGTCCTCGCCCCCTGTTTCGCGGGAGGAGGCCTGGTCCCTGCTCTGCGAATGGACGGAGTCGGACTCCCTGCGCCGCCACGCCCTCGCCGTCGAGGCCGCGATGCGCGCCTACGCCGGGCGGCTCGGGGGCGACGAGGAGCTGTGGGGCGCCACCGGCCTCGTGCACGACCTCGACTACGAGCGCCATCCCGACCTCGGAACGGGCCACCCCCGCGTCGCCCTGCGCGAGCTCGAGGCCCGCGGCTACCCGCCCGAGCTCGTCCGCGCGGTGGCCTCCCACGCCACCTTCCTCGAGGTGGAGCGCGTCACGGAGATGGAGAGGGCGCTGTTCGCCGTCGACGAGCTCTGCGGCTTCATCCTCGCCGTGGCCTACGTCCGGCCCGAGGGGCTGGACGGCATGACGCCGAAGTCAGTCAAGAAGAAGCTGAAAGCGCCGGCGTTCGCCGCGGGCGTGGACCGCGCCGACGTTCGCACCGGCGCCGAGGAGCTCGGGGTCGACTTCGACGAGCACCTCGCGTTCGTGATCGCCGCGCTCACGGAGAGCGACGTCGATCTCGTGGTGCGCGCCGCCCAGGGGCCCTCCTGAGCACGGTTCTCGGCCCGGTGTTGCCTGATGGGTCAGGGCCTGTCCTTCAACGTCGCCCTCGGCCCCGAGCGAGCCAGCGGTCGACGACGTAGCCACCGAAGGGCAGGACGGCGCCGAGCAGCACGAGCGCCGTGGTGCGCGCGCCCCAGGTAGCCCGCTGCCCCAGGCCGAGCGCCAGCAGCACGTAGGCGATGAACAACAGGCCGTGGATCGGACCGAGGATCTGCACGCCCATCGCCTGGTCTTGGTCGTACTTGACGTACGTCGCGACCAGCAGAGCGAGAAAGCTCGTCGCCTCCGCGAGCGCGATGACGCGGAAGTTGCGCTCGGACGAGAGTCTCACGGCTCGGCACCCGTGGCGCCGGTCGGAGGAGGTGAGGATCGCGTAGCGGCGGCGGCGATGTAGTGACGGTAGAACAACGTGCGCTTTCGGTCAGCCGACAGCGCGACGTACTTCGGCGGTCTGCACGCCGGCGCCTCAGGCTTCCTGCTCAAGCGAACGCGACCTGAGGAGCTGCTCGCGGCCGTCCACACGATCGCTGCCGGCGACTCCCTGCTCTCGCCGTCGGTCACCCGGCGCGACCGCATGGCCCAGCAGCCGCCTCCCGACCTCGCCGACCAGGTCAAGTGAACCGCCCGGCGGTGGGACCCGGACCGAAGTAAGCAGCACGCCGGCTCTTCTGTTCCCACTCGTTGCCCGGTTGTGGGTGGCTGATAATGTCTTCCCACATAACCGAGGCAAGTGGGATAGCGCGGCTCGATGAGCGAGGGCGGTTGGTGCTGCCGGCAGAGCTGCGTCGCCGTCTCGGCCTGCGCGCGGGCGACGAGGTGAGGATCAGCGAGCAAGCCGACGGGGTGCTGCGCGTCGAGAGCCGCCGCGCCGCCGCCCGCGCGCTCATCGGCTCGGCGGGCCGCGCGAAGCGCTCCGCGGTCGAAGAGCTGCGAGCCGAGCGTCGTCGGCAGGCCGCTGCTGAGGATCGGGACGCCCAGCGCAGATCGCGGTGAGCGCGGCCCTCGACGCCTCCGCGCTCTTGGCGTTACTGTTCGCCGAGCCTGGTGCCGAGCTCGTTGCCGACGCAATCGCAGGCGGCGCGGCGATAAGCGCGGTCAACCTCAGCGAGGTCGCGACGGTGCTCGTGCGTCACGAGCAGGACCCCGACGAGATCCTCGCCCCCGTACGCGAACAGCTTGCCGTGGAGCTGTTCACCGACGCTGACGCGCTTGCCGCCGCCGCGCTGTACCCGCAGACGGCCGGCAAGGGCCTATCGCTCGGCGACCGCTCCTGTCTGGCGCTCGCGCGGCGGCTCGGCACCGCAGCAGTCACCGCGGAACACGCCTGGGCCGAGCTCGCGCTCGACATCCCGGTGCAGCTCATCCGGCCACGCAACCCGTAGCGACTCCGGGCTCGCCGGGGTTCAGGGGGAGCTCGGTCATATGGCTGAGGACCTGTTGCGGTGCGTCCTCGGGGACGAAGTGTCCGGCGTCGGGGAGGCGACCGACGCGAGCGTGGGGGAAGACCTCCTCCCACCGGGCGAGGACCTCCGCTCCGAACAGGACGTCCTTCATGCCCCACACGATCGTCACCGGCTTGTCCGCCATCTGGGTCCTGAGTAGCGCGGTCGCCGAGTTCATCGACTCCGCGACCGGGTGATCCTCCGAGAACGGGATCTCCCGCGGGAGGACGAGCATCGGCGTCCGTGACCGGGGATCGGGATGTGGGGCGCGGTAGGCGCGCTTCGTGGTCTCGGTCCATTGATCCGGGTGGGCCGTGCCGGCCTGGAACAGAAACTGCTCGGTGGGGACGTTGCGCCGCTTGACCAGCATGGGTCCGAAGAGCCGGCTGCGCAGCAGGCGCACCGATCCGCGCTGGCCCATCGGCCCCGGCAGGCGGGGAGCGAACGTGTTGAGCAGGCAGAGGCCGTGCACGGCCTCGGGGCGACACGCCGCCCAGGGCAGGGCGATCGGGCCTCCCCAGTCGTGGGGCACGAGGGTCACGTCGCGCAGCGCCAGGCTGTCGAGCAGAGCGGCGAATCGCCGCGTGTGACCGTCCACCGTGAAGCACCGTGGGTCGTCCGGGATGTCCGAGCGCCCGAACCCGAGATGGTCGACGCTGATCACGCGCTGGCCGGCCGCCGCCAGCGGGCCGATGAAGTCGCGGAACAGGTAGGACCAGGTGGGGTTGCCGTGCGCGAAGACGACGGCGGGTGCGTCGCGGGAGCCCTCGTCGACGTAGTGCATCCGGCCGGTGTCCGTCTGAAAGTACCGAGGCTCGAACGGCCACGTGCCGGCGCAGGTCCAGTCGGTCTGGGTCACGTCTTCTCCTCGTCGGGCTTCAGTCATCGAACGGGCCGCCGCGGCCGAGCGAGGAGATCCCGCTCCACAGCAGGTCCATCGC
>JBBSGJ010000080.1:0-10179 GCA_038254195.1 Solirubrobacterales bacterium
CGCGAAGCGGCTCGCCCGCGCGGTCCACGTCGAGGCCGTGGTGCCCGGCAAGGAGGGCTTCCGGACGATCACCATCGACCGCGGCTTCCTCACCGCGCGCGACGGCGCGCAGCTCACCCTCCGACAGGGGACGCCGAAGAAGACGTGGCGGACGCAGACGTTCACCGTGCCCGCGGGGGCGAAGGTCCGGCGCGACCGCGCATCGGCGACGCTCGACGACCTGAAGACGGGCGACGTCGTGCGGATCGTCCACGGGGCGAAGAAGACGCGGGTGCTCGCCCACGTGCCGCACCGGCGCTAGCCAGCGCGACGGCAGTGGGAGCGGGGGCGAGCGTCAGCCGCTCGCCCCCGCCTCCGCCGCTCGCCTCATCCCTCCCGCCTGCGCCGCAGGACGTGCGCGTCGCCACGCCGCACCGTGACCCGCTGCGCGTCGAAGTGCTCGAGCAGCGCCTGGGCGTACTTGCGCGAGGTGCCCAGGGCGTCGCGGAGGGTGGCGATGGTGACCTCGCCGTCGCGGGCGCACAGCGCCTCGACGCGCGCCTGCACGGCGGCGAGGGCATCGGGGTGCGCATGGCCGACCCGACCGACCCGCACCGCCCGGCCCGCCCCCCGCAGGGCCGGCAACGCGGCGGCCTCGTCCGCGGGCAGATCGGCGTCGGGGGGCGGCTCGTGCCCGGCGGCCCGCAGGCGGGCCTCGAGGGCCAGGGCGGCGGGCGGGAGCGGAGGCGGCGCAGGGGGTGCCGCGGCGGCGCTCTCGGCAGGAGGTGCCGGCGGCTCGATCTCCTCCCCCCGCTCGAGCCGCCCGAGGCGGGCGAGGACATCGCGGGAGGCGCCGTGGCGACGAGCCGCCGGGTCCAGGACCACGCCGCCGCCCACGGTGTCCGGCGGCGCGACCGAGCGGACGACGAGGCGATCCCCGCGCGCGGCCACCACGGGCTGCTCGAGGCGGACCTGCCAGAAGCGACCGCCGAGCTCGGCCAGCCGCGCCGGGGCCTCGCGCGTGCCGTGGTGGACCTGCACCCGGTCGCCGTGCTCCGGACGGCGTCCCTCCTCCCACTCCAGCGCGGCGTCGAGGGCGTAGGCGGGACGGAGGTCGGCAGCGCGGGCGGCGAGCACGTCACCGCGCCCCACCTCCCGGCGCTCGATCCCGGTCAGGTTCACCGCCACCCGCTGCCCGGCGGCGGCCCGCTCCACGCCCTCGTCGTGGACCTGGACCCCGCGGACGCGCGCGCGGCGCTCGTCGTCGCCGATCAGCACGAGCTCGTCCCCGCGCCCGATCGACCCCGACCACAACGTCCCGGTGACCACCGTCCCCGCCCCGCGGATCGTGAACACCCGGTCGACGTGCAACCGCGTCGGCCCGTCGGTGCCCGCTCGCCCCGGCAGCGCGGCGGCGACCTCGTCGAGGGCGTCGAGCAGCGCCGGCAGCCCGGCGCCCGTCCGCGCCGAGACCGCCAGCGCCGGGAAGCCCGGCAGCAGCGCGCCCGCCTCGCCGAGCGCGCGCTCCGGATCGGCCATGTCGCTCTTGGTCACCGCCACCACTCCCCGGTCGACCCCGAGCGCGCGCAGGACGGTCGCGTGCTCGCGCGTCTGGGGCATCACGCCGTCGTCGGCGGCGACGACCACGAGGACGAGGTCGATCCCCGTCGCCCCGGCGACCATCGTGCGCACGAAGCGCTCGTGACCGGGGACGTCGACCACCGAGCACGCACGCCCCGAGGGCAGGACGAGCCGCGCGTAGCCCAGCGCGATCGAGATCCCCCGCGCCTTCTCCTCCGGCAGCCGGTCGGTGTCCGTCTGAGTGAGCCGGGCCACGAGCGCCGTCTTGCCGTGGTCGATGTGCCCGGCGGTCCCCAGGGTGAGGGGCAGAGCGCTCACGCTCCCATCACCCCGCCGGAGGCGATCCACGCGACCTCCGCGTCGGTCACCGTGCGGGGGTCGAGGAGGAGCCGCCCCGCGTGGACCCGCCCGACCACGGGCGGGTCCCCGCCGCGCAGCTCGGCCGCACGGCGCGCGGGCAGGGCCACGACCGGTCCCTCGAGCTCGAGCAGCGGCAGGGCACCGCCGCCCACCTTCGCGCTCGCCCGCACGACCTCGCCCTCGAGCGCCGCGGCGAGCGCCTCCGCCCGCGCTCGGAGCGCCTCCTCGCCAACCTGGAGCATCGCCAGCACGGGGATCTCGGCCACCGCCCGCCCGGGCTCGCGGTAGAGCCGGAGCGTCGCCTCGAGCGCGGCCAGCGAGAGCTTGTCGATGCGCAGGGCGCGGGCGAGGGGGTGCGCCGCCGCGGCCCGCACGGCGTTCCGCCGCCCCACGAGCAGCCCGGCCTGCGGCCCCCCGAGCAGCTTGTCCCCCGAGAAGCACACGAGCGCCGCCCCGGCCGCGACCGACCGCCTGACCGGCGGCTCGTCGGCCAGGAACTCGAGCTCGGCGAGATTGCCCGAGCCCACGTCGTCGATCACCGGCGGCCCGAGCGCGCAGAGCGCCTCGATCTCCACCTCCTCCACGAAGCCGACCTGGCGGAAGTTCGAGGGGTGGGCACGGAGGATCGCCCCCGTGGCCGCGCCGAGCGCGGCGGCGTAGTCCTCGACCCGTGTCCGGTTCGTCGTCCCCACCTCCACGAGCCGGGCGCCGGACTGGGCCACGACGTCGGGGACCCGGAAGCCGCCCCCGATCTCCACGAGCTGCCCGCGGGAGACGACGACGTCACGGGCGCCCCCCGCGAGCGCGGCGACCGCGAGGAGCACCGCGCCCGCCCCGTTGTTGACCGCGATGGCGTCCTCCGCCCCGCAGAGCTCGGCGAGCAGCGGCCCGACGTGGGTCGCGCGCGCGCCCCGCCCGCCGCTCGCGGCGTCCCACTCGAGGTTGGCGTAGCCCTCCGCCGCCCGCGCCACCGCGTCGCGCGCCGCCGCGGCCAGGGGGGCGCGGCCGAGGTTCGTGTGGACGATCACCCCGGTGGCGTTGACCACCCGGCGCAGGGAGGGGAGGACGAGCGCGTCGAGGCGAGCCTGCGCGAGGCCGCGCAGATCGACCTCGCACGCGCCGCCGCCGTGCAGGTCCTCCCGCCGCCAGGCGAGGATCTCGCGCGCGGCCCGGACGGCGAGCGGCCGCGGGCCCTCGAGGCCGTCCGCGAGCCGGTCGACCGCGGGCAGGGCCCTCAGAGCGCCGGCGTCGACCCCTCCACCCATCCCTCGGGCTCCTTCTTCCAGATCGGGGCCTCGGCCTTGAGGCGATCGATGATCTCCCGCCCGCCCGCGAACGCCTCCCCGCGGTGCGGGGCGGAGACGGCCACGAGCACGGAGGGCTCCGACAGCGGCACCCGCCCCACCCGGTGCGCGACCGCGGCGACGCACAACCCGTGGCGGGCGACCGCGCCGGCGACGATCGCCTCCATCCGCTCCTCGGCCATCTCCGCGTAGGCCTCGTAGTCGAGGTGGTCGACCTCGCGGGTCACCCCGGAGAACGTCACCACGGCCCCCGCGCGCGGGTCGCGCACCGCGTCGAGGAGCGGGTCGCGCCGCAGCGGCTCCCGGGTGAGGCGCACGCGGCCCGACCCGCCGCTGACCGGCGGCACGAGCGCGAGCTCGTCCCCGGCCCGCAGCTCGACGTCGGGCTTCGCGTACTCCCGGTTGACGGCGAGTACGAGCGGCACCCCGCCCGCGAGGTGGTCCACCGCCGCCAGTGCGTCGGCCACCCGGGCGCCCTCGGGGAGGTCGAGCTCGAGCGAGCCCGCCCCCGCCCGCTCGCGCAGCACGGCGAACAGGCGGATCTTCACGCGCATGGCACCATGATGACTCCGACATGGCCGCCACACCCCGTTCCGATAGCGAGCACCGCACGATCGCCCCGATCGTCGGCCCCGACGATCCACGGCACTTCACGGACTCGGGCATCGAGGTCGAGCCCCTCTACACGGAGGACGACCTCCCCGGCGACCTGCCCGAGCGCCTCGGCGAGCCCGGCGAGCACCCCTACACGCGCGGGATCCACCGCGACATGTATCGCCAGCGGACCTGGACGATGCGTCAGTACGCGGGCTACGCCTCCGCGCAGGAGTCCAATCGCCGCTACCGCTACCTGCTCGAGCACGGCGGGACGGGCCTCTCGATGGCCTTCGATCTCCCCACCCAGCTCGGGCTGGACTCCGACGACTCCCGCTGCCTCGGTGAGGTCGGCCGCACCGGAGTGGCCATCGACACCCTCGACGACATGCGCACGGCGTTTCATCAGATCCCCCTGGACCAGGTCTCGACGTCCATGACGATCAACGCCCCCGCCGCGTGCCTCATGCTCCTCTACGAGCTCGTCGGCGAGGAGCAGGGCGTGCCCTCGGAGAAGCTCCGCGGCACCACCCAGAACGACATCCTCAAGGAGTACATCGCCCGCGGGAACTTCATCTATCCGCCCGAGGGCGCGATGCGGCTCACCACCGACCTCTTCGCCTACTGCCGGGAGAACCTCCCGCGCTGGAACACGATCTCGATCTCGGGCTACCACTTCCGGGAGAAGGGCTGCTCCGCCGTCCAGGAGGTCGCCTTCACGCTGGCCAACGGGATCGCCTACGTGCAGGCGGCGATCGACGCGGGGCTCGAGGTCGACCAGTTCGCCGGCCGCCTCGCCTTCTTCTTCAACGGCCACAACAACGTCTTCCAGGAGGTCGCGAAGTTCCGCGCCGCCCGGAGGATGTGGGCCGAGATCATGCGCGAGCGCTTCGGGGCGCAGGATCCGAAGTCGCTGCGCCTGCGCTTCCACACCCAGACGGGCGGGGTGACCCTCACCGCCCAGCAGCCCGAGAACAACATCGTCCGGGTCGCGCTCCAGGGCTTCGCGGCGGTGTGCGGCGGCACGCAGTCGCTGCACACGAACGGCTTCGACGAGGCGCTCGCGCTCCCCACCGAGCGCGCGGCCCGGGTCGCCCTGCGCACCCAGCAGATCCTCGCCCACGAGTCGGGCGCCACGGAGACCGTCGACCCCTTCGCGGGCTCGTACTTCGTCGAGGCGCTGACCGCGGAGATCGAGCTCCGGGCGCTCGAGCTCATCGCGAAGGTCGACGAGCTCGGCGGCTCGGTCGCGGCCATCGAGTTCATGAAGAAGGAGATCGAGGAGTCCGCCTTCGGCTACCACGAGCGTTACCGCCTCGAGCAGGACATCGTCGTCGGCGTGAACAAGTACGTCACCGAGGACGTCGAGGTGCCCGACACGCTGAAGGTCGACCAGGCCTCCGAGGACGCGCAGGTCGGGCGCCTTCAGGCGTTCCGGGCCGGACGCGACGAGGAGACCGCCCAGCAGCGCCTCGAGGAGCTGCGCGAGGCCGCCCGCGGGACGGAGAACCTCCTGCCCCCGATCAAGGAGGCGCTGCGGGACTCCTGCTCGCTCGGCGAGGTCTGCGGCGCGATGCGCGACGTCTTCGGCGAGTACCAGCCCGAGATCTGATGCCCGCCGCCGTCACGCTCTACGGCTCGATCCTCGCCCTGCACATCGCGGCGGTGGTGGTGACCTTCGGGGGGACGTTCGTAAACCCGCTGCTGTTCCGCCTCGGCGCCGGCGAGCCGCGCCACCGCCCGGTGGTCTGGCGGGCGGTGCACACGATCGACCGGCTCGTCACCCGGGGGATGCTCGTGGTCCTCGCGGCGGGGATCTACCTCGCCACGGACCGGCACTACTGGAGCGAGCCGTGGGTCGGGTTCTCCCTCGGGGCGCTCGTGGTGATCGGCGCGGTCGTCGGCGGCGTGCTCGTGCCCCAGGAGCGTAAGGCGATCGAGCTCGCCGACCGCGACCCCGACTCGCCCGAGCTCGCGGCCCTCGAGCGCCGGCAGGGCCAGGTCGGCGCCGGCCTGGCCGTGCTCGTCCTCGTGACGATCTACGTCATGACGGCCAAGCCCTTCTCCTGAGCACGACGATGGCCGGTAAAGACCCCCTGCTCGCGGGCCGCTACCGCATCGTCCGCCGGCTCGGGATAGGAGGGATGGGGCGGGTCGACCTCGCCCACGACGAGCGCCTGGGCCGCGAGGTCGCCGTCAAGCGCCTCCACCTCGAGGGCGGCCGCGAGGACGCCGTGCGCCGCCTGCGCCGCGAGGCCCGCATCGGCGCCGGGCTCTCGCACCCCGCCCTCGTCACCGTCTTCGACGTCCTCTCCGAGGAGGAGGACGTCGTCGTGGTCATGGAGTACGTGGAGGGTGAGACCCTCGCCGCCGCGCTGCGCCGCGGCCCGCTCGGCCCCGAGCGCACCCTCGCCGTCCTCGCGCCCGTGGCCGACGCTCTGGACCGCGTCCACGCGGCCGGCGCCGTGCACCGGGACGTCAAGCCCGCCAACATCCTCCTCGGCGCGCGGGGCGTCGCGAAGCTCGCGGACCTCGGGATCGCCTCGGCGGCCGACGGGACGCAGATCACCCGCTCGGGCTCCGTGCTCGGGACCCCGGCCTACGTGGCCCCGGAGCAGCTCGACGCCGTCCCCGTCGGCCCCCGGGCCGACGTCTACGCCCTGGCCGCCGTCGCCTTCGAGGCCCTGAGCGGCCGCCGGGCGCGGGCCGGGGACACCCCGCTCGAGCTCGTCCGCCGGGCCGTGGACGACCCGCCGCCCGACCTCGCCGCGCTGGGCGCGGGATCGACCGCCGTCGCCGCGGTGCTCAAGCGTGGGCTCTGCCGCGATCCGGCCGGCCGGCCCGCGAGCGCGGGGGCGCTCGTCGACGAGCTGCGCGGAGCGCTCGCGCTCCCGGAGCGCCTCGTGCCCACTCCAGCGCCGACTCCCGAGCCGCCGACCACGGAGGAGATCGCCGCGTCGCCCCCGGTCGCCGAGCAGCTCCGCCCGCTCCCGCTGCCGCCGCCACCGCCGACGGCCGGGCCGCGCCGCCCCCGCACGCCCCTGCTCGCCGCCGCCGGCGTCCTCGTGGCCGCGGGCGCGATCGTCGCCGTCGTCCTCGGCACGAGCGCGGACCGCGGCCCGGAGACCACGTCCCGGGCGGCCGGACCGAGCACCACGCGCTCCACCTCCACGTCCGCGCCCGCCCACCCCCCCGCCGCCCCGGGCCCCACCCAGACCGTCCGCGCGTTCTACACCCGCGCGGCCCGCAAGGACTTCGCCGGCTCCTGGCGCCTCGCCGGTCCGCGGATGCGCGCGGCCTTCGGGCGGTCGGAGGCGAGCTACGCCCACGACCGCAACATCGCCTCCCTGCAGCGCATCACGTTCCGGCGACTGGAGGAGACGGCCCGTGCGGCCGATAGTGCCACGGTGGCCATCTCCACGCGCGCCGAGCACACCGACCACGTCGATCTGTGCACGGGAACGGTCACGACCCTGCGCCAGGCCGACGGAAGCTGGCGCGTGGACCCGATGACCCTGACCTGCCGGCGCGGATGACGCCCATGGACGAGCCCGAGCTCGCGCTCTACCTGTTCGAGGGCGATGACCTCGTCTACGCCTCCCCGCGCATCACCGAACTGCTGGGCTGGGCCCCCCAGCCGTGGGTCGGCGACGCGGACGCCTTCCGGCAGGCCATCTCCGACCTTCCCGGCGTCAAGCCGCAGGAGACCCGGACGATCCGCGGCGACGGCACCCCACTCGCCCTCGGGGTGCTCCTCGAGCCCGCTCACCCCGGGGTCCGCGACCCGCTGACGGGCCTCACCGCCCGGCCCGGCTTCGAGGATCACCTGCGCGTGGCCCTGGCCCGCGCGCGCGAAGAGGACCGCAGGGTCGTCGTCCTCCATGTCGACCTCGACGAGTTCCGCCTCGTCAACGACTCGCTCGGCCGCGAGGCCGGCGACGAGGTGCTGCGCGTCACCGCGGGCCGCCTGCGCGCCGCCGTGTCCTCCTCGGCTCCGGTCGCCCGCCTCGAGGGCGACGAGTTCGCGGTCCTCCTCGCCGATCTCGACGGCAATCCGGAGAGCCTGGCCCAGACCGCCGCGGGCACCATCCTCGCCGCGGTCGGTGACCGCTTGGAGGTCGCCGGCCGCTCCCTCCAGCTCGGCGCCACCCTCGGCGCGTCTCTCTTCCCCCATGACGCCGAGGACGAGGACGGGCTCCTGCGCCACGCCGAGTCGGCCATGCGCCACGCCAAGGAGAATCAGCGCGGCGGCCTGGGGTTCTACGCGGGCGGGACCTCGGAGGCGCTCGAGCGGCTCATGCTCACGGCCGGGCTGAGCCGGGCGCTCGAGCGCGACCAGTTCGTCCTGCACTACCAGCCCATCTTCCACATGCCGGGCGGAGAGGTGGCGGCCGTCGAGGCGCTCCTGCGCTGGGAGGACCCGGAGCGGGGCCTGATCGGACCGCTGACGTTCATCCCCACGGCCGAGTACACGGGGCTCATCGAGCCCATCGGGCGCTGGGTGTGCGAGCACGCCGCCGCCCAGGCCGCGGCCTGGCGGGCCGAGGGGATCGAGGTGCCCGTGGCGGTGAACGTCTCCCTGCGCCAGTTCCGCGACCCGGAGTTCGTGCCCGGGCTCCAGGCCGCGCTCGCGCGGGCGGGGCTCGCGCCCGAGGGCCTCCTGGTGGAGATCACCGAGTCCACCGCCATGCGTGAGCCCGCGTGCGTCGAGCCCGTGCTCGCCCAGCTCCGCGACCTGGGGATCCGCGTGGCCATCGACGACTTCGGGACGGGCTACTCCTCGCTCGGGCGCCTCGGCGAGCTGGAGGTCGACCTCATCAAGGTCGACCGGACGCTCATGCCCAAGGGCGACGGGCCGGGCTCCGAGCTCTGCGCCGCCGCCCTCGCGCTGGTCGGCGCGCTCGGCCGCTGCGCGGTCGCCGAGGGGGTTGAGACGGCCGCCCAGCGCTCCTTCGTCGAGGGGCGCCAGGTCGCCCTCGCCCAGGGCTTCCACCTCGCCCTCCCGCTGCCGGCGGAGGAGGCCACGGCGCTGCTGCGCTCGCACCCCTGCCGGCCGCTCGGCCGCGGATAGCATCACGCGCCCCGTGCGCGAGAAGGCCCCCGAGACCTACGCGGAGAAGCGCGCGCGGCTCGGCGAGCTGCGCGAAGCGGCCCGCCAGGGCTCCGACGAGGCGGTCGCCAAGCAGCACGACCGCGGCAAGTACACCGCCCGGGAGCGGATCGAGAAGCTCCTCGACCCCGGCTCCTTCCAGGAGCTCGACACCTTCGTCCGCCACCGGACGACGGCGTTCGGTATGGAGCGCAACCAGCCGTGGGGCGACGCGGTGGTGACGGGCCACGGAACGATCGAGGGCCGCCGCGTCTGCGTCTTCTCCCAGGACTTCACCGTGTTCGGGGGCTCGCTCGGCGAGGTCATGGGCGAGAAGATGGTCAAGGTCATGGACCTGGCCGCGAAGATCGGCTGCCCGGTCATCGGCATCAATGACTCGGGCGGGGCACGGATCCAGGAGGGCGTGGTCTCCCTCGGGGCCTACGGCGACGTCTTCGTGCGCAACGTCATGTGCTCGGGCGTCATCCCCCAGATCTCGCTGATCATGGGCCCGTGCGCGGGCGGCGCGGTCTACTCGCCGGCGATGACGGACTTCATCTTCATGGTGAAGGAGACCTCGCACATGTTCATCACCGGCCCCGGCGTGATCAGGACGGTCACCGGCGAGGAGGTGGGCTTCGAGGAGCTCGGCGGCGCGATGTCGCACAACTCGAAGTCCGGCGTGGCGCACTTCGCCTCCGAAGACGAGGACGCGTGCCTCCAGGACTGCCGCTACCTGCTGTCGTTCCTGCCCCAGAACAACCTCGAAGGGCCGCCGCGGATGCAGCCCACCGACGATCCGGGGCGCATGGACGGACAGCTCGACCACGTCCTCCCCGAGAACCCCAACAAGCCCTACGACATCCGCGACATCGTGCGGCTCGTCGTCGACGACGGGGAGTTCTTCGAGGTCGCCGAGCACTTCGCGATCAACATCGTGTGCGGGTTCGCCCGGCTCGACGGGCACGCGACCGGGATCGTGGGCAACCAGCCGAGGTCCATGGCCGGGGTGCTCGACATCGATTCCTCGCGCAAGGCGGCGCGCTTCGTGCGCACCTGCGACGCGTTCAACATCCCCCTGGTGACGTTCTGCGACGTGCCCGGGTTCCTGCCCGGGACCTCGCAGGAGTGGGGCGGGATCATCAGCCACGGGGCCAAGCTCCTCTACGCCTACACCGAGGCGACGGTCCCGAAGATCACGGTCATCACCCGCAAGGCCTACGGCGGCGCGTACGACGTCATGGCCTCCAAGCACATGCTCGCTGACTTCAA
>JBBSGJ010000081.1:0-10110 GCA_038254195.1 Solirubrobacterales bacterium
CCTCGTGGGCGATGGCCGTGAGCTTCCCGTGCTCGTCGGCTCCGAGCCGCACCCGCTGGATCGTCGGGGTCCGGTAGCCCGTGAGCGACCACATCTGCTGGCGGGTCACCGCGATCTTCACCGGGCGCTCCACCGCCTGCGCGGCCAGCGCGGCGAGGACGACCTGGGGCCGGGGCGTCCCCTTCGACCCGAACCCACCGCCCACGTGGGGAGAGATGACCCGGACGCGCTCGGGTGGGAGGTCAAAGACCTTCGCCACCGCGTCGCGGGTCGACGGCGCGCCCTGGGTCGAGTCGTGGAGGACGAGGTCGCCGCCCTCCCACTCCGCGAGCGTCGCGTGCGGCTCCAGCGGGTTGTTGTGGAAGGCCGGGGTGACGTAGGTGTGGTCGGCCACCACGGACGCGCCGGCGAGCCCGGCGTCGACATCGCCGATCTCCGAGTCGGCCGGGAACGCGGGGTTGACCTTCTCGGGCCGGTAGAGCCCGGGGTGATCGGGGCGGAGCTCCACGTCGTGGGCGTCGACCGCGTAATCGATCTCCACGAGCCCGGCGGCCGTACGCGCCGCCTCGAGGCTCTCGGCCACCGCGACGGCGACGATCTGGCCGCGGTAGGCGACCGCGGGCGACTGGAGGACGGCGAGCTCGGCGTCGTCCACCGGGGTGAGCTTCGGCGCGTTCTCGTGGGAGAGGACGGTGACCACCCCCGGGTGCGCCAGGGCGGCGGTTGCGTCGACGCCGCGCACCTCCCCCTTGGCCACACGGGCCTGGACGATCCAGCCGTAGGTGACGCCGTCGGCGGGATTCTCGTAGGCGTAGCGGGCGGCGCCCGTGACCTTGTCGCGTGACTCGATGCGCGCGAGCGGGGCGCCGATCGCCTGGGTGACGGTGGTGGCCATGTCAGTTCAGCTCCTGGAGGGTGCGGACGAGCACGTCGCGCGCGAGCCCGACCTTGAACGCGTTGTCGCGCAGGGGTCGGGCCGCGGCGAGCTCTGCCTCCGCCGCGCGGTGAAAGGAGTCCTCCGTCGCCGGTCGGCCGAGGAGCATCCCCTCGGCGCGCTCGGCCCGCCAGGGGGCGTGGGCCACCCCGCCGAGCGCGATGCGGCAATCGCGCACGACGCCGTCGGCCACGTCGAGGGCGGCGGCGACCGAGACCACGGCGAAGGCGTAGGAGGCGCGGTCACGCACCTTCTCGTAGCGCGAGTGGGCAGCGACCGGCAGGGGCGCCAGCTCCACCGCGGTGATGAGCTCGCCGGGCTCGAGCACGGTGTCCCGGTGGGGGTCGTCGCCCGGAAGGCGATGCAGCCCGGGCATGGGGATGGTCCGACGTGAGCCGCCCGGGGCCGCGGTCTGCACCTGGGCTCCGAGGGCTGCCATCGCCACGGCCATGTCGGAGGGATGGGTGGCGACGCAGTGCTCGGACCACCCGAGGATCGCGAGGTTGCGGTGCTCGCCCTCGCGGGCCGGGCAGCCGCTGCCGGGCTCCCGCTTGTGGCACGGCTTGGAGACGTCCTGGAAGTAGGCGCAGCGGGTGCGCTGGAGCAGGTTGCCGCCCACCGTGGCCATGTTGCGGAGCTGTCCCGAGGCACCCGCGAGCAGGGCCTGGGAGAGGACCGGATAGCGCTCGCGAACGGCCGGGTGGGCGGCGAGGTCGGCGTTGCGCGCCGCGGCGCCGATGAGCAGGCCGCCGTCGGCGGTCTCCTCGACCGCGCTCGAGAGGCGCGACACGTCGATCAGCCCTGTCGGCGTCTCCACCCCGAGCTTCATGAGGTCGACGAGGTTCGTGCCGCCGCCGAGGTACTTCGCACCCGTCTCGGCGTCCGCGAGCAGGGCGAGTGCGCTCTGCGCGTCGTCGGCGCGGGCGTAGGCGAAGGGCCTCATCGCGCCACCTCGGCCACCGCGGGGACGATGTTCACGTAGGCGCCGCAGCGGCAGAGGTTGCCGCTCATGCCCTCGCGGATCGCATCGTCGTCGAGCGTCAGCCCCTCGGCCTCGGCCTCGTCGATGAGCCCGACGGCCGAGCAGATCTGGCCCGGGGTGCAGTAGCCGCACTGGAAGGCGTCGTGGGCGACGAACGCGGCCTGCACGGGATGGAGCTCCTCGCCGTCGGCGAGGCCCTCGATCGTCGTCAGCACCGAGCCCTCGAGCGTCACCGCGAGCACGAGGCAGGCGTTCACGCGGCGCCCGTCGAGCAGGACGGTGCAGGCGCCGCACTGACCGTGGTCGCAGCCCTTCTTCGCGCCGGTGAGGTCGAGCTGCTCGCGCAGGACGTCGAGCAGCGAGGCCCGGGTGTCGACGGTGAGGCTGCGCTGCTCGCCGTTGACGGCGAGGGAGACGTCGATCTGGTGCACGGGAAGCGACATCTGCGCCGCCGCGTACCCAGACTGGTCAGTGGTGGAACGGGGCCCGCACGGGACCCGATGACGTCCGCGCCGCGCGCGACACTTCGCGGCGATGGATCCGCGCTCGCCATCGACCCCGGATCTTGCCGGAGCGGCGATGGGAGTCGAGCCTACGAGGCGCCGGCGCGCGACGGCGTGCGGCATCGAGCGACGGTCGCGGCGAGATCCGCCTCGTCGAACCGCCCAGCGGGGTCCGGACGACCCTGCACGCGCCGCACGGGACCCTCGAGAACCCCCGGACAGTACCTGACCGAGCGGGTGCGGGCCACCCGGTGGCGAGTGGAGGCGGCGACGGAACCGGAGGCTCGGAACGGTCACCACGGAGACGCGGCGCCCGTGCCCGTGCCGGAGGAGCTCGTGCTGGGCGCGCTGCTCGAGGATCTCAGGCGCGGTGGATGACGGTCGCTGTCCCCCCCTTACCAGATGACGTCGACATCGTAGGCGGCGAACGCAGCGTCGGAGCCGACCAGCGGGAGGCCTTCCGCCTGCGCCTGCGCGACCAGCATGCGGTCGAACGGGTCGGCGTGGTGCATGGGCAGCCGCCCCGCGGCCAGCGCGTGACGCTCGGTGATCGCCAGCAGCTGGACGTCCGAGGCGAAGAGCGCATCGAAGTAGGCGTCGGGGAGACGCAGCTTGCCGCGGCCCTGCTTGATCGCCAGCTCCCAGACCGACGCGGCGCTGACGACGGCCCGAGTCCGCCGATCCTCGAGCAACCGCTGCAC
Organism: Solirubrobacterales bacterium; assembly: GCA_038254195.1. Classification (GTDB taxonomy): domain Bacteria; phylum Actinomycetota; class Thermoleophilia; order Solirubrobacterales; family Solirubrobacteraceae; genus JBBQAA01. The sequence goes on from JBBSGJ010000081.1 coordinate 3,121, forward strand.
TCGGGTGCTCAACCTCCTGTCGTCCGTCGTCCACAGCAGCAGCGCCTGCGTGTCCAGCAGCGCCGCGGCCATCCTCTACTCGACGACCCCGAAGGCGCGCGCCTCCTCCTCGTTCAGCTCGTCGAAGTCCTCCGCGACTTCCACCTCGCCGGCGAACCGTCCCTTCAGGTCCGCGAAGGACAGGCCCCGAGGAGTCGGCGACAGCACCGCGACGGGCACATTGCCACGCCGGATCTCCACCTGCCGACCGTCCTCCACCTCGCGAAGCAGGCGGGAGAGATGCGTTTTCGCCTCTTGAATGGTGACGCTCCGCATCTACCGGCACCATAGCGGTCCAGGTTGACCTGGTCGACCCAGTCCTAGTTTGTCGCCCGCCGCCGCTTGGCTAGACTCCGGCCCTTCGCGCGGCTGTAGCTCAGTTGGCTAGAGCGTCTGCTTGCCATGCAGAAGGTCGAGGGTTCGAGTCCCTTCAGCCGCTCTCGGAAGCCCCGCGTTCGCGGGGCTTCCTGCGCATCGGGGCCGGGTCGGGGCTCGGGAAGCGGGCAGTATCCGGGGGTGCCCCTCCGTCCGGTGGTCGTCCTGGCTTGCAGGTTCGGAGGCAGGCGAACGCTCTGGCCCGGCTTCCGTAGGTTGATGGCTTAGCAACGATCAGCGGATGCTCACCGAGAGGGCGGCGACAGGTGGCGCTGACGCGTTTTACGTCGGGACGAAGGGATTGATTTGATGTCGTCTGAGCGGTCGGTTCAGGAGTTCACGCGCCAGGCGGCGTCGTTTGAGGCGGCCGGCTCGCACTTCGCCGATCTCGGGGTGCTGGACTGGATCGCCGGACATGTGACGGTCCGCGCCGGCGACCGGATCCTTGACGTGGCCGGTGGCACGGGGCAGCTCGGACGCCATCTCGCGCGAAGCGGCTGGCTTTGCGTGGTGGCTGACATCACGCCAGCGATGCTCGAGCAGGGCGCGCAGGCGGTCCGTGAGCAGGCTCGCAACGACGTGGTATTCGTCCGCGCGGACGCCACCGACCTGCCGTTCCCCGACGCGCAGTACGAGGTCATCGTCAGCCGCTTCGCGCTGCACCACCTCGCCGACATCGGCGCGGTCCTGGACGAGATGTGGCGCGTCTTGGCGCCGGTCGGGTCGGTGACGCTGATCGACCTGCTGGTCGAGACCGGGCTGGTGGGCGAGCGGGCCGACGAGCTTGAGCGCCTGCGCGATCCCAGCCACATACGCTGCCCGCGCCCGACAGAGCTCGCCGCGCTCCTTGCGGACCGAGGCCTGCGAGTAGTCGGCGAGGCGGCTCGCGACGAACGCCTCGAGGCCGAGCCGTGGCTTGACCGCGCCCACCCTGCCCCGGAGGCTCACGACACCGTCCTCGGTGCGCTGCGTGCTGAGGCCGCGGGCGGCGCGCCGACCGGCCTTCGCGCCGTCCACAACGACGGGACACTGACGATCACCCACCGCTACCACCTGATCCACGCGAGCCAAAACTGACCCCCACAGCCGTCCCGGAGACCGATCGTCATACGTAGCGGGGACGCTTCGATGGCGCCGATGTCGACTGTCTGCTTCAGGACCGCCTCGGGCTCGTCCACGACCAGCAGAATCCGGCTCGTCGCGCCGCCGATCGACCGCATGGAACGCTAGGGACGGCCGTACCTGCTGGCCGTCGACGGAGAAGAATGGGGTCCACCGCGTCCTGCGCGCGTTTCTCGCCGACCTCGACCTCGCGCTCGCCCTGAGCGGCCACGCCTCGGTGGACGAGGTCGGGCCCGAGGCGCTCGTCGCCCTGGTCTAGGAGACCACCTCCTGGGCCTCCGTGGCCACGAACGGCCGGGGGCTGACCTCGTGGTCCTCGCGGATCAGGTCCGAGTGCATCTGGTCGAGCTCGAGCAGCAGCAGCGCCTCGAAGAGCCAGGAGCGCCCCTGGCCGGCGCGGCCGCGGGCCACGGCAGCCTCGAGTTCGCGGAGGTCGTGCGCGACGTCCGCGAGCGCGAGGCGCGAACCCGTCCCGTACTCGCGGATGGGGTCGCGAGCCGGGCGAGCAGGCCCCCGTACGTCTTCCGGAAGGCCTGGTCGAGCCCGGCCGAGGCATCGTCGCCCCCGGCCGCAGCCGCGAGCGTCCGGACGATGGCTCGCATCGCCGTGGCGATCCGCTCGAGACCCTCCAGGACCTCATGCTCGCGCCGCTCCATGGGCCGCCGGCCGCGCCGCCGCGAGCGCGGGTTGAAGCGCATGGAGTCCGTCGCCGCCCCCACGGCGCCGCGGGCCTGTTGCGTGGCCTGCTCGAGCTCGTCGTCGCGACCCGCCCACCAGGGGTCGGCCGGCGGCCAGTCCTGGGCAAGGTCCGCGGCCATCGCGTCGGCGACGTTGGCGAGGTCGGTGCGCAGCCAGTCGAGCAAGCGGCCGGCCGGGCGCAACCGGGTCCGCGGGAGGACGGCGACGTTGACGAGGACCCCCACGCCGAGCCCGAGCGCGGCCTCGGGCAGGCGCTCGCTCAGGTACGAGGCCGGCGAGCTGCCCCCGACGAGGAGCACGAGGAGGGCCCAGAAGGCGATGTTGCTCCCGTTGCGGCCGAACGGCCGCGCGGCGCCGAGCAGGACGCCAACCCCTACGACGAGCAGGATCCCAAGGAGGCTCGTCCCCGCCCACGCATCGGCCCCCATCGCGAGCAGGACGCCGGCGACGACGCTCGCGGCGTAGAACAGCGTCTCACGCAGGGACCGCGCGATCGTCGGATGGATCGCCACCAGAGCAGTGATCGGCGCGAAGTAGACCACGGGCGCCGGCCCGATCAGGCGGCCGAGCTCCCACGCGACGCTCGTGGCCACAACCGCCTTCAGAGCGGCGTGGAGCTGATCCCGTGCCAGCCGGGCGCGCCACCCGTCGCGGGGCAGAACGCGTTCGCGCACGGCGTCGACCACGCCGGGGACCGCCCGCCTCTCCATGGCCATCGAGGCGAGCGTGCCCGTTCGGGGCGCCGCGCACGCCTCGTGCCTCCGGCGACGGGAGAGGGTCACCCGCTCGCGGTGGCACCCCGTTCCAGAGGGGTGGGCCCGACGAACGTCGCGCCCCGCTCGGACACCTCTCCTCCGGGCAGCGGGTAGTTGAGTGCCCGGCCGCCGACCCGGTTGCGCGCCTCGAGGACGATGACGCTCCTGCCCGCCCGCACGAGCGCCCGCGCCGCGGTGAGTTCGGCGAACCCGACGACCTCGGCGCCACCGACGCCCGAGCTCACGGCTCCAGGTTCCACCCCGCCAGGCCGGGCGTCTCGCGCTCCCAGCCCAGGACGCCGTAACGGCCCGTGGCGAAGAGCAGGTGGCGGCCCTCGACGGGCGGGAGCTCGAGCCAGCGGGCGGCCAGGACCCGCAGCAGATGGCCGTGGGCGAACACCGCCACGTCGCCCTCGGCGCGGTGCAGCTCCGCGACCACGGGATCCACCCGCCGCCCGACGTCGTCGACGGACTCGCCGCCCGGGCATCCGCCGTTCCAGATCGTCCACCCCGGGCGCTGCTCGCGGACCTCCGGGGTGGTGAGCCCCTCGTACTCGCCGTAGTCCCACTCGAGAAGCTCGTCGCGCAGCTCGGCGCGGTCCTCGTACCCCGCCAGCGTGCACGTCTCCCGCGCGCGGCCGAGCGGGGAGCACAGCACGCGGGCGAGCTCCCGCGCCGCGAGCACCGGGCGCAGGCGCACGCCGTCGCGCCGGCCCGCGTCGGTGAGCGGGATCTCCGTGCGGCCGGTGTGCCGGTTCGCCCGGCTCCACTCCGTCTCGCCGTGGCGGACGAGGACGACCTCAGCCATGCGCGCCTCCTTGCTCGAGCTCCAGCGCGGCGAGCAGCGCGGCGCCGCGCACCCCCGCGTCGTCGTGGCGGGCGAGCCGGATCGTCGTCTCCTCCCCCACCCCGGGCAGCACGTACTCCCGCGCGACCCGCGCCGCCGGCTCGAGCAGGACGTCCCCCGCCGCCGCCACCCCACCGCCGATCACGACCTCCTCGGGGTCGAACGTGTTGATGGCGTTGGCGATCCCGATGCCCAAACGCTCGCCGAGCAGCCGCACGAGCGCCGCGGCCTCGCCGTCGCCGGCCAGCGCGCGGTGGACCACCTCCCGTCCCGAGAGCCCGAGTTGCCCGTGCGCGAGTCGATCGAGGACCTTCCCCGCCGCGAGGGACTCGAGCGAGCCGGGCTGGGGAGGGTGCTCGGCCGGCGGCGGCACGCCCTCTTCGAGCCCGAGCCCGACGAGCATGTGGCCGAGCTCCCCGGCCGCGCCCGTGCGCCCGCGGAACACCCGGCCGCCGATCACGAGCCCGCCCCCCACCCCGGTGCCCACGGTGAACATGACGAGGTCGCGCACCGTGAAGCGCGTGCCGTCGTGTGCCTCGGCGAGGGCCGCGACCGTCGCGTCGTTGTCCACGAAGACCGGCAGATCGAGGCGCTCCTCGAGCTCGTGGCGCAGCGGCACGTCTCGCAACGGGATGTTGACCGAGGACTTCACGCGTCCCGACGTCCACTCGATGACCGAGGGCACGCCGAGGCCGACCCCCCCGATCCCCGGTCCGCGGGCGGCGCCGATCATCTCCACGAGCTGGGCGAGCAGGCCGTCCGCGCCGGCGTCGGTGCGGGTCGCCTGCTCGTCGCCGAGGACGAACACGTCGTCCTCGATCCAGCCCGCGGCGATCTTCGTGCCGCCGACGTCGAGCCCGACGACGCGCCCGCTCACAGGCGCGAGGCGGCGGCGGCGTCGCAGACCACGGTGAGCCGCTCCTGGGCGCACTCGGCCACGAGCGACGCCGGCGTCCCCGGGCCGGGCGGGCCCGCCTGCTCGTCGAACGCCCGGCGCATGGCGTCGGCCTTGGCCTCCCCGGTCACGAGGAAGACGACCGCCCGGGCCGCGCTCAGCGCGGGCAGCGTGAGGGTGACCCGCGGGACGAACGGCTCGAGGCCCGCCTCCTCGACACCGACCACCCAGCGCTCACGCTCGTCCAGGGCGTCCGAGCCCGGAAACAGCGACGCGCAGTGACCGTCGGGGCCGATACCCAGCAGGAGGAGGTCGAAGGCGGGCGGGTCGTCGCCGAAGACCTCGCGCAGCTCGCGCTCGTAGGCCTCGGCCGCGGCGTGCGGGCCGCGCTCGCCCTCCATCCGCCGGACGTCGGGGGGCGGATCCAGCCGGGAGAGCAGCGTCTCGTCCGCCATCGCGAAGTTCGACCGCGAGTCGTCCACCGCCACGCAGCGCTCGTCACCGAACCAGACGCGCGTCCGCCGCCAGTCCGCGAGGTGCGAGGCGGCGGTCCGACCGTAGGCGTCGGCGGGGGTCGAGCCGCCGGTGAGCACCACGTCCCCCCCGCCGTGAGCGGCGGCGGCGAGGATCTGCGCCACCTCCCCCGCCGGGTCCTCGACGACCTGAAGGCGTCCCCTCACCGGGCGGTCTCCGCGCGAGCCGGACCAGGAGTCAGAGCCCGGTCGGTCATCCCAGCAGGGCCCGCGCGCCCCGGACGGCGGGCCTGTACGTCGGGTCGCGCAGCAGCGCCTGGCGCACTCCCTCCCCGAGGATGCCACCCTCGCCGCGCGAGGCGCCGAGCGCGCGCCACGAGCGCTCCGCGCCCTGGCGATCGCGGCGCTTGGCCACGAGCCCGCCCGGTCCGCGGTCGAGGGACAGCGTCTCCCCCTGGGCGGTCTCCACCGTCACGCCGGCCAGCCCGGGAACGGGCATCGTGACATCCGGCTCCAGCGCGAGCTTCACCTCGCCCTTGCGCGCGCGGGCCCGCCCGCGCCGGCCGCTCGCGCCCGCGACCATCGCCGCGGGCTGCCAGCCCAGCCGCGACGCGAGCCAGCCCAGCAGCAGGAGCGCGCTCACCTCGGAGTCCGGGCGATGGCGCACCGTCACCGAGGCCAGCGAGCCGAGCATGGCCCGGCCCGCGGGAGGGTCGAAGTTCGCCGCGATCCGCTCCCGCCACGGCGTCGAGCGCAGCCACGCGAGGTCGACGACGTAGGCGCGCTCCGCCAGCTCGGCGACACGCGCGAGCGCCGTCGCCGCGTCGGCCTCGTCGACCGAGTCGAGCAGGACGACGTCCGCGAGCCCGAGCAGGGCGTCGACCGCCGCGCCATGCCCGTGGGGCGCCCAGACCATCGTGAGCACGTCGCTGACGAGGACGGGGTCGACGATCGTCGCCAGGCGCGCCACGTGCTGCTCGCCCATGTCGATCTCGACGAGCTCGCGGCAGCGGGCCACGCCGGCGCCCTCCGGGACGTCACAGGCGAGCGTCGCCCACGCGTCCAGGTCCTCCTTGCGGTGCTCCACCGCACACATGATCGTGCGCGAGGGGTGATAGCGCCCCACCCGCTCGAGCCGGTTGGCGATCTCGCCCTTCCATTCGCGGTCCACGACCACGACGAGGTTGAGCACCCGGGCCTGGGCCAGACCCCGCTCCTCGAGCGCGCGCTGGATCTCCAGCTCCCGCAGCGCCGCCTCGATCTCGGCGGGATGGACGTGCTCGGAGGACCAGACTCCCGAGCTCCCGGCCGCTACAGGGGCCTCCACTCCGTCCCCTCCTCGAGCAGCCGGTCGGCGTCCGGCGGCCCCGACGTTCCCGCCGCGTAGGTCTCCACCGGCTCGCCGCCGTCCGCCCAGCGCTTCAGCACCGGGTCGATGATGCTCCACGACGCCTCGACCTCGTCGTCGCGCGTGAACAGCGTCGCCTCGCCCTTCATCGCGTCGAGGATCAGCCGCTCGTAGGCCTCCGGCGACTGGGAGAGGAACGTCGTCCCGTAGGAGAACTCCATGTTCACGGGGCGGATGCGCATCCGCGGCCCGGGGATCTTCGCCCCGAGCGAGAGCGACACGCCCTCGTTGGGCTGGATCGTGAACACGAGCTCGTTCGGCTTGGGCCCGATCGTCCCGTCCTGCTGGAAGGCCATGTGCGGGACGGGCTTGAGCCGCACCGCGATCTCCGTGACCTTGCGCGCCAGGCGCTTGCCCGTGCGCAGGTAGAACGGCAC
>JBBSGJ010000082.1:0-10033 GCA_038254195.1 Solirubrobacterales bacterium
GCCCCGCGTGCACCAACCGACTGCGGTCCCGCCGACCTCGAGGGGCATCGCGCCCGGTGTCGACGCCCCGCGTCTCGGTGATCATGTGGCGGCGGCGCTTGGTGGGCACGGGAGGAAGTGTAACCCCGGTGCTGCACCGCTACTCCCCCTCCGCCCGCAGCGGCGTGCGCTCGATCGGCTCGGCGAGCAGCATCTCCTTCGTGAAGATCAGGTCGTTGCGGTCGTAGTCCGAGAGCTCGTAGTCGTGGCCCATCGTGATCGCGTCGAAGGGGCAGGCGATCTCGCAGTAGCCGCAGAAGATGCAGCGGGAGAGGTTGATCTCGTACACGGCGGCGTAGCGCTCGCCGGCCGAGATCCGCTCCTCGGGCGTGTTCTCGGCGGCGACCACGCGGATGCAGTCGGCCGGGCAGGCCGCGGCGCACAGCGAGCAGCCCACGCACTTCTCGAGGCCCGTGTCCTCGAAGCGGTGGAGCTTGTGGCGCCCGCGGAAGCGCGGGAACACCGGCACCTTCTCCTCGGGGTACTGGATGGTCTTCGGGCCCTCGGCGACGCGGGACAGCGTCGTCTTCAGACCGCGCAGGGTCTCCCCGAAGGCGCGGTAGACCCCCCCGGCGCCGCCCGGGTCGGGCGCCCGGACGATCTCCACCGGGATCGTGTCGGCATCTTTGATCCGTATCGGGCTCAATCCAGCGTCACCACCAGGACGGCCGTCACCAGGGCGTTCAGCGTGGCGAGCGGCAGGAGGACTTTCCAGCCCAGGGACATGAGCTGGTCATAGCGCAGGCGCGGCAGGGTCGCGCGCACCCAGATGAAGAGGAAGATGAAGAAGAACATCTTCCCGATGACCACGAAGGGGTCGACCCAGGTCGGCGGATCCAGCCCGAACGGGAGCTGCCAGCCGCCGAGGAACATCGTCACCGCGATCAGCGACACCACGATGATGTTCAGGTACTCCGCCGCGTAGTAGTTGGCGAAGCGCCCGCCGCCGTACTCGGTGTTGAAGCCCGCGACGAGCTCGGCGTCGGCCTCGGGCAGGTCGAACGGCGCCCGGTTCGTCTCCGCGAAGGAGGCGATGAGGAAGATGAGGAACCCGAAGAACTGCGGGACGATGTACCACATGCCGTGCTGGGCCTCGACGATCCCCGTCAACGACAGGGTCCCCGCGGTCATCACCACCCCGACGAGCGAGAGCCCGAGCGACACCTCGTAGGAGATGAGCTGTGCCGCAGCGCGCATGGAGCCAAGGAACGAGTACTTCGAGCCCGACGACCAGCCGCCGAGCATGAGGCCGTAGAACGCGATCGCCCCGAAGGCGAAGATGTAGAGCGGGCCGATCGACACGTCGAGCCCGTAGAGCCCGACCGCGCTGCCGAAGATCGTCGTCGTGTTGCCGAAGGGGACGATGGCGATCGTCGCCACCGCCGTGATGGTGGAGATGGCCGGGGCGATCGCGTAGAGGAGGCCCACGGACCCCGTCGGGCGGAACTGCTCCTTGCCCAGGAGCTTGGCGATGTCCGCGATGGGCTGGAGGATCCCGAAGAACCCGACCCGGTTCGGGCCGTAGCGACCCTGCAGGCGCCCGAGGAGCTTCCGCTCGGCCAGCAGCACGACGGGCACGAGCTGGAAGACGACCGCGAAGATCACGATCGACTTGATGATCTGCACGTACCAGTGCTCGGGGGCGAGGACGTCGGCGAGCGGCACGGCGTCGATCATCGCGGCTCGAGCTCCACGAGCGGGCCGTCGAGCGCGTTGGCGCCGCCCGCGGCCGTCCCCTCCTGGAGGAAGACGGTGCCGGGCGGGGCGTCGCCGCGGATGTGGACCTCGGCGTCGATGCGCGACCCGTTCGAGCCGACCCGGATGCGCTGCCCGTGCCCGAGCCCGAGGCGCTCGGCGTCGGCCGGGGAGACCTCGGCGACCTGGCGCGCGGCGAGGAACTTCAGCGCGGGCGACACCTCGACCTCGGGCGCGGCCCAGATCGAGCGGTAACGACCGAGGCGCAGCGCGCCGTTGGACGAGGGCGCCGCCGCCGGGGTGCGCAAGGTGAACGGGCCGCCCTCGCCGGGGGCGAACGCCGCGGCCGCGACCGACTCGGGCCAGCGCACCCCGTGACCGGCGAGGGCATCGAGGGTCAGCCCGGCGTAGAAGGGCACGGCGTCGAAGAGCTGACGGGTGGCCATCGGCGCGGTGAAAACCTCGAGATCCAGACCCACCCGGCGGGCGACATCGGCCAGGACCTGCCAGCCCGCACGGACCTCGCCCGTGCGGCCGATCGCCTGGCGCACGCGCTGGACGCGCCCGTCCGGGTGCACGAGCGTCCCGTCCTTCTCCGCGTAGGCCTCGGCGGGGAAGACGACGTCGGCGTACTCGCGGATCCCCTCGGTGAGCACGGAGGCGTGGGCCACCACGAGGGCGGCCTTGCCGAGCGCGGCGCGCCACACCGCCCCGTGCTCGGAGGAGCGCAGCGGGTCCGTGTGCAGCAGGTAGAGGGCCGTCACCTGCTCGCCCCTGGCCGCCGCCCGCGCGATGCCGGTGGTGTTCAGGCCCATGGTCGCGTGCGTGTAGCCCGGGCCCACGCCGGGCAGGCAGCCCGCCTCGCGCAGCCCGCGGCCGTTCGTCCCCGCCGGGACCTCGAGCAGCCCGGCCCCGGCGGTCCCGCCGAGGCCCAGGCGGCCGGCCACGTTCAGCAGGGCGCGCAGGGCGTCCGGGCCGGACCGCGCGAGCCGCTCGCCCCACACGATGACCACGTCCTCGCCGACGGACCGCAGGAGCTCGGCCGCCGCGCGCACGTCGTCAGCCGCGGCGCCGGCCGCGGAGGCGAGCTCGTCGGGGTCGCCGGCGCCCCCCAGCGCCGCGTCGAGCGCCTGCAGGAAGGCGCCGCCGCCGCCCGGGGCGAAGCGCAGCGCGACCTGGGCGTTCGGATCGAGCGACGAGGGCCGGCTCGTGGCGGTGATGAGTCGCACGCCGCGCCGGCGCACGCCCTTGCGCACGCGCAGGTCGAGGATCGGGGCATCGTCCACGAGCTCGGTGTCGAGGACGAGCACGGTGTGGGCGTACTCGAGATCGGGCACGGTCGCGGCCAGGGCCGGGTCGGCGAGCGCCCGCGCGAGCCCGACCGGCACGGGCGGACCTCCCGCGCGGCAGTCGATGTGCTCGGAGGAGAGCCCCTCGCGCAGCAGGCGCTGGAGCAGGAAGCCCTCCTCGTTCGTCGCCTGGCCGCCGACCACGGCGCCCACCCGGCCCTTGTGCTTGCCGAGCGCCGCGGCGGCGTCGAGCGCGCGCTCCCAGGAGACGGGCCGCAGCTCGTCGCCGTCGCGGACCAAGGGCTCGAGGATGCGCTCGTCGGCGTGGACGTGCTGGTAGCCGAAGCGGCCCTTGTCGCACAGCCAGCCGTCGTCGACCTGGTCGTTGTCGCGCGCGCCCACGCGCAGGACCCGGTCGTCGCGGACCGTGAAGGTGATGTTGCACTGCGCGGGGCACAGGGTGCAGACCGTGCCCGCCTCCTCCACGTCCCACGGGCGCGCGCGGAAGCGGTAGGGCGTCGAGGTCAGCGCCCCCACCGGGCAGAGCCCGATGATGTTCCCCGAGAAGGGCGCCACGTAGGGGTGGCCGTCGAAGGTCCCCACGTAGGTGTGCGCCCCGCGCTCGAGCAGGACGAGCTGGTAGTCCTCGGAGACCTCCTGGGAGAAGCGCACGCAGCGGTAGCAGACGATGCAGCGCTCGCGGTCGATCGCGATGAGCGGCGAGAGCTCGAGCGGCTTCTTGAAGTGGCGCTTGGGCTCGATGAAGCGCGACTTGCCCGCGCCCCAGCCGAACGTGATGTCCTGCAGCGGGCACTCGCCGCCCTTGTCGCACACGGGGCAGTCGAGCGGGTGGTTGACGAGCAGGAACTCGACGATCCCCTGCTGGGCGCCGCGCACCCGCTCGGTCTGGGTGTGGACGACCATGCCGTCCTTGACCGGGGTCGAGCACGCGGTCTGGAGCTTGGGGATCCCCTCGATCTCCACGAGGCACATCCGGCACGCGCCCACGGGGGCGCCGAGCTTGGGCTCGTAGCAGAAGACGGGGATCTCGACGTCGCCGTACTTGGCGCCGTCGACGAGCATGATCCCCTCGGGGGCGGAGACCTCGCGCCCGTCGATCGAGAAGGTGATGTACCTCTGCTCGGGGCGCGGCATCTAGTAGGAGAGGGCGAGAGCCGGGTACGGGGAGGCCTGCTCGTCGGCCACGCCGATGGCGATGACGTCGTCGCTCGGGACCTGGCCGCGCTCGTCGCGGCGGCGCTCGATGTGCGCCTCGAACTCCTCGCGGAACTTCTCGATCATCGAGCCGATCGGCATGGCCATCGCGTCGCCGAGGACGCAGAGGCAGTTGCCGATGATGTTCGTCTGGACGCCGGCCATGATGTCGAGGTCCATCGGGGTGGCCTCGCCGTTGTCGATGCGCTCGAGCATCTTCACGGTCCAGTTCGTGCCCTCGCGGCACGGCGTGCACTTCCCGCAGGACTCGTGGCGGTAGAACTTCGCGGTCTTCAGCGCGACCTCGACCACGGAATGGGAGTCGTCGACGACGATGATCGCCCCCGAGCCGAGCATGGAGCCCGCCTTGGCCATCGAGTCGAAGTCGTAGGGGAGGCCGAGGTCCTCCGGGAGCAGGACCGGGGCGCTCGACCCGCCCGGGAACCAGAACTTGACCTCGCGGCCCTCGGGGGGGCCGCCGGCGAGGTCGAAGATGATCTCCCGGGACGGGGTCCCGAGCTCGATCTCGTAGTTGCCCGGGCGCTGGACGTTCCCCGACACGGACACGACCTTCGTCCCCGTCGAGCTCTCCGTCCCGATCTTCGCGTACTCCGCCCCCCCCAGCCGCATGACGTGCGGGACGGTCATGAGCGTCTCGACGTTGTTGATCAGCGTCGGGCCCTGGTAGAGCCCCTGGACCGCGGGGAACGGCGGCTTGAGGCGCGGGTTGCCGCGCTTGCCCTCCAGCGAGTCGAGCAGCGCGGTCTCCTCCCCGCAGATGTAGGCGCCGGCCCCCCGGTGCAGGACGAGCGAGAGTGAGAGATCGGAGCCGAGGATCCGTTCGCCGAGGTACCCGGCGGCCTCGGCCTCGGCGATGGCCGCCTCGAGGATCTGCGCGGGCAGCGCGTACTCACCGCGGATGTAGATGAACGCCTTGTTCGCGCCCGCCGCGTACGCGCCGATGACGATCCCCTCCACGAGCCCGTGCGGGTTCTTCTGCATGAGCTCGCGGTCCTTGAACGTCCCGGGCTCGGACTCGTCGGCGTTGGCGCACAGGTACTTGTCCATCGCCCCCTTGGGCAAAAAGGAGGCCTTCTTGCCCATCTGGAAGCCGGCGCCGCCGCGGCCGCGCAGGTTCGACGCGTTGAGCTCTGAGAGAACCTCCTCGGGGGTGGTCTTCAGGGCCTCCTTCAGCGCCTCGTAGCCGCCGCGCCGGGCGTAGACCTCGAGGGTGGCCAGGCCGGGCTCGTCGATGTTGTCGAACAGGAGGGTGTTCACGATGGGCTCTCGTCGTCCTGGGTGAGCTCGATGGCGGCGGGCGGGCCGGGGCGGTCGCCCTCGGGCTGGAGGCCCGCGGTGTCGGCGTGCCCCTTCGGCGCGGCGTTGGGGTCCGTCGAGGTGCGGTCGCGCAGCGACTTGGCGGGCAGCACCTCGCGCCCCTCGCGGCAGGCGGCGACGATCTCGCGCGTGTCGTCGACGGTGAGAGGCCCTACGTAGTCGCCGTTCACGGAGGCCATCGGGGCGATGTCGCAGGCGCCGAGGCACTCGAAGGACCGGACGTTGAAGTCCGCGTCGTCCCCCGCGGCCTCGAGCATCGCCGCGTAGAGCTCGTCGGCCCCGCACAGCGAGCACGAGATGTTCGTGCACACGAAGACGGTGTGGCGCCCGACGGGCACCGTGGAGAACATGTCGTAGAAGGTGGCGATCGCCGAGAGGTAGCCCGGCGTGAGCTTCATGACCGCGGCGACCTGGTCGAGGGCCAGCGGCGAGCACCACCCGTGCTCCTCCTGGGCGGCGTGCAGCGCGGGGATCACCGCCGAGCGGCGGTCGGGGTACTTCGCCATCGCCGCCTCCACGTTGGACCGCAGGCGCTCGGGGACCGTGGTGGTGGCGAGGTCGGGGATCGTCGCCGGGTCGCGGTCGAGGTCGACGGCGTCGTCCCACCCGGGCACCCGTGAGCCGTGCTGATAGCGGGTGACACGGTCGGAGAGCGCGTGCTCCGAGTCCGTCGTGCTCACCGGTCGATCCCCCCCAGCACCGGGTCGAGCATCGCCAGCGTCGCGATGAGGTCGGCGATGTAGGAGTCCTCGACCATGTCGGCGAACGCCTGCAGGTTGATGAAGCTCGGGTCGCGCATGTGCACGCGCGCGGGCTTCGAGGAGCCGTCAGCGCGGACGTAGCACCCGAGCTCGCCACGGGGTGACTCGATGGGGTAGTACGCATCCCCCGGCGGGACCCGGAACCCCTCCGTCACGAGCTTGAAGTGGTGGATGAGCGCCTCCATGCTCGTGGCGAGCTCGTGGCGCGGCGGCAGGGCGACCTTCCGGTCGGGGGAGATGTGCGGGCCCTCGGGCAGGCCGGCGAGCGCCTGCTCGATGATCTTCGTCGACTCGAGCATCTCGACCATGCGGACCTTGAAGCGGTCGTAGTTGTCGCCGATCGTCCCGATCGGGACGTTGAACTCGAAGTGCTCATACGAGCAGTAGGGCGCCTGCTTGCGCAGGTCCCACGGCACGCCCGCGGCGCGCAGCAGCGGCCCGGTGACGCCGTGGGAGAGCAGCGTCTCGGCGTCGAGCGGGCAGGTGTGGCGCAGCCGCTGGAGGACGATCTCGTTGCGGTCGAGCAGCGCGAGGTACTGCTCCACGCGGGAGGGCATGGCCGCGCAGAAGCGGGTGAGCTTCTCGGCGAAGCCCCCGGGGATGTCCTCCATGACCCCGCCCACCTGGATGTACCGGGTGTGCATGCGCTGCCCCGAGGACATCTCGAAGAGGTCGAGGACCGACTCGCGCTCGCGGAACGCGTACCAGAACATGGAGATCGCGCCGAGGTCGAGCATGCTCGTCCCGAGCCACACGAGGTGGCTCATGATCCGGTTGAGCTCGAGGTGGATGACGCGGAGATACTGCGCGCGCGGGGGAACCTCGAGGTCGAGCAGGGTCTCGGTGGCCCCGCAGAAGGCCATCGCGTTGAAGTAGTAGGCGAGGTAGTCCATCCGCTCGATGACGGGGATGGCCTTCCAGTAGTTCTTGTCCTCCGCGGTCTTCTCGATCCCCGTGTGCACGTAGCCGACGATGGGCTGGAGGTCGCGCACGACCTCGCCCTCGAGGGTCACGAGCAGGCGGAGCACCCCGTGGGTGGCGGGGTGGTGCGGCCCCATGTTGAGCGTGAGGAGCTCCTGCTCGGTGTCGTGCTCGGCGACCTGCTGGTCGACGGGCGCGAGCGTGATGGACTCCTCCCGGCGGCGGTACTCGTTGAGCTGCGGCTTGTCGTCGGTGACGCTCATTGCCCCTCCAGCCATCCGGGGATCTGCTTCTCGTTGTAGGTGAAGATCACGGGCTCGCCCCCGATGGGGAAGTCGCGGCGCTGGGGATGGCCCTCGTAGTCCTCGGGCATGAGGATGCGGCGCAGGTCGGGGTGGTCGTCGAACACGACCCCGAACATGTCGTAGGTCTCGCGCTCCTGGTGGTTGGCGGTGGGGAAGAGGTCGATCACCGTCGGCACGTGGGGGTCCTCGACCGACACGCGGACCCTGACCGAGATCCGCTCGGCCGTGCCCATGTCGAGCAGCTCGTAGACGACCGCGAGCCGGGGCTCCTCCGGGTAGAAGTCCGTTCCATGGAGGGAGGCGAGGAACGTGTAGCCACGCCCGCGGAGGTGCTCGAGGGTCTCCCGGATGCGCCCGGGCGCGACCCGCAGCTCGGCCCGGCGGCGGTGGAACGAGGTCTCGGGCGCGATCTCGGCGTCCGCGTCGCGCAGCTCGCCGGCGATGAGCTCGAGCTCAATCGCGTCAGGCACTGTCGCTCGTCAGATCCACTCCGGGGACGTTCTCCGCCTTGATGAGGTCGCCGTCGTCGGGGACGATGACCTCCTCGGTTCCCTCGCCGCCGTAGCGCGGGCGCCACGCCATGTCGGGGTGGCCCTGGATCTGGGAGCGCAGCCTGAGGATTCCGTGCAGGAGGGCCTCCGGGCGCGGCGGGCAGCCCGGCACGTGGACGTCGACGGGCATGAACTTGTCGGCGGGCACGAGCGCGTAGTTGTTGAACACGCCCGTGGAGGAGCAGCACGCGCCCATGGCGATGGACCACTTGGGCTCGAGCATCTGGTCGTAGATGCGGCGGATGACCGGGGCCATCTTGATCGAGACGCGGCCGGAGAGGATGAGCAGGTCGGCCTGGCGCGGGGAGGCGCGGAAGGCCTCGGAGCCGAAGCGCGCGACGTCCACCCGCATCCCGACGATCGACATCATCTCGATCGCGCAGCAGGCGAGGCCGAAGGTCATGGGGAACATCGAGTTCGAGCGCGTCCAGTTCAGCGCCCGCTCGAGCGTGGTGGTGAGCACGCGCTCCTCGACGTAGGCGTCGAGGTCGGCGCTCTCGAGGTCCCCGCGGAGCATCTGCTGGGCGCGGAGCTGCTTGGCCCGGAACTCCTCGGGCGGGGCGGCCTTCTCGCGGCGGACTATCTCCATTCCAGCGCCCCCCGTCGCCACACGTAGACGAAGGCGACCATGAGCAGGGCGATGAACACGATCGTCTCGACCATCGCGAACGTCCCGAACGCGCGGAGCTGCGCCGCGATCGGGTAGAGGAAGATGACCTCGATGTCGAAGAGGATGAACAGCATCGCCACGAGGTAGAAGGTGATTCCGAAGCGGAAGCCCTGCTTGACCTCGGAGGGCAGGCCGCACTCGTACGCGCTCGTCTTCGTCCGGTTGCGCACCTTCTTGCGCGGCCCGAGGACGGAGTTCAGCGTGATGAACGCGCCGCCCACGAGCGCGCCGAGGGCGAGGAACACGATGGCCGGAAGGTAGGAGCGGAGCATCCCTACGAGTCAGTATGGCAGCGTGCGGAAGCTGCTTGTGATGACCTGCCACATAGCGACGAAGGGCGCTTGATGGCCGTCGCCCACGGGGTGCTCGGCTCGTTCGCGCTGGGGCTCTGCCTCCTCGCGGGGACGCTGGGCGGATGGCGCTGGTACCGGGTGGAGTCGAGCCGCGCGTTCTGGCCGCTGCTCCGGGTCGCGCAGGGGACGCTGGTGGTCGAGGCGGCGTGGGGCGGCGTGCTGCAGGCGGTGGGTCGCTCGGGGGGTCGGCTCCACGTGCTCTACGGCGTCCTCCCCCTGCTCGTGATGTTCCTCGCCGAGCAGTTGCGCGTGACCTCGGCGCACGCCGTGCTCGGCGCGCGGGACATCGGGTCGGCGCAGGAGGTGGGCGCCCTGCCCGAGCTCGAGCAGCGCTCGGTGGTGGTGGCGATCGTCCGCCGCGAGATGGGGGTCATGGCCCTGGCCGCGCTCGTGTGCGTGGCCCTGGGGCTACGGGCGATCGGGACGAGCGGCTGGCTCTGAGTCCAGGCGCTCCCAGATCGGCAGCCGGGTGATGAGGGGCACGGTGACGCCCACGCCGACGATGATCAGCAGCGCTGTCCCGGTGCCGTGGATCCCCACGAGCTTGGCCACGAGCGCCAAGAGCAGGCCGAGGACCACGCCGATGACCACGCCGATCAGGATGTTGCGCAGGGTGAGTCGCATCGAACCGTCCATGGACCCGGTGTTTCCCACCTCGCCGGGGTACGAAGCGAGGGAATGTCCCTTCCGCCTCCCTCCCCCGACTCGACCTGCCTCGTCACCGGCGCCTCGTCCGGGCTGGGGGCGGAGATCGCCCGGGTGCTGGCGGGCCGGGGGCGTGGCGTGGTGCTCGTGGCGCGGCGCGAGGAGCGGCTGCGCACGCTGGCGGCCGGGTTGTCGGCGCGCCACGGGGTCCGGGCCGAGGCGGTGGCCTGCGATCTCCGGAGTGCGGACGA
>JBBSGJ010000083.1:0-9836 GCA_038254195.1 Solirubrobacterales bacterium
GATCGTCGACCGGCTCGGATTGGCCCCTTCCCTGGCCGGGCTCCGTTGCCTCGACGTCGGGACGTTCGACGGGTTCTGGGCGTTCGAGATGGAGCGCCGTGGGGCCTCCGAGGTGGTCGCCATCGACATCCTCGACCCCGACCGGTGGGACTGGCCACTCGACTCGGAGCCCGAGGTCGTCGCGGCCGTCGGTCACCGCAAGGCGGGCGGACGAGGCTTCGAGATCGCCCGGCGCGAGCTCGGCTCATCGGTGCGACGGCTCGAGCGCAGCGTCTACGACCTCGACGAGGCCGAGGTCGGCCGCTTCGACCTCATCTTCCTCGGAAGCCTGCTCGTCCATCTGCGCGATCCGGTCCGGGCGCTCGAGCGCCTCCGGGCGGTCTGTGCGGGGACGATGATCGTCATGGACGGAATCGACCTGCTGCTGTCGCTCGTCCTCCCCCGGCGTCCGGTGGCCACCCTCGACGGCGGCGGCCGGCCGTGGTGGTGGACTCCCAATCAGGCCGGCCTCGCCCGGCTCATCGAAGCCGGGGGATTCGACCTGCTCGCGCCCCCGCGCCGGATGTTCATGCCCCCCGGTCGCGGACAGCCGCTGGCGTCGTTCGATCCGAAGCTGCTCACCACCCGGCACGGTCGCTATCTGCTGCTCGTGGCCCGCCTCGGCGACCCCCACGCCATCGCGCTGGCCCGCCCGCGGCGCGCCTAGCGCCAGCGCGCGCGCACCGTCCCGCGGGCGAGGCGGGCGACGTTGAGCGCCACGCGATGTGCGCCCACGCGCGGCGGCCGGTACAGCACGAGATGCGAGGTGCCGTGGTAGGTGTGGTACTCCGCGAGTCCGCGCGTTGCCATCCGGAGGAGCAGGCGTCCGATGGGGAGCCGGTAGTGCAGCTCCTGCTCGTGGGGCCCGTACTCCAGCAGGTTGACCACGACCAGGCCCGCACGGCGCTCCATCTCCTCCAGGAACGGGACGGCGTCCGGCACGTGCTCGATCACGTCGAACGCGTAGGCGGCGTCGAAGCCGTCCGGCACCCCGGTGTCGAGGTCGTGCACCGGAGCGTCCCACGACCGTCGCGCGAGCCGCCAGCGCAGGTACTCCGTCGAGGGATTCGCGAAATCGGCGAACTCCACCGCATAGCCGGCGTCGAGGAGCATGAGCCCGTCGGATCCGATACCGCAGCCGTAGTCGAGGACGCGGGAGCCCGGAGGCACGAGCCGCATCATCGCCTCCAGGTAGGGCAGCTTCGTCCCCGACATCGCGAAGGCGGTCAGGTTGTAGAGGTAGGCCTCCGAGGTCCGGTAGAGCTCGTGCTCGTCGCGGACCGCGGCGAGCTCCGCGTCGAGGATCTCCTCGTAGTGCTCCAGGCGGTCGCGGTCGTAGCCGGCGCCGAGGTACTCGGAGAGCTCCGCCTCCTCCCGCTCCGCCGAGAACCGCAGCGGCGGCGGAGCGAGCATGCGCGGGAGGCTAGGAGCTGCCGTTGTTACGGTCTCGCGCGTGGCGGAGGCCGACGCGGAGCGCTACTGGGACTCGCGGGCCCGCGAGAACGCGCTGTACTTCGTCAACAACGAGCTGGACTACCGGGCCCCGGACGCCGAGGCCTTCTGGCGCAGCGGGGTGGAGGCGGTCGACCGGCTCCTCGCCGCGGTGCGACTCGAGGTCGATCCCGCGGATCGACTGCTCGACATCGGCTGCGGCGTGGGCCGGCTGACCCGCGCCCTCGCCGCGCGCGCGGCGCACGTCACCGGCATCGATATCTCAAGCCGCATGCTCGCACAGGCCCGGGAGCTGAACCACCATCTCACCAACGTCGAGTGGATCCACGGGGACGGCCACAGCCTGCGCGGCGTCGCCGACGCCTCGCTCGACGGGTGCTTCTCCCACGTCGTCTTCCAGCACCTGCCCCGGCCCGAGCTGACGCTCGGCTACGTCGGCGAGATCGGCCGCGTCCTGCGACCGGGAGGCTGGTCGGCGTTCCAGGTCTCGACAGATCCCCGCGTGCACGAGAACCGGCCGGGGGTCCGCGAACGCGTCAGGGGGGTGCTGCGGGCCGGCCCCCGGGGCCTCGCCGATCCGGCCTGGCGGGGCTCGTCGGTCGAGCTCCGAGCCCTGCGCGCCGCGTCGGGTCAGAGCGGGCTCCGGGTGGAGACGCTCGTCGGCGGCGGTACGCAGTTCACGATCGTCGGATTGCGGCGGGAAGGTTGACGAGCGCGCGAGAGCCCGAGCTGAGCGTCGTGATCCCGACGCTCGGGTCCTACGGGACGCTCGCGCGGGTGCTCGACGGATTCGCGCGCCAGGACGCGCTCCCGGGCAGCTTCGAGGTCGTCCTCGTGATGGACGCCGCCGAGCCCGACCCGGCGGCCGTCGATGAGGCGGTCGGCGCCCGGAGCTTTCCCCTGCGCCGGCTCCGCGGGCCGGTCCCGGGAGCCTCCGCCAACCGCAATGTGGGCTGGCGGGAAGCACGGGCTCCGCTCGTCCTCTTCTGTGACGACGACACGATTCCCGTGCCTCGCCACGTCTCCGAGCACCTCGCGTGGCACCACCGCGACCCCGCCGAGGAGGTCTGCGTATTGGGCCGCGTGCGCTGGGCTCCCGAGCTGGAGGTCACGATCTTCATGCGCTGGCTCGACCGGGGCATGCAGTTCGACTTCGGAAGCATCTCCGGGACGCAGGCCACGTGGGGGCACTTCTACACCGCGAACGCATCCCTGAAGCGGACGTTCCTCGAGCGGGTCGGCGACTTCGACCAGGAGCACCTGCCCTACGGCTACGAGGACACGGACTGGGCCTACCGCGCGAGCAGGCTCGGCCTCCGGGTCCTCTACGACCGCGCGGCGGTGGTCGACCACCTCCGCGCGATGGATCTCGAGTTCTGGGTCAAGCGGGTGCGGCGCATCGCCCGCGCCGAGCACGAGTTCTCCCGGCTGCATCCCGAGCTGCCGCCCTGGTACCACGGCATCTTCTCCGACGCGCTCACCCTGCCGCGGCCCCGCGGCCGCGGCCCGCGCCTCGCCCGCCACGTCCCCCCGTGGGTGCCGTGGCTCGGCTCCCGCGTCTGGTACAGCGTCGACCTCACCTATCAGCAGGCGCTCGCCCCCGCGTTCCTCGCGGCCTGGGACGAGCTGGAGTCTCAGCCCGCGGCCGGCTCGGAGCCCGGCGGGCCGAAGTAGTCGAGCACGCGCGCGGGGACGCCGGCGGCCAGACAGTAGGGCGGGACGGGACGGCTCACCACCGCATTGGCTCCGATCACCGAGCGGGTCCCGATGGAGTTGACGATGGTGCACTTCGAATGGATCTGGACGTCGTCCTCGATCCGGATCGGACGGTGGTCGTAGCCCTGGTCGAGGAACGGCACGTCGAGGTCGCGGTAGCTGTGGTTGCCGTCGGCGACGAACGTCGCCTGACCCAGCCCGCAGCGCTCCCCGATCTCGATCGTGGTCCCGCAGGCGATGATCACGTCGTAGGTCAGATACGAGCCCGCGCCGATCTCGATCCGTGCGTCCGGGCCCAGCTCGGCGCGGAAGCCCCGACGGAACTCCACGCCGGGCCCGGTCACGAACGTCCCGCCGAACGGCATGTGCAGGCTGAATCCGGGGCCCAGGTAGCTGCCCGCGCCGAACCGGATCGTCGCCTGGGGATTGCGCAACAGCACCCAGCGCTTGCGCAGCCACGACATCGCCAGCGGCCCCCGGTAGTAGCCCGCGCTGACGGCCGCCCGACGGGCCAGGGCTCCGAGCCGGCGCACGGCGGGGCAGGCTACCCGGCGGCCTCCCGGCCTCCCGGCATACTGGCTCCCTGAGCTACGCGGAGGAGTCAGAAGCCGGCGTCGAGGTGGGCGCCCTGTCGTTGCGGGGACCGGGCGAACGGCCCGGCGCCCACACGAGCCTGCGCCGGCGTGTCGCCCGCGGGACGATCCTCAACTCGGGCTTCGAGATCGGCCTCGCCGGCCTCGGGGCGCTCCGGGGGCTGGTCGTGGCGGCCTTCCTCACCCGGGAGGAGTTCGGGATCTGGGGGATCATGCTCACGGTCCTGATCACGCTCGTGTGGCTCAAGGACGTGGGCGTCGCGGACAAGTACATCCAGCAGTCCGACTCCGACCAGGAGCTCGCCTTCCAGAAGGCCTTCACGGTCGAGCTCATCGTGTCGGTGGCCTACGTCCTCGTCGCGTGCGCCGTGCTGCCGCTCTACGCGCTCGCCTACGGGCACACGGAGATCATCGTCCCCGGCGCCATCCTCGCCACCTCGGTCGTGCTCATGGCGTTCGAGACCCCGGTCTGGATCCCGTACCGGACGATGGACTACCGGCGCCAGCGTGTGCTCGGGTCGATCGACCCCGTGGTCAGCATCGTCATGACCATCGCCCTCTGTGCCGCCGGCCTCGGGTACTGGGGCCTCGTCCTCGGCGCGGTGATCGGCAGCGCGGTCGGGGCCGTGGTCTGCACGCTCACCTCCCCGTTCCGCCTGCGCCTCCGCTTCGATCGCTCCACCGTCCGGGAATACGCCCGGTTCTCGTGGCCGCTCGTGGGGGTCGGCTTCACCGGGCTGCTGGTCGTGCAGGGCTCGCTCCTCGTGGCCAACCGGGTGCTGGGTCTCGCGGCGATCGGCGCGATCGGCCTGGCCGTCACGATCGCCGCGTTCGCGAACCGGGTGGACGGGATCGTCAGCCAGACCATCTATCCGGCCGTGTGCGCGGTGGCGGACCGCCCGGAGCGCCTGGCCGAGGTGTTCGTCAAGTCCAACCGCATCGCGCTCATGTGGGCGATGCCGTTCGGCGCCGGTCTGGCGCTGTTCGCTCACGACCTCGTGCACTTCGTGCTCGGGGACCGCTGGCGGCCCGCCGTGGGGCTGCTCGTGGCGATCGGCCTCACCTGCGGATTCGGTCAGGTGGCGTTCAACTGGGCGCTGTTCCTGCGCGCACTCAATCGGACGCGGCCGATCTTCGTCGTCGCCCTCCTCGACATGGTCGTGTTCTTCGCGGTCGCGATCCCCGCCATGCTGACGCTCGGCCTCGTGGGCTACGCGGTCGGGATCGCCGCCTCGACGGTCGTGCAGATCGTCGCCCGCGGGTACGTCATGCGCCGTCTCTTCGGCGGCTTCGATGTCCTGGGTCAGCTTCTGCGCGCGATCGCGCCGACCGTGCCCGCGGCGGCGCTCGTGCTCCTCATCCGGCTCCTCATCCCGGGCGACCGGCCGCCGGCGCTGGCGGCCGCCGAGCTCGTGGTCTATGCGCTGGCCACCGTGGCCTTCACGCTGACCTTCGAGCGGCGCCTCGTCGCCGAGCTGGCCGGATACCTGGGCTCGGGGACCGCGCGTCCCTCGGCCCCGGCATCCTGAGCGGCGGCGGGAGCCCTACGCGCCGGGGAACTCCCGGCGGATCGCGAGCCCGATGCCCAGATGCCGGCGGTGCCCCGGATACTGCTCGACGAACTCCCGGAACTCGTACTCGTCCGCGTACTGCTCACGGAACTCTGACCAGACCTGCGCGACGTCCGGGAAGTTCAGCTCGGCGATGTCGTGGAAGGCGAGCATGCGCGCGTGGGGCCGCACGGCCTCGAAGTCCGCGCGCACGGCGGGCTCCGAATGGTCGGCGTCGATCAGGACGAGATCGAACGGCCCGTGCTCGCGCAGCAGCTCGCCGAAGTCGGGAGTGTGCGAGTCGACGCTCGCGAGGGTCACCTCCGGACGCCCCGCCGCGTAGAGCCAGAGCCTCGACGGGTCGAGGTCGGCGGCGAGCGCACGTCGCAATCCGAAGCGGCGCAGCAGCTCGACGGTCACCGCGAACGTTCCCCCGTGGGCGACGCCGAGCTCGAGATAGGAGGCGACGTCCCGACGGGTGAGCTCGGCGAGGTACGGACCGAACTGGTTGGGGAACTGGATGGACCGCACCCCCCGATCCCAGTACGGCAGCAGCTCGGGCGGGTACAGGGCGGAGTCCAGGCCGCCGAGCCCCAGCCCCGGCAGGAGCTCCTCGGTGAGGAACCGCGCGTCGGCCAGCCGCTCGGGCGGCCCGGTCGCGAGCGGCTCGAGCAGCCGCGGGTCCAGCGGCTCGACGAAGGAGGTCGTCGTCCGCTCCACCCACCGCTGCGCCCACGCGGGAAGGCGATCGGAGACGATCTGTCGGGGGCGGTCCGGCACCCGGCGCAGCGTCCCGTACCACGCGCGCTCCGCCTGCCCGCGCAGGTTGCGGTCGAGCCACGCGGCCGTCGCGGCGCTGCGGAGGCTCCGCCTCGGCCGGACGCTCATACGTACGCGCGCACCGCTCCGCGCAACCCGCGCCACGATCCCCCGCCGCGGTAGGGCAGCTCGAACGTTTCGCTCGCCTCGACGCGCGCGAAGCCGGCCGCGCGCACGATCCGGACGAGGCCGGCCAGGTTCGTGGTCCACCAGGAGAAGGTGTCGACGCCGTCGAGCTCGGCGAGGGCGCGGTCCTCACGGAAGCGGAAGCGCTTGATGACGTTGACGATCACCGCGCTGCCCATGCAGACGCTCCGGATGCGCTCGATCGGGGTGATCGGGTCCTTGAGGTGCAGGAGGAGGTCTCCGCAGAAGACGAAGTCGAACGTCCCGAGCTCCGGGCTCAGGTCGTAGACCGACATGAGCACCCGCTCGACGTCGGAGCCCAGGGCCCGCTTGGCCAGGGCGAACCGCTCGCCCTTGGACTCGTCGAGGGTCTTCTCCTGGTGGCGCAGGGAGGCGGGCCAGTCGAGGGCCTCCGGGTCCTCCAGGTCCAGCGCCATCACCGAGGCCGCGCCGCGCCGCTCCATCTCGAAGGCCCAGAAGCCGTCCATGGTCGCGACGTCGAGACAGCGCATCCCGGACAGGTCGTCCGGAAGCGGGTACCGGTCCAGCACCGGGCGGTGGTCGAACATCCCCTCGGTCACCACGCCGTCGGAGAGCTCCAGCGTGTGGTACCAGGGATAGCGCTTGGCTTCCGCGCGCAGGTCCAGGGCCGGCATCGGGGGCGATCGTAACGCTCGGCGACGGAATCGGCGTTAGCGTCGGGCGTGATGAACACGCCCTCCCCGACGGTGACGATCGTCTTCCTCGTCTTCAACCGCCGCGAGCAGCTCCGCACCAGCCTCCAGCAGATGCTCGTCGAGTCCGACTACGAGGCCGGACGGGTCGAGGTGGTCGTCGTCGACAACGCCTCCGCGGACGGTTCGGCCGAGATGGTGGCGAGCGACTTCCCCGAGGTGCGGCTGGTGCGTCGCCGCGAGAACTCCGGCGTGAGCGGCATCAACGACGGCTTCGCCGTGGCCACGGGGGAATGGGTCCTGGCCCTCGACGACGACTGCTACCTCCCTCCGGACGGGTTGCGGCGGGCGGTCGCGGCCGCCGCGGAGCACCGGGCCGACCTCGTCTCCTTCGGGGTCGTCAGCTCGAGCGATCCCGACCTGCGCTTCGATCGCGGGTACCGCACGGGCCTCCTGAGCTTCTGGGGCTGCGCGGTGCTGATCAGGCGGGAGGTCCTCGACGAGCTCGGCGGCTACGACCCGGCGATCTTCGTCTGGGCGAACGAGCTCGAGTTCATGGTGCGCTTCTTCGACCGCGCCTTCCGGCATCTGCATCTCCCCGAGGTGGTCGCGGTGCACATGAAGGCCGACCTGCTGGCGCCCCTGGAGTACGTGTCGTCGTTCACCTATCTCATGAACTCGCGGCACTACGCCTACGTCGCCGGCAAGCTGTTGCGGCCGCGCGACGCGCTGGCGACCCTCGTCGCCGTGCTCGCGAACATCGCGCTCGACGCCATCCGCCTCGATCCGCGGGCGCGACACGGCGTGCCCGCGGCCCTGCGGGGGTTCTGGGGGGGCGTGCGGCGGCGGCGACCGGTGTCCCCCGAGGTCTCGGCGACCTACCGTCGTGAGTTCCTCAGCTTCCTCCCGCCCTGGCGCGTCTCGCGGGGGTTCTGGGACCTGGTGCTGGCGATCCCGGTGGTCATCTACCGGGCGGCGTGCCGTCTTCCGCCGGCCGACGTCGGGCGGCGGGAGGCCTACCTCCGCCAGCGCGCGCGCTACTACCCCACCGAGGCGGCCACCCTCGAGCTCGGGCCCCGGGCAACCTAGAGCTCCAGCGTGCCGGGCCCGGTCGGGTAGTAGGGGTCGTGTCGCGCGTACCACCCCTCGTTGCGCGACCGGCGTGCCCCCTCCACGCGCTCCGGCGCGCGGTTGCCCCCCACCCGCGCCAGGGGCCGGCGCAGCAGCGGCAACGGGCTCGCGAACTGCCGCGTGTGGCGGCGGTAGACGTGGGAGACCGAGGCGCGGACCGGGGCCCGCGCACGGATTCCGCGCGCGAACCCGCGTGGCCCGTCGACGAGCGCCTTGAGCGCGCGCGGGTCCCTCCCGGCCGCGGTGACGAGCGGGTGGAGCAGGAGGTTGCCCAGCGCTCCGGCGGCATCCCGCGGACGCAGGTGCTTGCCGACGATGTACCCCCAGTGCCGGTAGTTCGTGCGGTACTTGCGCTCGTCGAACGCAGGGTTCGGTCGGGCCATGTGGATCGACTCGACCTCGGGCAGGTACAGGTGCCGGAACCCCCGGTCCAGGAGGCGCATCGTGAGCTCCATCTCGTTGGCCCACATGAACAGGGCCGGGTCGTAGAACGGCTCGGTCTCGATCACCCGCCGGCTGAACATCGCCGAGCAGCCCCAGAAGTCCAGGAGGCCCGTCCGGTACTCCTCCGTGAACGCATAGCCGGGGACCTGGCCCGAGAGCACGCGGAACGACACGAAGTCCGCCCCGTGCTCCTCGGCGCGGCGCACCGCGACCTTGAGCGCGTCCCCGCTGATGTGACAGTCGTCGTCGAGGATCAGCCGCCACTCCCCGCGCGCCGTGCTCATGCCCACGTTCCAGCCGCTTGCTCCCACGTTCTCGGGGTTGCGGATGAGCCGCACCGACTTAAAGCGCTCGGAGACCAGCTCCGCCGTCCCGTCGGTCGAGGCGTTGTCGACCACGATGACCTCGAGGTGCTCGGGCGGGTAGTCGAGCTGCTCGAGCACGTGCTCCAGCGATGTCGCCAGGGCGTCGCGGCGGTTGAACGCAAGGAACACGATGCTCACGTCCGGCCACGCCGCTTCCATCGCCCTCCGACGGTACCGCCGCCCATTACGCTCTCCCGCCGAGCATGGTCCTCACCGCACACCCACCGCCGCGCGCATCGTGACCGAGCGCTACGACGTCCTCGTCGTGGGAGCGGGCTACGCCGGAGCGGTGATGGCCGAGCGCCTGGCGACCCGGTGCGGACGCTCCGTCCTCGTCGTCGACCGCCGCGCGCACATCGCCGGCAACGCCTACGACCACGCCGACGAGCACGGGGTCCTCGTCCACGCCTACGGCCCGCACATCTTCCACACGAACGCGGAGCGCGTGGTCGACTACCTCTCGGCCTTCACCGACTGGCGGCCCTACGAGCACCGCGTGGTCGCGCGGGTGGGCGAGCAACTGCTGCCGATCCCCATCAACCGCACGACGGTGAACGAGCTCTACGGGCTGAAGCTGGCGACCGAGGCCGAGGTGGAGGCCTTCTACGCCGGACGCGCAGAGCCGATCGCCTACGTCCGCAACAGCGAGGACGCGGTGGTCTCCAAGGTCGGGCGGGACCTCTACGAGAAGTTCTTCCGCGGCTACACGCGCAAGCAGTGGCAGCGGGATCCCTCGGAGCTCCACGCGTCGGTGTGCGCGCGGATCCCCACCCGCACGAGCACCGATGACCGGTACTTCACCGACTCACACCAGGCGATGCCGGCCGACGGCTACACGGCCATGTTCGAGCGCATCCTCGACGCGCCCGGGATCGAGGTGCGGCTCGGCGTCGACTTCGACGCGGTCCGCGACGAGGTCGAGTACGA
>JBBSGJ010000084.1:0-9716 GCA_038254195.1 Solirubrobacterales bacterium
GAGCCGCACTTCCGCCTGGTTTCGAAGGTCAGCGGGCGCCTGGACTACATCGAGACCATCAAGGAGTGGGACAAGCGCACCCGAGGCGTGGACGTCCCGGCTCGCGCTGCTCAAGCTCCGGCTCATCCCCAAGTGGCTCACCAGCGCAGACTTCCGCTTCGCGTTCACGTCGGGCGGCGACTCCTCGAACCTCGTCTGCTTCGAGCGAGAGCTCATGGACCACTTCCGCTGAGCCCGGGTGGTAGGTTCGCCTTCGGTCCAGCGTCGAGACCAGGAGGCCCGAGATGACGTACGTCGTGGTAACCACACTGGAGCAGGCGAGCTGGGACCAGTACCAGCAGGTCTCCCAGCACGCCATGGCCGAGGGACACCCCGCGGGGCTGCAGGTCCATACCGCCGCCCCCGTGGAGGGCGTGGTACAGATCGTCGACCTGTGGGACTCCGAGGCGGAGTACCTGCGCTTCCGCGACGGGGCGCTCATGGGCGCGGTGCGCGACGTCATGGGCGAGCAGGCCATGCAGAGCCCGCCGCCGGGCTGGCGCTTCGAGGCAAAGGATCTCGTGACCCGCTGACATCGGGCGCCAGGCCGCTCAGCGCCCCAGCAGCTCGTCCAGGGTGCGGCCGCTGACCACGGACGCCGGGCGCTCGACCACGACGTCCGAGCCCGGCCGGGCCTCGTCGTCGCGCCGCTTGATGAGCAGCCACTGGGGCTTCTCCCCCGGGCGGGTGCGCTGGAGCGCGAAGCCCCCGCGGAGCTTCTCGCCGTGGAGGACGAAGACCGCGTGGCCGCGGGTGAGCGCCTCGGGCCAGGCCACGCGCCCGCCCTGCTCGTAGCCGCCGCGGTCCCAGACGATCACGCCGCCCGCGCCCGCCCGGCCTTCGAATCCGTTGTGGGCCATGCCGTGGTCCTCGACTCCGACGGCCAGGCGCTTGGCCGCGGGGTCCAGCGACGGGCCCCGGGGTACGGCCCACGAGCGCATCACCCCGTCGACCTCGAGGCGGAGGTCGAAGTGGCGCGCCGTCGCCGCGTGCTGCTGGACGACGAAGACCCCGGCCGTGACGCCGCGCTGGGCGAACTGCTCGTGGCCCTCGGCGCGGACCTCCGTGACCTCCGCCCCCGGCCAGGACGAGATCAGCGCGGCGACCGCCGACCGCTCACCCTCCACGTGGGACTCCCAGCCCCCGTCCGCGCGCTCACGGATCCATCCCGTCACCTCGAGTTCGCGGGCGCGGGCGAGCGTCGTCCCGGGCTCCAGTCCCCCGGCGACGAGGACCCGCCCGGCCCACGTCACGCCGAGGCGACGCCCCGCTCGGCCCGCAGTGCCGTGTAGGCGGCGAGGAAGATCTCGGAGAACGTCGGGAAGGGCTGGATGACGTCCTCGAGGACGTCCAGTCCGATCCGGGCGCGGATGGCGAGCGTTGCCTGCTGGAGCCACTCCCCCGCCTCGGGGCCGAGCGCGTGGGCGCCGGTGAGCCGCTCGCCGTCCGAGACGAGGGTCATGAAGCCCGGCTCGTCGGCATAGGCGCGCGAGTACGTGGATGCGCGGGCGACCTCGCGGACGGGGACGGTGACGGTGATCGCGCCCTCGGACTCTCCGACCGACGCGACCTGGGGATCGGTGAAGACGACCCGGGGGACCGCGGTGTAGTCGGCCTCGCGCTCGGCGCCGAGGAGATTGGCGGCGACGATCCGGGCCTGGTACTTGCCGACGTAGGTCAGTGGCCAGATCCCGCTCGCGTCGCCGATCGCCCAGACGCCCTCGGCGGCGCGGTGCCGGGCGTCGACGGGGACCTCGCCGCCCTTCCCGGGCGCGATGCCGACCGTCTCCAGGCCGAGGCCGTCCGTCCGCGGGCGCCGGCCCGTGGCGACGAGGAGCCGGTCCCCGCGCAGCTCCAGCCCGTCCTCGAACCGCAGGATGTAGTCGCCGCTCTCGCCGCTTGCCGACGAGGCGTGCTGCCCGAAGTGCAGCTCGACGCCCTCGGCGGCGAGCACGCCCCCGAGCGCCTCGCCGAGCGCGGCGAGCTCGCGCGGCAGGATGCGCGAGGACCCCGCGACGAGGGCGACCTCCGCGCCGAAGCGCCGGAAGGCCTGGGCGAGCTCGACGCCGACCGGCCCGCCCCCGAGCACGAGCAACCGCCGCGGGATCTCCTTGACCGCCGTCGCCTCGCGGTTCGTCCACACGCCCTCGAGCTCGCGCAGGCCCGGCACCGGCGGGATCACCGGGTCCGAGCCCGTGGCGATGACCACGTCGTGTGTCCCGTGCACCTCGGCCCCGACCCGCACGTGTCCCGGGCCCTCGAGCCGCGCGTCCCCGCGCAGCAGCGCGATGCCGTTGTCCTCGAGCCACGCCGCCTTGGCCCCGTCCTCGTAGTCCGAGACCATGAAGTCGCGCCAGCGCAACGCGGACGCCACGTCGAGCTCGCCCGTGACGGCCTCCGCCGCGCCCGGCGCCACCCTTGCGGCGTGGAGCGCCTCGCCTGGGCGCAGCAGCGTCTTCGACGGGATGCACGCCCAGTAGTCGCACTCGCCCCCCACCCGCTCGCGCTCCGCGATCGCCACCCGCAGGCCCCCCGCGGCCAACGCCGCGGCGCAGTGCTGCCCCGCCGGGCCGGCCCCGATGACGACGACGTCGAAGTCGCTCACGCCGAGGTTCCCCGGGCCTGGTCGAGCGCGTGGGCGGCGGTGATGAGCCCGATGTGGCTGAAGGCCTGCGGGAAGTTGCCGAGCTGCTCGCCGCTCGCGGTGTCGATCTCCTCGGCCAGGAGCCCGAGGTCGTTCGCGTAGCCGGTGAGCCGGTCGAAGAGCGCCTCGGCGCGGTCGAGCTCCCCCGCCTGCGCGAGGCAGGACACGAGCCAGAAGGAGCAGATGACGAACGTCCCCTCCGCGCCGGAGAGCCCGTCGGCGTTGGCGCCCTCGTCGTTGCGATAGCGCAGGACCAGCCCGCCCTCGGTGAGCTCGTCGGCGATCGCGTCGATCGTCGCCTTCATCCGCTCCTCATCGGCGGGAAGGAAGCCCACGAGGGGCATCAGCAGCGCCGCGGCGTCGAGCTCGTCGGAGTCGAAGGACTGCGCGAAGGCGCCGCGGGCCTCGCTCCACCCCCGCGCGAGGATCGCGTCGCGGATCTCCTCGCGCGCGTGCGTCCAGGCCTCCGTGTCCGCGTGCTCGCCGAGCCGGTCGGCGAGCTTCACCGCCCGGTCGAGCGCGACCCAGCACATGACCTTCGAGCCGACGTGGTGAAGCGGCTCGCCGCGCATCTCCCACATCCCCGCGTCGCGCTCGGTCCAGCGCCGGGCGGCGGTGGCGGCGAGGTCGGCGACGAAGGCCTGGATCTCGGGGTGGAGGTCGCCGAGGCGCTCGCGGTAGAGCCAGAGCGAGTTGAGCAGCTCGCCGTAGACGTCGAGCTGGACCTGGTCCCAGGCGCCGTTACCCACGCGCACGGGCGCGGAGTCGCGCCAGCCGCGCAGGTGGGGCAGCTCGCGCTCGGAGAGGTCGTGCTCGCCGCCGATCCCGTACATGATCTGCAGCGAGCCCTCGCGCGCCCGCCCGCCCGCGGCGGCGGTCATGAACGAGATGAACTCCGACGCCTCGTCAGGACAGGCGCCGACGTAGAGCGCCTCGATCGTCAGCGAGGAGTCACGGACCCACGAGAAGCGGTAGTCCCAGTTGCGCTCGCCGCCGACGGTCTCGGGCAGAGAGGTCGTGGGGGCGGCGACGATCGCGCCGGTGGGACGGTAGGTGAGGCCCTTGAGCACGCGGGAGGAGAGGCGCACGAGGTCCCGACGGTCGCCGTCGTAGATGTCGTGCTCGGCCTCCCACGAGCGCCAGGCCTCGGCGGTGTCCTCGATCCGGTCTCCGACGTCGCCCGGCGGGGTGGCGGGCGGACGGTGCGGGCCCTCACCCGAGCTCCAGCGCAGGGCGAACCCGGTGCGCTCGGCCCTGCGGACGGTGAACGTGGCGTGCAGTGTGGCGTCCGCGACGGCCAGCGGTACCGGCGAGGAGACGGTGAGCGGCTGGACCCCGAACGTCTCGGCGCCGCCCTCGCGCAGGCGGACGAGCGGGCGCACGAGGCCGTACTCGGGTCGCGGCGCGAGCTCGACCGTGAGCTCCACCTCGCCCTCCACGCCCTCGAGGCCGCGCAGGACCTCGTGGGGCGCGGCGTAGCCGAGGTCGTGGCCGCGCTGGCCCGGGGCCGCGGCCAGCGTGTCGAGCAGGCGAACCGTGCCCGTCTGCGTGGTGAACGTGGTCTCCACCGTGAGCGTCCCCGGCAGATAGCGCCGCTCGGTCTCGAAGGCGCCGACGGGACGGATGGACCAGTGACCCGCGTCGGGATCGAGCAGGCGGGCGAAGACCGCCGGGGAGTCGTAGCGCGGCAGGCACAGCCAGTCGATCGAGCCGTCACGGGTCAGCAGCGCCGCCGAGGTGCAGTCGGCGAGCAGGCCGTGGTCGGCGATGGGCTTGGAGGCGCCGGACTCGTGGTCGGGGGCGACGGTGGTCTCGGTCATGGCTGCCGTGTCCGCCGCGTCACACCCACACGCGCGGCCGGGCGCGCTCGAGCTCGGCGTAGACCTCCGCGGTCTGGGCGGCGACCTCGACCCCGCGCGCCACGAGCGCCTCCGACAGCTTGCACACGTGCCGGGCGAGCCCGCCCTCGACGATCGGGGGGTACTCCCACGAGACGACGAGAACGCGCGTCACGTCGCCGCTCATCGCGGGAGCGGGCCCCAGGTCCGGCCGCGGCCGGCGGCGGCGACCGTCCGCGCGTAGGAGGCCGCGGGGATGGCGCGGCCGGCAAGCACGGAGAAGTCCGGGTGGCGCACGTAGGTGGGCACGTAGTCGACCCGGGCCAGGCGCGCCCGGCCGCCGCGGATCGTGATCCGCAGCAGCGCGACGAGGCCGTCCTGCGAGCCGGCGGGAAGCCCCGCCGCCGCGCTCTGGTTGGAGAGCAGGTTGCCCTCGCCGAAGACCACCGGGCGCCCGCGGACCGACCGGATGGCCTGCACGACGTGGACGTGCTGGCCGACGATGGCCGTCACCGCGCCGGAGCCGAGCACGCCGCGCGCGAGCGCGAGCTGGCCCGGGCTCGGCCGGCGCACGTACTCGGTCCCCCAGTGCACGTTGACGATGACCACCCGCGCCCCCGCGCGGCGGGCCCGGCGGGCGTCGGCCACGATCCGCCGCGTGCGGGCGACGTTCAGCGACCAAGGGTGCGGCGCGCGCTGCCCGTTGGAGATCGCGGAGTAGGCGAGGAAGGCGACCCGCACGCCGCGGGCGCGGAGCAGCACGACCCGTCGAGACCCGGAGCGGAAGATCGCCGAGCCCGTGTGGCGGACGCCCGCGCGGTCGAGCGCGTGGATCGTCCCGGCCACTCCGGCGGCGCCGCCGTCGAGCGTGTGGTTCGAGGCCGTGTCGCACACGTCCCAGCCGGTGGCCCGAATCGCGCGGGCGAGGGAGGAGGGGGTGTTGAACAGGGGATAGCCGTGCGGCGGGCCCGGCCCCATGGGCGTCTCCATGTGGCAGAGCGCGAGGTCGGCCCGGGCGATGACTCCGCGCAGCGGCCGGAGCATCCGGCGGAAGTCGTAGGTCCGCCCCCCGCCGTCGGCGCGCGCCCGGTCGAACACCGGGGAGTGGATGAGCAGGTCGCCCGAGGCGGCGATCGTGAGGTGGACCGGATGCGGCGGCGCGGGCGGGCCCGAGGCCGCTCCGGCCGCCACCAGGGAGGCGAGGACGGAGGTCAACCAGCCCACGGGGGCGACCCTACACTCCGCCGCCGATGGCCGCCCCGGACACCGCCGCGCAGATCCGCGACGTCAACGTGCGCTACCACGACGTCGTCGCGGACGAGTACGACGGCAAGTGGGCGATCGACTTCGGCGCGACCGGCCGCGGACAGGTGCTCGGGAAGCTCCACAAGGCGCTCGGCGGCGAGCTCGGCCCGTTCGGGCACTCGCTCGAGATCGGGGCGGGGACCGGGTACTTCACGCTGAACCTCCTGCGCGCGGGGGTGGTCGAGCGCGCCACGTGCACGGACATCTCCCCGGGGATGCTCGCCATGCTGGAGCGCAACGCCGCGCGGCTCGGGCTCGAGGTGGAGACCTCGGCCGCCGACGCCGAGCACCTCCCGTTCGCGGACGGGTCGTTCGACCTCGTCGTGGGCCACGCGGTGCTGCACCACGTTCCCGATCTTCCGAGCGCGTTCGGGGAGCTCCGCCGCGTGCTGCGGCCCGGCGGCGTGCTCGTGTTCGCGGGCGAGCCCTCACGGCAGGGTGACCGGCTCGCGGCGATCCCCAAGCGGGCCGCCGGCCTCGCCGCGCCCCTGTGGCGGGCGGCGCTACGGGCGGGCCCGGCCGCGAGCGCGCCGAACGGCAATGGCGCTCGCCCGACCGACGACCACGCGCTCGAGTCCCAGGTCGACGTCCACGCCTTCGACCCCGCGACCCTCGCCGCCCTGGCCCGGGACGCCGGGCTGACCGGCGTCCGCGTGTGCGGCGAGGAGCTCCTGGCCAACTGGTTCGGCTGGACGAGCCGCACGCTGGAGGCCTCGGCGGATCCGGAGGAGGTCCCGATGGGCTGGAAGCTCTTCGCCTACCGCGGGTACCTCGCCCTCCAGGACGCCGACCGGCGCCTGCTCGAGCCCCATCTGCCCCCCGCGCTCTTCTACAACCTGATCCTCTCGGCGCAGAAGCCGGCTTGACCTTCCCCTGGTCCCGCCCCCTCGGCGCCCGGCCGGTGGACGCCGCGCGCACGGAGCTCCGCGTCTGGGCCCCCGCCGCCCGGGAGGTGAACGTGCGCCTCGGCGACCACGACCACCCCCTCGCCGGGGAGGGTCACGGGGTGTGGTCGGCGACCGTCCCGGCCCGCGAGGGCGACTCCTACGCCTTCGTCCTCGACGGAGCCGACCCGCTGCCCGACCCCTGCACGCGCTGGCAGCCCGAGGGGCTGCGCGGTCCGTCCGCCGTCCTCGACACCCGCGCCTTTTCCTGGACCGACGCGCACTGGCCCGGCGCCCGGCGCGCCGATCTCGTCCTCTACGAGCTCCACGTCGGCACGTTCTCCGCGTCGGGGACCTTCGACGGCGTCATCCCCCATCTGCACGAGCTGGCCGAGCTCGGGGTCACCGCGATCGAGCTCATGCCCGTCGCCGACTTCCCCGGCGACCGCGGCTGGGGCTACGACGGCGTCCACCTCTCCGCCGCCCACCGCGCCTACGGCGGTCCGCACGGGCTCCAGCGCCTCGTGGACGCCGCCCATGCCGAGGGCCTCGGCGTCGTGCTCGACGTGGTCTACAACCACGTCGGCGCCTCGGGCCAGCAGGCGCTGAGCGCCTTCGGCCCCTACTTCACCGGGAAGTACGCGACGTTCTGGGGCGACGCCCTGAACTACGACGACGCGGGGTGCGACCCCGTGCGCGAGTGGGTCCTGCAGTCCGCCCAGGGCTGGGTCGAGGACTTCCACCTCGACGGCCTGCGCCTCGACGCCTGTCATGCCGTCTTTGACATGAGCGCCCGGCATCTGCTGGCCGAGCTGCGCGAGCGGCTCCCCCGAGCGCTCGTGATCGCCGAGTCGGGGATGAACGACCCGAAGGTCACCCGGCCCGCGGAGGTGGGCGGGTGGGGCCACGATGCCCAGTGGGCCGACGACTTCCACCACGCGCTGCGCGCCCTGCTCACGGGCGAGCGCGAGGGCTACTACGCGGACTTCGGTGCGGTCGACCAGCTCGCCAAGGCCTTCCGGCGCCCCTTCGTGCACGACGGCACATGGTCGGAGTTCCGCGGTCAGCGCTTCG
This sequence comes from Solirubrobacterales bacterium, assembly GCA_038254195.1. GTDB lineage: Bacteria > Actinomycetota > Thermoleophilia > Solirubrobacterales > Solirubrobacteraceae > JBBQAA01. The sequence continues at coordinate 7,785 of JBBSGJ010000084.1, forward strand.
GGGCCCCCGCGTTCGACCGGACGCCCGACCAGTTCGTCGTCTTCGCGCAGAACCACGACCAGGTGGGCAACCGCGCGCTCGGCGACCGTCTCCCGCACGAGGTCCGCCCCCTCGCCGCGCTGTGCACGCTGTTCTCCCCGTTCATCCCGCTGCTCTTCATGGGCGAGGAGTACGGCGAGGACGCGCCCTTCCAGTTCTTCTGCGATCACATCGACGAGGAGATCGCCACGGCCACCCGGGACGGCCGGCGGCGTGAGTTCGCCGCCTTCGCGGCGTTCGCCGGCGAGGAGGTCCCCGACCCCCAGGCCGAGGAGACGTTCCTGCGCTCCCGGCTCACCCGCGAGCGCGACGAGGAGCTCGCGGCGCTCTACCGCGAAGCGCTCGCGCTGCGGCGCCGGCTGCCCCGGGGGGAGGCGGAGGTCGAGACCGCGGGCGACGTCCTGCGGGTGCGCCGCGGCTCGTTCACCCTCGTGGCCAACTTCGGTGCGGAGGAGCTGCCGCTCGACGGCGAGGTCGTGCTGGGCGCCCGCGCGCTCGGCCCGCGGCAGGGCGCGGTCGTCCGGTGAGCCGCGAGGTCTGGCCCGGGCACCCCTTCCCGCTCGGGCCCACCTGGGACGGCACGGGGACGAACTTCGCCCTGTTCTCCGAGCACGCCGTTGCGGTCCAGCTCTGCCTGTTCGGCCCCCGCGGCGCGGAGGAGCGCGTCTCGTTGCGCGAGCGGACGGCCCACACCTGGCACGCCTACCTGCCGGGGGTCGGTCCCGGGCAGCGGTACGGCTACCGCGTCCGCGGCCCCTACGCACCCCACGAGGGCCACCGCTTCAACCCCGCGAAGCTCCTCGTCGACCCGTACGGGAAGGCGATCGAGGACGGGTGGGCGTGGGGTGACGCCAACGTGCTCCCCTACGTCCCGGGCGGGGACGAGGCCACTGCCGATCTCGAGCTCGACGACGAGGACGACGCCGCCGCCGTCCCCAGGTGCGTGGTCATCGACCCCGCCTTCGACTGGGAGGGCGTCGAGCCCCCGCGCCGCCCGTGGCACGAGACCGTCATCTACGAGACCCACGTCAAGGGCTTCACCCGCCGCCACCCCGGCGTGCGCGAGGAGCTCCGCGGCACCTACGCCGGGCTGGCCTCCGAAGCGGCGATCGGGCACCTCGTCTCGCTGGGGGTCACCGCGGTCGAGCTGCTCCCCGTCCACCACATCGCCGACGAGTCCTTCCTCTTCGAGCGCGGGCTGACGAACTACTGGGGCTACTCCTCGATCGGCTTCCTCGCGCCCCACTCGGGCTACGCGGCGTCGGACCGCCACGGCGACCAGCTCGGCGAGTTCAAGGGGATGGTCAAGGCGCTGCACCGCCACGGGATCGAGGTGATCCTCGACGTCGTCTACAACCACACCGCGGAGGGCAACCACCTCGGGCCGATGCTCTCGCTGAGGGGCGTAGACAACCACACCTACTACCGCCTGACGCCCGAGGACCTGCGCTTCTACCAGGACTTCACGGGGACGGGCAACTCGCTCGACTCCCGCCAGCCCGCGGTCCTGCGGCTCATCATGGACTCGCTGCGCTACTGGGTGACCGAGTGCCACGTCGACGGCTTCCGCTTCGACCTCGCCTCGACGCTGGCCCGCCAGCTCTACGACGTCGACCCCCTGCACACGTTCCTCAACACGATCCACCAGGACCCGGTGCTGTCCCAGGTCAAGCTCATCGCCGAGCCGTGGGACGTCCGCCCGGGCGGCTACCAGGTCGGCAACTTCCCGGTCCTGTGGTCGGAGTGGAACGGGATCTACCGCGACGTGATGCGCGACTTCTGGCGCGGCCGGGCCTCCGTGGGCGAGTTCGCGGCGCGCTTCACGGGCTCCGCGGACCTCTACGAGTCCGACGGACGGAAGACCTTCGCATCGATCAACTTCGTCACCGCCCA
>JBBSGJ010000085.1:0-9679 GCA_038254195.1 Solirubrobacterales bacterium
ACCGGATCGTCGCGCCAGGCGCCGCCCGCGAGCACCGCGACCGCTTTGGGTAGCGCGGGTAGCGCGCGCACCAGGACGTCCTGACCCTTCCAGCGCGCCAGTCGGCCGGGCAGGGCGACGATCCACGCGTCGTCGGGCAGCCCGAGCGTCCGGCGCGCCTCGGGGGGCGAAGGCAGCGCGGGAAGCGCGATGAGCCCGTCCGGCACCATGCGCACGCCGGCCCCCGATCCGAACTGCGCCGCGACCGAGCCCGAGATGGCCAGGAGCGCATCCGCGTGTGAGAGCACCCGCCGCCACGGCGGCCACAGTGCGCCGTAGGGGGTGAAGTCCTCCCGGACGTGCTGGACGAGCGGCACACCGAGCCGGGCGAGCGCCGGCCCGGCGAGCACGGCGGTGTTCGCGTGCACGGCCGCCGCCCCGCTCCGGGCCACGAGCGCGGGCAGGGCACGGGCGTCGCGGGCCAGGGCGCGCAGGAACGCCGCCGGCCGTGGCTCGGAGCGGCGCACGATCGCCAGCGGGCGCACCAGGACCTCGATCCCCGCGGCGCGCAGGTCTCCCGACAGCGGGCCCTCCTCGGGCAGCACGACGAGCGGCCGCCACCGCCCCGGGTCCAGGCCCGTGGCCAGCACCCCGAGCTGGCGGTCCGAGCCGTACCGGTCCGCCGAGGAGTGGACGAGGAGGACCCGTCGCGTCATACGCTGCCGGCATGGACGCCCAGATCGTGATCTTCGACGGCGTGGACGACCTCGACGCCTTCGGGCCCTTCGAGGTGCTCGCCAATGCGGCGAAGGGGGGCGCGGACGTCCGGGTCACCCTCGTCACCCTCGACCCCGTCGAGGAGATCACGACGAGCCACGGCGCGGTCGTCAAGCCCCACGGCGTCCTGACCTCGCCCGACCTCCTTGTCGTGCCGGGAGGCGGCTGGAATGACCACGCGCGGCAGGGCGCCCGGGCGGAGGCCGAGCGAGGCGCGTTGCCCGCCGCGGCCGCGCGACTGCACGAGCAGGGCGCCGTCGTCGCCTCGGTCTGCACCGGCGCGGGGATCCTGCACGCCGCCGGGCTGCTCGCCGGCCGCCCGGCGATCACCCACCACGCCGCCGTTGCGGAGCTGCGCGCCGGCCGGGTGGAGATCGTCGAGGCGCGCGTCGTCGACGACGGCGACATCGTCACCGCCGGCGGGGTGACCGCGGGGCTCGACCTCGCGCTGCACCTCGTGGAGCGCGAGTGGGGGACGGAGCTCGCCGACCGGATCGCCCGCGAGATGGAGTACGCGCGCCGCGGGCCGCTGCACCGAGGGGGTGCCGGAGGCGGCCAAATGGCCGCTGGAGGCGGGCCCCCAGGTCGCGATCAGCGACACGGCTTCCCTAGAGCTCGACGGTGAGCGCCTCGGCGCCCGGGGGCGACGCCGGCACCACGTCGGGATGGAGGATGTGGGCCAGGAGCTCCAGTCCCTCGACGAGCCGCGGGCCCGGCCGCGAGAAGTAGGCGGCGGCGTCGACGGCCACGACCTCGCCGGCGCCGATCCTCCGGAGGTCGTCCGCATGGGCCTCGGCCTCCTGGCGGGAGCGCTCGGCGTCGTAGCCGCAGGGCGCGACGACGACGACGTCCGGCCCGTGGAGCGCGACCTCCTCCCACGTGACCACGCGCGAGTGCTCGCCCGCGGCGCCGAGGATGTCCTCCCCGCCCGCGAGCTCCACGAGCTGCGGGGTCCAATGCCCGGCGACGAAGACCGGGTCGAGCCACTCGAGCACCGCCACGCGCGGGCGCCGCCGGCCCGCGACGGCGCGCTCGACCCGGTCGATCCGGTCCGCCGCGTCCTGCACCACCGCGGCCCCCGCGTCCGGATGCTCAGTGGCCCGGGCCACGGTCCGGATGTCGCCCATCACCTCCCCGAGCGTGTGAGGATCGAGCGAGAGGACCCGGATGGGGTCCCCACCCGCCTCCATCCGCTCGGCGAGCGCCCGCACATCGTCGTAGGAGACCGCGCACACCGCGCACAACGCCTGGGTGACGATCAGGTCGGGCGCGAGCTCGCGCAGGGCGTCCTCGTCGAGCGCGTAGATGGACTCGCCGGCCTCCGTGCGCGCGCGCACCGCGGCGTCGATCGCGCCGGCGCTCAGGCCGGCCGGGAGCACGTCGCACGTCACCCGTGCACGCTCGGCGGCCTCCGGAGGGAAGTCGCACTCGTGGCTGACCCCGACGACGGCGTCTCCCAGGCCGAGCGCCCATAGGATCTCCGTTCCGGACGGAACGAGGGAGACGATGCGCATGGCGGGCGAGGATAAGGACGGCGGGTGGCGCGAGGAGGAGGGCGTGCTCGTCCGCGACTGGCAGCTGGCCGACTTCGCGGCGGCGCTCGCCTTCGTCAACCGCGTGGGGGAGGCGGCCGAGGCGGCAAACCATCATCCCGACATCCTCCTGCACGGGTGGAACCGGGTCCGGCTCACGCTCAGCACGCACGACGCGGGGCGGCTCACCGAGGCCGACCACGCGCTGGCCCGCACGATCGACGGGCTCGAGGCCTGAATGGGGCGCGGGCTCCGGGTGGGCGGCTACTCTCCGGCGGTCGCCCGATGAACGACGACCCCCCCTCGCGAAGTAGCGGGCAGGCCCGGGCCCGGGGGACGACGGCATGACCGCCCTCGCCCTCGTCGCCACCGTCCTGCTCGTCTTCCTCAACGCGTTCTTCGTGATCGCCGAGTACTCGCTCGTCCGCTCCAAGCGGGCGAACCTCGAGGCGGCCGCCGAGCAGGGCCAGCGCGGCGCGGTGACCGCGCTGCACCAGATCGACAACATCAACGAGTACATCTCGGTGATCCAGGTCGGGGTGACGATGGCCTCGATCGGGATCGGCGCTCTCGGGGAGGGCACGATCAGCGGGATCCTCGAGCCGGTGCTGGGCGGCCCGCTGTCCCATGGCGTCTCGGTGGCGATCGCCGTCGTCATCGCCTACCTGATCGTGACCTCGCTGCACATCACGATCGGCGAGATCGTCCCCAAGGTCTACGCGATCGGGCGCGCCGAGGGGGTCGCGCGGCGCGTCGCTCGTCCCCTCGCGCTGTTCCGCAGCATCGTGCGGCCCTTCGCGCGGGTGCTCACCTGGGTCTCCTACAAGATCCTGCGCCTGCTGGGGGTGGATCCGGAGGCCGCCCAGTCGCAGGGCGGCTCGGCGGACGAGCTGCGGCGGCTCATCGCCGAGTCCTCGACCGAGGGCAAGCTCGACGAGGGCGAGGCGCTCATGCTCTCGGGCGTCTTCCACCTCCACGAGCAGGAGGCCCGCCAGGTGATGACCCCCATCCCCGCGGTCGTGACCGTCGACGTCGCCGAGGACGTGGAGACCGCCCTGCGCCGGTGCGTGGAGAGCGGTCACACCCGGCTCGTGGTCACCGAGGACGAGAACTCCGACCGGGTGAAAGGGGTCGTGCACTCCAACGCGCTGGCCAAGAAGCTCCTGGCCGACGGTCTGGACGCCTCGCTGGCCGAGCTCGTGCGCGAGGCGCCCATCATCCCCGAGACCAAGCCGCTCGACGACCTCCTCGCCGACCTCCAGCGTCAGCGCTCCTCGATGGCGATCGTCATCGACGAGTACGGGCGGACGGCCGGTCTCGTCACCGTGGAGGACATCATCGAGGAGGTCGTGGGAGAGATCGACGACGAGACCGATCCCGCGGGCGGGGCCGTGCGCAAGCTGGCCAACGGCGAGTGGTACGTGCGCGGGCACGTGGCGGTGAGGGATCTGGAGGACCACGGCCTCGAGCTCCCGGTTGGCTCCGACGCCTACAACTCGGTGGGGGGCTTCGTCTTCGCCGAGCTCGGCCGCCTGCCCAAGCGCGGCGACACCGTCGCGGCCGACGGCTACTCCATCCGCGTGGAGTCCGTCCGCGAGAACCGCATCGAGGCCGTGCGCATCCGCCGCCGGCACGCCGGCGTGGCTTGAGCTACATGTACAGGGACTCCGACGATCGCAGGAGACGAGCACCATGAAGGAGTACTGGTGGGGCGCCGCGAAGACGAGCGCCGAGACGATCAAGCGATACGGCGAGCTCGCCGACCGTGGTGGCGACGCCGATGCCGCTGCGAAGTCCTGGACGGAGGCCGACTTCGATGACGAGGCGACCGCCCAGTGGCTCGAGGCGCGCTGCTTCGACCCCGGGGCGGCGCGCGCGCTGGTCATCCTGGGCGTGACGGCCGAGCAGGCGTCGAAGCGCACGCGCGATGGCGGCGGCGCCGAATACCTGGACACGATCGCCTACAAGGTCGCCAACGGCGATCTGTCCCCGCGCCAGGGCGCCGCGCGCGCCGGGTCGAGCCGATGACGGTCGGGCCGCCCGACAGCCGAGCGGACCCGAACACGCGGCCGTGCGCCGACTGTGGCCACGTGTGGTTCGCCGGTGAGCGCGGCCACGTCTACGTCGGCGACGACGAGGTGGTCTGCATCCTGTGTCTGCGGTATCGGGAACGGGCCCAAGCCGAGAGCTCGAGACGCTGAACGGGGCTCACCCGCGGTCGGCGGCCGCGGCCAGCGCGGCCAACACCGCAAGGATCTCCTCGCGCACCACGAAGTCGGCGATCAGCCCGTCCTCACCGACGGCCTGACGGGTCAGCGGAATCCTTGCGCACGCCTCCCCGACGATCCGCGAGCCCGTGTAACGAAACCGGCCCGCTGAGGACGCGGGCCGGGATCGTGCTTCTGGGAGGAGGTGCTGCTGTGAGGTGACCCGAGTATCGGGCGAAGTCCTGAGTTCTGGTTGAGAGAACGGTGAGAACTCACTCATGGAGAGCCGCTCGTTGACTGGCTGACTCGCCAGTCAACGAGCGGGTTAGAGTACGGGCTTCGCCAGGTACGTCACTTCTGGGGGTGTCGGAGTTGAGCAACGGACACGGCCGCGAGGTCGTCATCGTCGAAGCCGTCCGGACGCCGATCGGCCGCGGCCACAAGGAGAAGGGCTACTACTCAGGCACCCATCCCAACGAGCTGCTCGGGAGGACCTACTCCGAGGTCATCGTGCAGGCGGGGATCGATCCGGGCGAGGTCGAGGACGTCATCTGCGGTTGCGTCCAGCAGTACGGCGAGCAGATGTTCAACGTTGGCCGCAACGCCTGGTTGCAGGCCGGGCTGCCCGTCGAGACGCCGGCGACCACGGTCGACCGCCAGTGCGGCTCGGCCCAGCAGGCCGTGAACTTCGGCGCGGCGCTCATCGCCGCGGGCGTGCACGACACCGTCATCGGCGGCGGCGTCGAGCACATGGGCCACATCCCGATGGGAGTCGGCTTCAACTGGGTCGATCAGGTCGGGTCCCCGTGGCCGCCCGAGCTCCTGGAGCGCTACGACCTCGTGCCCCAGGGCCTGTCGGCGGAGATGATCGCCGACCAGTGGGAGATCCCCCGCTCCGAGCTCGACGAGCTCGCGGTCCGCTCCCACCAGCGGGCGGCCAGGGCGACCGAGGAGGGCCGCTTCGAGCGGGAGATCGTCCCGATGCAGGTCAACGGGGACACCTACGCGACCGACCAGGGCATCCGTCCCGAGACCTCGCTGGAGACGCTCTCGCAGCTCAAGCCGGCGTTCACGCCCGACGGGAAGATCACGGCGGGGAACTCCTCGCAGATCTCCGACGGGGCGGCGTCCGTGCTGCTCATGGCCCGTGAGAGGGCCGAGGCGCTCGGCCTCGCGCCGCGGGCGAGGATCGTCGATCAGACCACGGTCGGCGTCGACCCGGTGATCATGCTCACGGGCCCGATCCCCGCCACACGGAAGCTCCTGGAGCGCAACGGGATGAAGATCGACGACATCGACCTCGTGGAGATCAACGAGGCCTTCGCGCCCGTCGTCGCCGCGTGGCGCCGCGAGCTCGAGCCCGACATGGACCGCGTGAACGTCAACGGCGGCGCGATGGCCCTCGGCCACCCGCTCGGGTCCACGGGCGCGCGGCTCATCGCCACCCTCCTGCACGAGCTCGAGCGCTCGGACAAGGAAGTCGGCCTGGTGACGATGTGCTGCGGCGGCGGCCTGGGGACGGGGACGCTGATCCAGCGCGTCTGAGCCCGCTTGCGCTGAGCGCCTAGCTTCTCCAGCGAAAGCCGGTGGAGGTCGGAGCTGGCGTGAGCGGCGACTCGGGCAACCCGGGCTCCGGCTCGGGTGCGTCGTAGCCGCCGGGGGCGAGGTCGTTCGGCCCGTCGGGGTGGAAGAGCGAGGCCAGGTACTGGGCCTGGCCGCGGCCCGGGCCGAGCTCGAACTGACCGCCCGAGTAGGCCTGGATGCCGTGCTCTGCGCAGTGGTCGTAGCCCGCGCAGAGCGAGCGCAGCGACCCGAAGCGACTCGGCTTGACGTTCACCATCTCCGGCGGGAAGGGGAGGGCCTCGATGTCGGCGACGGAGTGGATCGGGGCGTCCCACGTGATCCGGTCGCGGTAGGGGCTGAGGAGCGCGTCGATGCGCGGGTCAGCCACGGCGGGGTCCTCGATCCACGCGTCTGGAAAGGCGGCGAGACAGCGGGCATAGAGGTCAGGGTCGACGGGGTTGTCGACGAGCGTCCCCGTGTAGAAGGACTTGAAGTCCAGCGAGTCCAGCGCGCCCGTGGCGGCGATCTCCCGCACGAGCTCGTCGTCCCAGTCGACGACGGGGTCGAGCTTGAAGCGCAGCCCGGGATAGCGGTCCAGGCGCGCGCGCAGCGGGGCGAGCGTCGAGGGCACGCCGAGCCGGAGGGACATGACGAAGGTGACGGGACGCGGCTCGCGCCCGAGCACGGCGTGCAGCGGCGTGCCGGCCTGACGGAGCGCGAGGTCGAGCGCGGCGGACTGGAAGGTCCAGCGGCGGTAGATCCGGGAGACCTCCCCCCGCACCGGCTCGTGGGGGAAGAGGTCCATGGCGTCGGTCCGGTCGACGAACTCTCCGAGGGTGGTCCTCCCGGCCAGGTCGAGGTACGGGCCCGCCTGCTGAAGCGCCTCGTGGTCCTCCCCGTCGTAGACGACGTCCTCCCCGACCCCCTCCTCACCGCCGCCGCGCAACCGCACGACGGTGGTCTTGCGGGTGAAGCCGGAGGAGACGTCGCGCGTGATCCCCGCGAGCGCGTAGGACTCGATCTCGAGGGGGAGAGGGGCGAGCAGGTCGAAGGTGGAGCCCGTGGTCTCCGCGCTCATCGGACCACCGCCCGATCGGCCGGCGGTCGCGTCGGCGTCGTGCGCGGGTTGCCCAGGGGCGTGAGGCGCTGCTCGAGCAGCGGACGCAGCCGCTCGTGCTGGGGCGGGAGTATGAGCTCCTCCCCGAGCGCGTCGGCGGGCTCGTCGACGGCGAACCCCGGGGAGGTCGTGGCGATCTCGAACAGCACGCCGCCCGGTTCGCGGAAGTAGATCGAGTGGAAGTACTGGCGATCGATGATCGGGGTGGGGCGGTAGCCCGCCCCGGCGACGGTCTGCCGCCAGGCCGCGTGGTCGGCATCGCGCGAGTGCCAGGCGATGTGGTGCACAGTGCCCGCTCCCTGGATCCCGGCTGGGTCCGGCGGCACGTCGTGGGCGTAGACCGCGAGGCGCTCGTCGCCCTTGGCCTCCCACTCATCGCGCCCGCCGGCGAAGCCGAGGGTCTCGCCGAGCAGTGCCCACGAGCGCTCCGGCTCGCGCGCGTAGGCGCGCACGCCATGGAAGCCCTGGATCGCGTGCTCACGGGGGATGCCCCGGAAGTCGGCGGTGAGAGGCACGTCGTCGACGTCGACCACCAGCAGCTCGGAATCCAGGCCCTCGGGATCGGCGAAGCGCAGGGAGCGATGCCCCCGCTCGGCGGCGCGGCCCTCGTCCCCGAGCCGCGCGGCCCAGAAGTCGAGCGAGGCCTCCGAGCCGACCCGCCACAGGATCCGGTGGACCATGCCCGCGCCGGCGCGCCCGGGCGCGGCGCCGGGGAGCTCGAAGAAGGTCAGGACGGACCCGGGCGCCGCGTCCTCGGAGGCGAAGTACAGGTGGTAGGCGTCGGGCTGGTCGAAGTTGACCGTCTTCTTGACGAAGCGCAGGCCGAGGACGCGGGCGTAGAAGTCGAGGTTGCGCCGGGCGTCCGCGGTGATGGCGGTGATGTGGTGGAGGCCTTCGAGGCGCATGGGAGCAGGGTAGCGCGGAGTAGTTGCGCGTGCAATCACAGGGTGGGGCGAGTCCGTCCGGTCCCCGACCTAACTTCCCGTGGCTGCCGTGTCCGCCGTCCAGGAGACCCGTGCCGAGTCCGTCGCCGAGTACGCCGGTCGGATCCGGCGCGCCCTCGTGGCCGTGGGCGGTGGGATGGTCGAGGGCGAGGTCCAGCGGCCCGGGCGCAGCGGCGGGGGGATGCTCTTCTTCACGTTGACCGACGGAGAGGCGAACCTCTCGTGCAAGGTCTTCTCCTCGCAGGTCCGGCGCCTGGAGCACGAGCCGCGCGAGGGTGACCTCGTGCAGGTCCGCGTCGACCGCCCGGACCTCTTCACCCGCGCGGGCAAGCTCGATCTGATCGTCTCCGCCGTGCGGCTCGCGGGGGAAGGGGAGCTCCTGCGTCGCCGGCAGGAACTGCTCGATCGTCTGCGCGTCGAGGGCCTCTGCGATCCCGCCCGCCGGGTGCCGCCTCCGGCCTTCCCGCGCGCGGTGGGAGTCATCGCCGGGAAGGGCTCGGACGGCCTCGCCGACGTCATCCGCGCGCTGCGCGACCGCTGGCCACCGGTGCGGATCGTCGTGTGTCCCTCCCTCGTGCAGGGTGCGGCGGCGCCGCGCGCGCTCGTCGCCGGGCTCGCGCGGCTACAAGAGCACCCCGAGGCCGACGTGATCGTCGTCGCCCGCGGCGGGGGCTCGGTGCAAGATCTCGTCGCCTTCGACGACGAGCGGCTCTGCCGGGCGCTGTTCGCCTGCTCGACCCCGGTTATCTGCGCCATCGGCCATACGGACAACGTTCCGGTGTGCAACCACGTCACCTGGTCGGCGACCACGCCCTCGCGCTCGGCGGAGCTCGCCGTGCCCTCGGCCGAGGAGGTGCGGGGCCGCCTTGACCTGGCCGCGCGGTGCCTGGCCGCGGTGCCCGAGCGCGTCGGGCGCCGGGAGGAGCGCCTGGGCGAGGCGGAGCGCGCGCTCGCCTCGGTTCCCGAGTGGCTGGAGCGCCGGCGCGAGCGGGTGGCCGCCCTCGTGCGCATGCCGCGCCTGCCCTCGCCCGGCGAGCTCGTCGCGCTCGGCGCCGCGCTCGAGGCCCGCGCCGCGGGGTTCTGGAGCACGCGCACGCATGAGCTCGCCACCCTCGGGGCCGCGGCCGGGAGCGCGGCCCGGCGCCTGCACGACGCCGAGCGCGACCTGCGGCACGCCGCCGCGGTGGTGGCTGCGTCGGACCACCGCCACCGGGGGTGGGCGCTCGTGACCGACAAGGACGGCGCCGCCATCACCCGCGCGGCCGACGTGGACCCCGGCGACCCCCTGAACCTCCACCTCCCCGACGGGCGCGTCCGCGCCCGCGCCGAGCCCCAAGGAGCACGAGCATGAGCGATTCGACCAGCGTGACGTTCGAGGACGGCTACCGCCGCCTCCAGGAGATCGCCGATCGGCTGGCCGGCGACGAGGTGCCCGTGCACGAGATGTGCGCGCTGTTCGCAGAGGGCAAGGGGCTCGAGCAGGCACTGGGCGGGTACCTCGCCGAGCAACGAGCGCGCGTCGAGGAGATCGAGCGCGGCACGGGCGTCCAGGCCTTCCGG
>JBBSGJ010000086.1:0-9666 GCA_038254195.1 Solirubrobacterales bacterium
GTCCCGACGTGGGGACGATCTGCTTCGGGGTGGCCATGAGCATGGGCTCGCTCCTGCTCGCGGGCGGCGCGGCCGGCAAGCGGATGGCCCTGCCCAACGCCCGCATCCTCATACACCAGCCGAGCGGCGGCTATGAGGGGCATGCGAGCGACATCGCGATCCAATGCGCGTGAGGCCCTGGAGTTGCGCGGGCACGTCGACGCGATCTACGCGCGGCACACGGGGCAGCCCGTCGAGCGCGTCCACGACGACATGGACCGCGACCGGTACTTCACCGCCGAGCAGTCCGTGGAGTACGGCCTCGTGGACCGCGTGATCGCGAGCCACGAGGTCAGTCGCGCCGCGCTCGGGTTCCGGGGCGAGGGCTAACCGCCCAAGCCGCCGAACACCGCGAAGGGCTGCAGCGTGGACCACCAGGACTGGCCGTTGCCCTGCACTTCGAGCTTCGCGCCCTCGGGGGCCTCGGTGCGCAGGAGGTCGGCGAGGTCGCGCGCGTCGTCCTCGCTGGGGGCGCCGGCCATGACGTGGCGGCCGCGGCGGACGAGGTGCTCCATCCCGGAGGACTCGAGCTGCTCCACCCAGCGCTGGGCGGTGCCCTCGTCGGGAAGGGTCACGAGGACCTCCCACTCGGGCACCCCGGAGCGCTCGGAGTGGTGGCGCTCGTGGCGGACGTGGCGGGCGTGCTCGATCTCGTGCTCGGCCTTGGTCTCCGGCAGCGGCACCGACGCGTCCTCCCAGCGCTCCTCCTCGGGGTGCCAGCGCTCGACGGTCGTGCGCTCGACGATCCGCAACCCGTGGTGCTCGGCCAGCGGCACGATCGCCTCACCCGCCGCGCGGGCGTCCTCGGCGCTCGCCGCGTAGATCCAGAGGCGCTCCTCGTCGCGACTCACCGCGACCCGGTCGCCGAGGGCGTCGGACGCCTCGCGCCGGACGCCGCCCGTGCGGACGGTCTCGAGCAGCTCGCCGAGCACGCCCTCGCCGTCGAGGGTGAGCTGGAGCCGGAAGTCGTCGTTCACGCGGGGGTCCTCTCGAGGGTGATCTGCAGGTCGCGGCCGCCGATCTTGACCGACCGGGTCGCCCCGCCGATCGCGGGCCGTCCATCACCGTCGAGCGCGAGCTCGCGGGCGAGCACCTCCCCGGCGACGTACGCCCGGTACGCATCGACGGCCGCGAGCACCTCCGGATCGCCGTCGAGGGCGAGGAGGATCCGATCGGAGACTTCGAGGCCCGCCTCCTTGCGTGCGGCCTGGACGGCGTGGACGACCTCGCGCGCCAGCCCCTCGCGCTCGAGCCCGGCGTCGAGCGCGAGGTCGAGCGCGACCGCGTGCGCGCCCTCGCGCTCGAGCTGGTGGCCCGCGAGCGGTCGCATCGCCGTGAGCAGGTCGTCGGGTGCGAGCTCGTGATCCTCGCCGCCCACGAACACGCCGACGCCGCGGCGCGCGCGCACCGCCGCGGCCACGTGAGCGGGATCGAGCCCGGCCACCGCATCGGCCACGTTGGGCATGTGCTTGCCGAACCGGGGGCCGAGCGTGCGATAGTTCGGCTTGACCTCGAGCGAGCCGAGCTCGTCGGCCGCCTCGACGAAGCGCAGCTCCTTGACGTTGAGCTCGCCGCGGACGATGTCGCCCAGTCGCTCCACCGCGGCGCGCTCGCGCCCGCGCGCGACCACGGCCGCGGTCCGCAGCGGCTGGCGCACCTTCACCTTCGCCTGGGCCCGGGCCGCCAACCCCAGCCTCACGACCTCGCGCGCGATCACCATGTCCTCCTCCAGCCCGACGTCCCGGGCGTCCGCCGTGGGCCAGTCCGTGAGGTGCACGCTCGGGTGCGAGGCGTCCAGCCCCTCGTAGATCTCGTCGGCCACGAACGGGCAGAACGGGGCGAGGAGCTGGGCGACGGTCACCAGGCAGTGGCGCAGCGTGGCGAACGCCGCGTCCTCGCCCCCCCAGAAGCGCCGGCGTGAGCGCCGCACGTACCAGTTGGAGAGGTCCTCGACGAAGGCGGCCAGCGCGCGGCCAGCGCGCGTGGCGTCGTAGGCCTCGAGCCCCGCCGTGACCTCCTCCACCGTCGCCGCCAGCCGCGACAGGACCCAGCGGTCGAGCTCGGTCGGCTCACTCGGCTTCGGCTCCTCCAGCCCCGCGTAGAGCGCGTGGAACGCGTAGGTCGACCAGAGCCGGCGCAGGAAGAGCCGATCGGACTCCGCGATGGCCTCGAAGGAGAAGCGGTAGCCGTCCCACGGCTGCTTGGCCGTGAAGAAGTACCAGCGCACGGCGTCGGCCCCGAAGGTGTCCAGCACCTTCCACGGATCGACGACGTTGCCCTTGGACTTCGACATCTTCTGGCCCTCGGCGTCGAGGATGAGCCCGAGGCAGACCACGTTCTCGTAGCTCGAGCGATCGAACAGCAGCGTGGAGACCGCCAGCAGCGAGTAGAACCAGCCGCGGGTCTGGTCGAGCGCCTCGCAGATGAAGTCGGCGGGGAAGGCTCGCCTGAAGCGCTCGGGATTGATGAACGGCGCACCGAACTGCGCGAAGGGCATCGCGCCCGAGTCGAACCACACGTCGATGACCTCGGGGACGCGCTCCATGCGCTGGCCGCACTCCCCGCACGGGAAGCCGACCTCGTCCACGTAGGGCCGGTGCGGGTCCTCCAGGCGGACGCCCGAGAGCTCCTCGAGCTCGGCGAAGGAGCCGACGCAGTGCACGTGCCCGCGCTCACAGCGCCAGACGGGGAGCGGGGTGCCCCAGTAGCGCTCGCGCGACAGCGCCCAGTCCACGTTGCCCTCCAGCCAGTTGCCGAAGCGCCCCTGCTTGACGTGGGCGGGGTGCCAGCTGACGCCCTCGTTGGCGGCGAGGAGGCGGTCGCGGACCTCGGAGGTGCGGATGTACCAGGAGGGCTTGGCGTAGTAGAGGAGCGCCGTGCCGCAGCGCCAGCAGTGCGGATAGGAGTGCAGGTGGGTCTCGGCGCGCAGCAGGCGGCCGCGGCCGCGCAGGTCCGCGAGGATCTGCGGGGCGGCGGCGACGACGTTCTGCCCGGCGAAGGCGCCCATGGTCTCGTCGAAGCTCCCGTCCGGACGGACGGGGTTGACCACTTCGAGGCCATGGTCGACCCCGAGGCGGAAGTCGTCCTCCCCGAAGGCGACCGACGCGTGGACGAGCCCGGTCCCGTCCTCGGCGGAGACCCAGTCGGCGGACAGGACGGTGTGCGCCGCGGGGCCGTAGTCGGCGCGCGTGAGGAAGGGGAAGGGCGGCTCGTAGGCGGCGCCGAGGATCTCCCCGCCCGCGAAGGTGGCGAGGATGTCGCCGCCGTCGGGCAGGACGCGCCCGAGCAGGGCCTCGGCGAGGACGTAGGTGCGGTCGTCGGCGCGGACCCGGACGTACGTGAGGTCGGGGTGCACGGCGACCATCGCGTTCGAGAGGAGCGTCCACGGCGTGGTCGTCCACACCAGGAGCTCATCTCCCGCTTCCAGCGCGCCGCGGGGATCGGTGACTGCGAAGCCGACGTAGACCGACGGGTCCTCCACCTCGCGGTAGGCGCCGGGCTGGCCGAGCTCGTGGGACGAGAGGGAGGTCTGGTCGCGCGGGCAGTAGGGGACGACCTTGAAGTCCTCCTGCAGCAAGCCGTTGGTCCAGATCGCCTTGAGCGCCCACCACACGGACTCCACATAGGTGGTGTCCATCGTCCGGTACGCGTCGTCGAGGTCGAGCCAGAATCCGATGCGCTCGGTGAGCCGGTCCCACTCGGCGACGTGCCGGGTCACGGCCTTCCGGCAGGCTGAGTTGAACTCCGCGATCCCGTAGCGCTCGATGTCGGGCTTGCCCTCGAGCCCGAGCTCCTTCTCCACCGCGATCTCCACCGGCAGGCCGTGGCAGTCCCACCCGCCCTTGCGCTCGACGAGGTGCCCCCGCATCGTCTTGTAGCGGGGGAAGATGTCCTTGAAGACCCGCGCGAGGACGTGGTGCAGCCCGGGCAGGCCGTTCGCGGTCGGCGGGCCCTCGTAGAACACCCACGGCTCCGCGCCCTCCCGCCGCCGCACGGACTCCCGGAACACGTCGCGCTCGCGCCACCGCGCGAGCACCCGCTCCTCGAGCTCGGGGAAGGACTGCTGGGGATCGACGGCCACGCTTCGATCCTAGGGGCCGCTCCCGGCAGCATGGCTGGCGGCTCTGCATCTCGTTTATCACTATCTTTCTCTTGCTTATCGATACACGAGAGAAGGGTCCTCATGTCCGTGATAGTCCGCAGCGTCGCCGTCGCGCTCATCGTGCTCGCAGCGATCTTCGCGCTGGTGGCTGGCGGGTCGCTGCTCATCGCGCTGGTCCTGATCGCGCTGGCGGTGGTATGTGCGCTGTTGCCCGTCGTCCAGCGACGCCCGTCGCGCGCTGCGCTACTGCTCGCCGTGGTCGCCGTCGCCGCCGGCGGGGTCGCGGCCGGCGTGCGCGTCGTCGATGGCCCCGCCCACTCCCGGATCCAGTACCACGGCAAGCTCGACGTTCACGAGATCCGGCGCACCTTCAACCCCACCGGGCCCGCCGGCTCGACGATCCGCTGGCGGCGATCAAGCGCCTGGGCTACGGCTACATCAGCAGCGGACAGGCGGTGATGACCGTGCCCCGTGCCGGCGGGGGTGTGCTCGCGCTGTGGTCGTTCCAGGAACTGGCGCCGGGGCTGCTCGCGGCGATCGTCCTCGGGCTCCTGGCGCCGATCCTGCGCGCCGCCGGGCGTGGCGATCCGTTCTGGGAGGGTGCCACGCGGCGGCTGACGGGGATCGGATCGCTCCTGCTGGTCGGCATCCCGACGCTGGCGATCCTCCGGTATGTCCTCGCGGAAGCCGCGACCACGGCCCGGCCGTCTTCGTCGCCGAAGGCCGAGCCGATGCTCACGCTCTCGCTCAGCCAAGTCCTCCCGGGCGCACTGGTGCTGACCCTCGCGGCGATCTTCCGCGCGGGCGTCGAGCTCCGCGAGTTCGAGCGCCACGCCGTATGAGCGCCGACCCGCACTCCATCGCGGTCCGGCTCGACCGGATGCTGCTGGAGCGCAGGATGACGCTGACGGACCTCGCCGAGAGCGTCGGTGTCACCTACGCCAACCTCTCCATCCTCAAGAACAATCACGCGCGGGCGATCCGCTTCTCGACGCTGACCCGCCTGTGCGAGGTCCTCGGGTGCCAACCCGGTGACCTGCTCGAGTTCACCGGCGCGCCGCCGACCTCAGAGAGCGCGGGGGATGGAGGCCGCGGCGGGCCAGGTCGATCCTAGATGGGGCGGGAGCCTCCTTCCCCCCTCCTATCCAAGGAGTGGGCCGGCGCCAGCGAGACAGCGCGTTCATCGGCGTCAGCGACGAGGAGGTTCGTGGGCTCGCCCGCGACGCGACGGCACCGAAGGATCTGAGACGCCGGGCTCAGGCCGAAGAGAAGAACCGCAAGCTGCGGAACATCCAGGGGCGCAAGGACTGCGGCGAGCACGAGTGGTACAAGTCGACCGAGGACTGGGACGCCTGTTACCACTGCGAGGCCGGTGGCCGGCCGCACGCGCTCATCGAAGGCGGTGTGTCCCAGGGCACCGAGGAGCTCATGCGCGAGGCGGGCCTGGGTCACCTGCTCGACGGCGAGCGCGACCGCCCGCGCGCGCCGACCTGAGTGGACAGGCGGCCATTCGGTCCTACTCGTATCGCCTCGGCTACGTGCCCGACGACGACGATCGGCATGACCTGCGATTGCTCCGCGAGCGGTTCGGGCTCGCCGTTCCTCCGAACTTCTAGGTAGCGGGCCCGATCACCGCCCAGCGCTCCGTGCGGAAGCGGGCGCCGAGGGTGAGCAGGCGCACGGCCATCAGGGCGAGCAGGCCCCACCAGACGCCGACGATCCCCCAGCCCTGGTCCAGGGCGAGGAGCGAGAGGGGGACGTACACCGCGGCGGCGGCGAGCATCGACCACTTGAGGTAGCGGGTGTCGCCGGCGCCGATGAGGATCCCGTCGAGGGCGAAGACGACCGCGGCGGCGGGCTGCATGAGTGCGAACAGGGGCCAGACCGCGCGGGTGCGCTCGATGACCCGGGCGTCGTTCGTGAAGAGCGCCGGGAGCGGGGTCTCGAGGAACAGGAGCACGCCGGCGAAGACCAGCCCGGAGACGAGCGCCCACTCGAGCATCCGCCGCGCGGCGGCGCGCGCCCGGGCGGCGTCGCCGGCGCCGAGGGCCCGGCCCACGAGCACCTGGCCGGCGACGGCGAGCGCGTCGAGGACGAGCGCGAGGAACACGAAGAGCTGGAAGGCGACCTGGTGGGCGCCCAGGGACGCCGGGCCGATCCGGGCGAGGACCGCCGAGGCGACCGCGAAGGAGCCGAGCAGCGCGGCCGTCCGCACCGCGATGTCCGAGCCGACGCGCAGGAGGGGGGCGAGCCGCGCGGGGGAGGGCCGACGCGTGGTGGCCGGGGCGCGGAGCAGGATCACGGCGAAGGCGGCGCCCAGCCCGAGCTGGGCGAGCACGGTCCCCCACGCGGAGCCCTGCAGGCCGAGGTCGAGCCCGTAGACGAAGAGGAGCTCGAGGCCGACGTTCGCGGCCTGCCCGGCGGCGACCACGAGCAGCGGCGTGCGCAGGTCGCCGATCCCCCGCAGGTAGCCCGGGCCGGCGAGGGCGACGAGCGCCGCGGGGATGCCGACCGCGGACGCCCGGAGGTAGGGCGCCGCGCGCGTGGCGACGTCACCGCGGCCGCCCATGAGGGTCACGAGGGCGGGCGCGGCGAGGACCGCGATCAGCGCCAGCGCCGTGCCGATCGCCACCGCGAGCCACAGGGCCTGCGCGGCGAGCGCGCCGGCCTCGGCCTCACGCCCGGCGCCGTGGAGCCGGGCGACCTGCGCGGTGGTCCCGTAGGTGAGGAAGTTGCAGAGCGTGATCGCGAGGGTGAGCAGCGCGCCGGCGAGGGCGAGCGCGGCCAGCGGAGGCGTGCCGAGATGGCCGACGATCGCGGTGTCGACGAGGAGATACAGCGGCTCGGCGGCCAGCGCCCCCAGGGCGGGAAGGGCCAGGCGGGCGATCTCCGAGTCGTGGGGGGAGCGCAGCAGGCGCACGCGCCCACGACGCTAGGGGTGCCGGAGGTGGCCACATGGCCGCCGGAGGTGGGTCCCCAGTCGCGATCAGCGACACATTCTCCTAACGCCTACGATCGCGCCTCATGGGGGGCATGACCGCAGCGCTCGCCCCGCAGCGACGCCGCCTGCGGCCCGGCGCCGCGCTGCTGGCCCTCGTCGCCCTCGCCGGGTGTGGCGCGCGGGAGCACGTCGTGGCGGCGGCGTGCCGGATGCCGGGCGGGAAGCCCGTCGAGCGTGCCCTGGCCCGCGCGCCCGGGCCCGTCGCCCTTCAGGACGGGACGAAGCTGTCGGAGTGCGTGGCGGAGGCGGTGAACGACGCGCAGCTCCAGGCGGTGGGGGCGGCGTTCACGACCGCCGCCGCGCACATGTCGCCCGCGGCGCGGCGGGACCCCGCAGTCGCCGAGCGGCTCGGCTACCTCGTGGGGGCGGTGGAGCGAGGGTCGGCCCGGACCGCGGGGTTCCAGGCCGAGCTCCTGTTCCGGATGCGCGCGTTCGTCGATCCGGGGCGGCTGGGCCGCGAGCAGCGCGCCGCGGCGGAACGTGGGCGCGTGGCGGGGCGCGCGCGCGGGTGAAGCTCCGCTCCTTCCACTTCGGAGACCGTGGTTGAGACTTCGTCTCTATCACCACTCTGACGGGGCGCGCGTCGCCTACCGTGAGGTGGGCACGGGGCCGCCGCTCGTGCTCCTCCACGCCGGCGGGCTCTCCTGGCGGGAGTGGGAGCCGGTGGTCGAGCCGCTGTGCGAGCGCTTCCGGGTCGTCATGCCCGACCTGCCGCTCCACGGCGACTCCGAGGACCGTCCGCGCCACCCCTACTCGCCCGACTGGCTCGTCGACGTGCTGTCGGGCTTCTGCGCGGAGACGGCGGGGCCGCGACCGCTCGTGGGCGGGCACGGGGCGGGCGCGGAGCTCGTCCTGCGCGCCGTGGGGTCGGGCCGGCTCGCCCCCGCGCGGCTCGTGCTCATGCCCAACCGGCTGCACCGCCCCTCGGCCTCCCCCGGGCGGATGGCGCTCTGGCGCGCCGCGTGCCGCGCCGCCGCGCTCCCGGGACTCGACCGACCCCTCGCGCGCGCGGCGACCTGGACCTTCCGCCCGGCCTACGCCGACCGCCTCACGCTCGCGCGCGACCCCGCCGCGCGCGACCTCCTGCGCCACGCCTTCTCCGAGGTGGGCGGCAACCCCACCCGCGCCCGCGGCTGGGCCCGCGCCGCCGCACGCTGGCCCCGCGAGCCCCAGCGCCACCTGCTCGACCTCTTCCCCGAGCTGACGATGCCCGTTTTGCTGCTGTGGGCCGACTCCGACCCCTTCCACCCGCTCGACACCGCGCGCGAGGCGCTCGACCTGCTGCCCGACGCCCAGCTCCGCGTCCTCACCGACACGGGCCACCTGCTGACCTACGACGATCCGGTGGGCGTCGCGCGGGAGCTCATCGCGTTCTGCGGGTGAGTTGTCAGGACAGCCCACACTCGCCGACGGAAGGGCCGAGCCCGACGATGAAGCCCACCAGGGGCGGCCATCGTGGCCGGGCCCGGACGCCCACCCAGACGAGACCCGCGAGGATCAGCAGCGCGATCGCGACCGAGAGCAGCGCTGCACCCGTCATCCCGCTACCCGCTCCCTGCTTCGCGTCCGCTCCCAGGCCAGCCCCGCACCGAGGAGCAGCAGGCCGAAGACGACGAAGGACGCGACGCGGTAGATCGAGGTGAGCGTCGCGAGGTCGACGAGGAACACCTTCCCGGCCGCGACCCCCAGGCCGGCCAGGCCGGCGAGGCGCAGGTCACGGTGGTCGCGGCGGAGCCCGGTGAGCAGCGCGCCCACCCCGCACAGCGCCCAGAACACGCTCAGCGCGACCTGTCCCTGCTGGTGGGCGCCGAGGCCGAGGCCGCCGGCGTCGAGGGCGGGGCCGCCCGCGAACGCGCCGACGATCGCGACGGAGGCGAGGTGCACGAGGGCGAGCGCGGCCACGGCGAGGAGCACACGCCGCACGCGGACATCGTCCTCCGCGTGGGCGGTCCGGAGCGCGGCGAGGGTGACGGCGCCGAGGGCGACGGCGGCGGCGAGGAGGTCAGGCACGCCGTCCCGCAGCGCGCTTGCCGGCGCCTCGATTCCCACCGTCTGCACCGCGGCGAGCGCGAGGAAGCCGAGCGCGCCGAGCCGGGCGCGACCGTCCCCGGTCCTCCGCGCGAGCACGGCCAGCGCGGAGGCCTCTGCCGCCCACGCGGCGGCGAGCACGGCGCCGTCGAGCGCCTGGGCCGTGAGGTAGGCGAGGGTGAGAAGGCCGATGCCGTCGAGGAGCGCGGCGAGCCGCGGACGCCCCTCGTCGGCCAGCCGCGCGGAGGCGAAGGAGGAGGCGACAACCGCCGCGAGGGCGAGCAGCCCGACGGTCCCCGCTCCGGAGCCGACCGTGGAGGGCGGGGCCTCGGCGATGGCCCGCAGCAGCGCCAGGCCGGTGTGGACGCCGGTACCGAGGGTGACGAGCTCGCGTTCCCCGAGCCGCAGGCCGCGGGCCCGGATGAGCGCGGCGAAGCCCACCGCGACGAGCGACCAGACCGCGACCCCCGCGAGCCCGGGGACCAGGAGGCCCAGA
>JBBSGJ010000087.1:0-9624 GCA_038254195.1 Solirubrobacterales bacterium
CGCCGAGCAACCCCCCCGCCGCCGTGGCCCCGACCGCGCGGGCCCCGACCGTCACCCCCCAGGAGGAGCGCCGGCCCCGCTCTCCGAGCGGGGTGATGCTCGCGAGCATCGACTCGCCTCAGGGCGACCACGCGGCGCGCACCGCGCCGAGGACGGCGAGGACACACCCCAGGACGAGGAGGGTCACGGATCGCGGACGGGAGCGGCGGCGGGGTAGAGGCTCGGGTGGCCCGGCGCGATGCCCGCCGCGGCGAGCGCGTCGTCCGCGCGCCGCGCGCGCTCCGGCCCCGCGCTCCCGGCGGCGCGCTCGTCCTCGAGCGCGTCGCGCAACAGCGACCCGAGCTGCTCCCACCCGGTCGCCGAGCCCTCCCCGCGCACCCGGCCGCCCTCGCACAGGACGAAGTACGGCGACCCGGGCACGTCGAAGTCCGTCCACGCGGCGGAGGAGAGGACGACGGGCACCTCTCCCGTGGTGAGCTCGCGCAGCCGCGCCGGACTCTCGTGCGAGCCGTCCTTCGTGACCGCCACCACCCGCACGCCCGCGGGTCCCTCCTCCCCCAGCCCGCTCCAGAACGTCTCACACGTCGTGCAGCCCGACGAGAGGAAGGCGAGCAGCGTCGGCTTGCCCGCGAGCGACACGCCCACGGCGTCGCCGTCGAGCGTGAGCCCGGCGACCTCGGGCGCCGCGGGGTCCGCGCGGTGGACGGTGAGCGACGGCAGCGCGGCCGGCTCCTCCTCGCCCAGCGATCCGAGCCTCCGGAGGATCTCCGCGTGGGAGCGCAGCAGTCCGGCGACCAGGAGCAGCAGGAGCACGAGCAGCACGGTCTCGGCCGCGACGAGGACCGTCATCACGCGCCTCCCGCTCCGGGGAGCTGGCCCACGGCGCCCTTGAGGCAGGGCGCGTCGTGGACGCAGGTGTTGTCGTCCTGCTTGTAGGTGCGGTTGCAGTTGAAGCCGGAGATCTCCGCGGGGTGCTGGCAGACCACGAGCCGGCAGGCGACCTCGGTGGACCCGGGCACCTGCGTGTTGCACTGCCCGTAGCGGAAGGCGTTGCAGCCCACGCGCCGGCGGTCGCAGTCACCCCGGGCGCAGCGACAGCCGCCGAAGTCCTCGCCGGGAGTCCGGTTGCAGTCCACGTAGTAGCGCACGCCCTCGCGCCCGCAGAGCCCGTGGCCGCGGTAGTCCGTGCACTTCCACCAGCCCGCGATGTAGGTGTGCGACGGGCAGTGATTCGAGCCGCCGCGCGCGATCTCGCAGCAGAACGCCGTGTAGCCGTCGGCGCAGCGGGTCCCGGGCCGGCACCCCGTGGGGCGCTTGCGGATCGCCGCCTCCGCCGTGCCGGGGCGCACGAGGTAGGAGGGCGCCACGGCGAGCGCGGAGCCACCGAGGGCCATCCGCGCGAGCAACCCGCGGCGCGAGAGCCGGCGCTCGAGGAAGCCGCCCGCGGCGCGGGCCAGACGCTCGGTCATCCCGGCGCCTCATCCCACGCCCGCCACAGACCGGGGAGGACGGTGAGCGCGAGGTGGAGCGCCCAGGTGGTCGCCCCGGCGGCGAGGAGAAGCACGGCGGCGACCCCCACGGGCTGTGCGGCCAGCCCGGCCGGCGGCGCGAGCACGGCCAGGCCGGCGGCCAGCGCGAGGGCGAGGTCGATGCCGACGTGGAGCCCGCCCGCGGGCTCTTCGTCCTCCTCCCCGAAGCAGCCACACCCCTCGCCCCGGCGGGCGCGGTACACGGCCACGCCGGCGAACACGAGGTAGGCGAGGCCGAGCGCCCCGGCGGTCACCGGACCGGGGACGAGGACCACGGCGACCCCGAGGGCCAGCTCCCCGGCCCCGACCACGGGCCGCCCCGAGCGCAGCTTCAGCACGCCGGCGAGCGCGACGAGCCCCGCGGCGGCGAGGAGCACGGGCAGGAGGGCCTCGGGCACCCGTCTTTTCTAGCAGGTCGTCGCGGTGTTCACGCCACCGCCACCGCGCCCCCGCGCCGCGGGTCACCGCCGCCCGTGAGCTCGCCCGTGGCCGGATCGCGCACGACGACCTGCGCGCCCCCGAAGTACATGGAGAGCCCCCCGAAGGGCGAGACCGGCTCGGCCAGTCCGCTCGTGTCCACGCCCGGCTCGGCCCAGACCTGCCCGGCCTCGAAGTGGACGCGCGGTGCGCGCACGGCCTCCTCGGCGTCCATCCCCCGGTCCACGACGTTGACGATCACCTGGAGCACCGCCGAGCGGATCCGGTTCGAGCCCGCCGAGCCGAGCACGACCTCCGGGCGGCCCTGCGCGAG
Source organism: Solirubrobacterales bacterium (assembly GCA_038254195.1). Classification (GTDB taxonomy): domain Bacteria; phylum Actinomycetota; class Thermoleophilia; order Solirubrobacterales; family Solirubrobacteraceae; genus JBBQAA01. The sequence goes on from JBBSGJ010000087.1 coordinate 2,281, forward strand.
GACGATCGCCGGGGTCATCATGCTCGGCAGCCGCCGCCCGGGCGGGTAGCGGTGGAAGCCGTGGGGGTTCAGGTCCTCCTCGCCGAGCATGTTGTTGAGGTGGACACCGGTACCGGGGACGATCACCCCCGAGCCCACCCCGTTCGAGCAGGTCGCCGAGCACGCCCAGCCGTCGGCGTCCAGGGCGGAGACGTGCGTCGTCGACCCGAGCCGGGAGGACGTGAACTCCGCCGCGAAGCCGGGGTCGGCGAGGCCGCCGAGGAACGCCTCGGTGCGCTCGTCCTGCGCCGCGCGCATCGCACGCACGAGCGCGGGGACCCCAGGAGAGCCGGGCTCCGCGCCGAGCACGGCGAGCGAGCGGGCCACGAGCAGGCCGCCCGCCGACGAGGGCGGCGCCGTGAGGACGCGGGTGCCCCGGTAGGCGACCTCCACCGGCGCGAGCTCGCGGACGGCGTAGGCGGCGAGGTCCTCCGCGCCGAGGATGCCGCCGCGCTCGCACACCCAGCCGGCGATCCGCTCGGCGAGGTCTCCGCGGTAGAAGGGCTCCGCGCCCTCCGCCCCGAAGCGCTCGAGCGCCGTGCCGAGCTCCTCGTCGATCCACCGCTCCCCCTCGGCCAGCAGTCGCCCGGCGGGGGCGAACAGCGCCGAGGCCTCGGGGCTCGAGCGCACGAGCCCGGCCAGGAGCTCGAGCACGTAGGTCTGCCCCGCGTTCAGGACGACCCCGGAGCGCGCGGCGGCCGCGGCGGGGGCGGCGAGATCGGCGAGGGGAACGCTCCCCCAGCGCCCGTGCGCGTGGGCGATGCCCGCCGGCGTCCCGTAGGCGCCCACCGACGCCGGCCCGATGTTGAAGACCTGCGTGGTGTCCCCGAAGTCGACGCTCACGGGCTGGAGCTCGGCCCCGCGCTCGCGCCCGGCCCGGCCCGGCGCCTCCACGAAGAAGTCCAGCGCGACGGGCTCGGCACCCGGCGCGGCCACGAGCATGTAGCCGCCGGCCCCGGGCCCGGTGAGCAGGGGCTCGGTGACCCAGGCCATGAGCATGGCGGCGAGGGCGGCATCGACCGCGTTGCCACCCGCGCGCAGCACCGCCGCGCCGGTCTCGGCCGTCAGCGGGTGCCCGCCCGCGACGACGCCGGCGTGGGGAGCGGACGGCGGGATCGGTTCGTTACCCCCGCGGGATGAACTCGGGCACGTCGAGCTCGGAGCGCAGCCGGCGCACGCGCGGCTCGCCCGCGGGCTCGCGCAGCGACCGCTCGGAGCGCCGCTCGACCGGCTCGGGTCGCCGCCGCGGCGCGGACCGGTCCGCGTAGCCCGTGGCCACCACGGTCACCCACACCTGGTCGTCGAGGTCCTCGTCGACCATCGCCCCGAAGATGATGTTCGCCTCGGGGTGCGCGGCCTCGGCGACGGCGCGTGCCGCATCATTGACCTCGAAGAGCGACAGGTCGCGCCCCGCGGTGATCGACAGGAGGATCTTGTGCGCGCCCTCCATGCTCGTCTCGAGCAGCGGGGACGCCACGGCGCGCTCCGCGGCGTCGATCGCCCGGCGCTCGCCCGTCCCCATCCCGATCCCCAGCAGCGCCGGCCCCGCCTCGGACATGATCGTCCGCACGTCGGCGAAGTCGAGGTTGATGAGGCCGGGGAGCGTGATGAGGTCCGAGATGCCCTGCACGCCCTGGCGCAGCACGTCGTCGGCGACGCGGAAGGCCTCCACCATCGACGTCTTGCGATCGAGGACGGAGAGCAGCCGGTTGTTCGGCACGACGATGAGGGTGTCGACCTCCTCGCCCAGCGCCTCGACGCCGAGCTCCGCGGACTCCGCACGGCGGGAGCCCTCGAAGGCGAAGGGCTTCGTCACGATGCCCACGGTCAGGGTGCCGAGCTCGCGCGCGATCCGGGCCACCACCGGCGCCGCGCCGGTACCGGTCCCGCCGCCGGCGCCCGCGGTGATGAACACCATGTCCGCGCCCTTGAGCAGCGCCTTGATGCGGTCGAGGTCCTCGAGCGCGGCGCCACGTCCGAGGTCGGGGTTCGACCCCGCCCCGAGGCCGCGCGTCAGCTCCTCGCCGATCTGGAGCGTCTTGTGCGCGGCGGAGCCCTGCAGGGACTGCAGATCGGTATTGAGCGCGAGGAACTCCACACCGGCCACGCCCGCCTCGACCATGCGGTCGATCGCGTTGACGCCGGCGCCGCCGACGCCCACCACGCGGATGACGGGACGGATGACCGTCGTCGGCTCCACCGCCCAGGCCGGGCGCGAGGGCGCCTCGGTCTCGGCCTCCGGCGGCCGGGAACCGGACCCGCCTCCCCGGGCGGGCGGCGCGAGGATGTCGTCGGGCAGCTCGGAGGAGAACGCCGAGCGCAGGCGCTGCTGCGGGGAGGGGACCTGCCGGGGCTCGGGCTCGGGCGCGGCGGGCAGGTCCTCGCGCAGCGAGGGGTGCGGGGGCTCCTCGGAGGGCTCACGTGGCTCCGTGCCGCCGCTCTCGTCCGTGCGGCGGAACAGCGCGGCGAGCGGGCCCTCGCGCATGGAGGCGCGCTTCGGGTTCTGGGTCACCGGTTCAAGACCTCCCTGGCGAGCTGGCGGTACGAGTGCGCGGCGATCCCGTCCGGGTCGTATCGCAGGACGGACATCCCCTTCACGGGCGCCTCGGCGAAGCGCACCGTCTTACGGATGCGCGAGGCGAACACCTGCCCGCCGAAGTTCTCCTCGAGGATCTCGATCGCCTCTTTCGCGTGGAGCGTCCGCGTGTCCACGAGCGTGGGGAGGATCCCCTCGATCTCGACGTCCGGGTTCAGGTTCTCGCGGATCATGTCCAGGGTGTTCTGGAGCTGGGCCAGGCCACGCATGGACAGATACTCGCACTGGACGGGGACGATCACCTTGTGCGAGGCCGTGAGGGCGTTGATCGTGAGCAGTCCGAGGCTCGGCGGGGTGTCGATGAAGATGAAGTCGTAGTCGTCGACGATCTCCCGGAATGCCCGCTGGAGCGCCCGCTCACGGCCGATCTGCGTGGACATCGCGATCTCCGCCCCGGCCAGGTCGATCGAGGCGCACGCGACGTCGATCTCACGCTTGCGGATCGTCGACCGGATCGAGACGCCGTGGGCGAGCACGTCGAACATGGAGTGCTCGAGCGTGTCGGGGTCGATCCCCTGCGACATCGTGAGGTTCGCCTGCGGGTCCATGTCGCAGCAGAGGACCCGGTGGCCCTCCTCGGCGAACGCGACCCCGAGGTTCAACGTGGTGGTGGTCTTCGCCACGCCGCCCTTCTGATTGGCGAAGGCGATGACCTTGGGCGTGTGGGAAGAGGTCACGGGTGCGTGGGTTCGCCGTCCCGAGGCCTTCTCCTCCCCGGCCGCGTGCGCGGAGAGGCACCGCGTACACGCGCAGCTTGGGCGGTCGGCTCGGCCTGCATCGAGTGAGCCGGGTAGCTGGTCCGGGGGGTCACCTTGATCGCGAAGTGCGCCACGAGGCGCTGTGATGAAAGGAGTGGCTTTGCAGGTGGAAGGCTACTTTCCGTGCCGGCTGTGATGCCGGTCCTGGGCCGATGCAGCGGCCTGGAGAAGCTGGGGGCAGTCGTGGCGTGGAAGCGCGCGCCGGCGGCGAGAGCGCCCCGACGACGTAGCGGCGCCGCGGTACTGCCAGACGACGGCGTGCGCGCAAGCGAGACCGAGAGGCATAGCGCAAGCGAACTGGTGGTCGAAGCCCCTTTATCAGGGAGCGGCCTGCGATCTGGCGGATGGGCCGTTTGGCAGCAACGGGATCGCTCTTTCACCTGGTGGTCCTGCTCTGCGTCCGGCGAGTCGGGCGTGGTGGCCGTGGGGATGCTGCGAGTGCTCTGCGGATGTGTTGCAGGGGTAAAGCCAGATGCCGATCCGGTCAAACGGATCACGGTGAACGTGGGAAGCGCCCCGTGCGCGCCGGGCCGCGATGGTGGCCGGGCAAGGCGCGCTGTCTGCTGATGCGCGCGGGGCGTGGCGGAGCCGTCGTAGTACTCCGAGGTCGGGAAAACCGGCCGCATGGGGAAGGACGGCAGCAGGACCGCGGTTTGAGAAGCCGTTCGGGAGGTCGGGCGTGAATGCGTCCGCGCCGCTGTCGGCCAGCGAGGCCGAGCAGCGGGTACTGGGATGGCAGGCCAAGCTGCACCGCTGGGCGGAGCAGGATTCGGAGGGGCGCTTCGGTGATCTCTTCAACCTTCTCTGCGAGCCCGCGACGCTGCTGGTGGCATGGGAGCGGGTGAAGCGAAACCGGGGGTCGCAGACCGCCGGTGTTGATGGCCAGACGCGCAAGCGCATCGAGGAGCTTGGCGTGGAGCGGGTGCTGGGCGAGCTTCGCGGCTCGCTTCGGGACCGTAGCTACGCCCCGCTGCCGGTACGCGAGCGCGCGATCCCCAAGCGTGGGTCGGGGAAGCTCCGAAGGCTGGGCATTCCCGCGCTGCGCGACAGGATCGTTCAGATGGCGGCCAAGCTCGTGCTCGAACCGATTCTGGAGACGGACTTTTGCCCGATCTCCTATGGGTTTCGGCCCGGGCGCCGAACGCAGGACGCCATCGAACATGTGCGGCGATTCATCAACGCACCCAGCTTCTATGAGTGGGTGATCGAGGGAGACGTCGAGGACTGCTTTGGCAGCATCCATCATGGGCTGCTGATGGCCGAGCTGCGCCGTCGGGTGACCGACAAGCGCGTGCTGCGGCTGGTCGGGCAGTTCCTCGCCGCGGGGATCATGCGCGAGCATGGCTCCCTGGCCGCCACGCCATCGGGCGCACCACAAGGGGCGATTCTCTCGCCCCTGTTGGCGAACGTCGCCCTCTCGGTGCTTGACCGCCACTTCGAGGCGGCCTGGAACGCGCACTCCTCCCAGGAGCGCTCGCGGCGCAGGGCCCAGGGCCACCCCAGCTACCGAATGGTCCGCTACGCGGACGATTTCGTCGTGCTGGTGCATGGCACCCGAGCCCAAGCCGAGGCCATCAAGGAGACGGCGGCCACGCGGTTGCGAGACCAGCTGCGGCTGACGCTCTCGCCCGAGAAGACACGCATCACCCACGTCGACGACGGGTTCGACTTCCTCGGGTTTCGCATCGTGCGCCTCCCGAGACCGGGTCGAGCCCCCGCCGCGTTTAGCTTCCCAAGCAGAACAGCCGTCAACGGGCTCAGACATCGCATCAAGACGCTGACCGGGCGGTCCACGACGAGCCTGCCGCTCGACGCGCTCCTCCACGCGCTCAACCCCGTTCTACGGGGTTGGACCAACTACTACCGCCACGCCGCGAGCAAACGCTGCTTCGCCTACCTCGACCACTACCTGTGGACGCGGCTGGTGCTGTGGCTGCGCAAGAAGCACCCGCGGCTGACCTGGAAACAGATCCGGCGACAGTACTGGGGACGCAACTGGACGAGCCCCGAAGGCACCAGGCCCTACTGGCCCACCACCGTGGCGGTGACGCGCTACAAGCCGCGCCGCCGACACCTACCGTGGGAAACGCCGAGGACCGCCGAGCCATCGCTCGCCTCGGCCTGATCACCGCCCGACGCGCCCTGATGCGACCAGCGCATGCCCTGTGGAGAGCCGGATGCTCGGGAACGGGCACGTCCGGTTCGGAGGGCGGGGGCGAGCAGACGACCTCGCGCAAGCGAGACACCGCGGCTCGCCTCCGACCCTACGGATGACAAGGCCGTCGGACTGGACGGGTTGCAGGTCAAGTTCGACGATGAGCGGCTGGTATCTGATGCCGGGGTGATGCTCGTCGCGACGGTCGCGCAGCGGTTGCGTGTCGAGGAGCTCGCGGGCCGTCTGGTGCGCCTGCGACGCGACCGGGCCGGCGCGGCGAACGCGGGGCGCAAGGTGATGGCCCTGATCTACCTCAAGCAGGGAGCTGGCTACGGCTACACCAAGCTCTACGGCTACCACCCGATCCTCGCCACCCGGGCGGACACCCGGGAAGCGCTGCACATCCCCCTGCGGAAGGGGTCGGCGAACACGCAGAAAGGGATCAAGCGCTTCTGCGAGGAGCTGATCGCCCGCGTCGAGCGCGCCGGTGCCAGCGGCCCGACGAACGGGCCGCGCTCACTAATTTCTCGACGACACCGTCTCATCCGGCTTGACAGGTTCCGCCGGCCGGCTCCAGCGGACCCGCGCTTGCGGGTCACGCTCGTTATCGCCGACGGCAGCGCCCGGTTTGCCTACCAGCCACCCGGCCAACCCGATCCGGAACTGTTCGCTCCATCCGCCGCCTGGATCCGAATCCGCACCGAAATCGAGCCGGCGTTTCAAACTGACCGGCGCTTCGCGCGCGTGGACACCAGCTACAGCACGGAGCCCGGTGGCACGCCGCTCGGCGCCTTGGCAGAAGGCCGCGAGCTCTGGTGATCGACGCCGTCCCGTCCCAAGAAGCGGACGCGGCTCGATAGTTAGACCGCGGCGGCAACTGACCCCGCGGTGTGCTCCTCGTCGCGAGCTACCGGCGCGAGGACGCGCTGCGCTTCCTCAAGGCGCGCCTTCGGTCTGGCAGGTGTTGTGATGCAGCACTCTTCCTGGCTTCGACGCTCGCGCAGAGGAGCAGCGACGCATTCCGATGTTAGGCCCGTCGCGGGTGCTGGTAGCCAGGCCCTCCGCCGCGTCAGCGACAGCTCCCAGTCATGTGGCCAAGCTCATGGGTTTGGTGGGCGGTTGGGGTTGCACTCGAAATTGCCAGCAGGCGCGATTACGCACCCGGTACCCTGAAGATGTTCAGCTCCGCCACCCTCTGCCGGGCCAGGATAAGTGCAGTTCGCGTTGATGTTGCCATCCGGCGTGATGATGATCTTCCCCCCGGTAGCGCCAGGGAAGGCGCCAGGGAAGCGGGTGCACTCAGTCTGAAAGGCTCCGCCTCCGGGGGCCGCGTGAGCAGTGGGGACGGCGCCGAGCGTGGCGACGACGAGGAGCGGTGCGATTAGAAGCCGCTTCATCTCTGAGGTTCCTCCCTCTATGACGAATAGAAAACCAAGTGTCCGTCGCCCCTGCAAGTGGGCTGGCGGCGGCTAGCCTGACAAATCGGCGCGGCCCTGTCAACCCTTCGCTTATCAGGCCTAAGCCGGATTCCACCGGTGCGGTAGGCCGGTTCCGTCCGGTGCGAGGACCAAGAATGACCCCCTGAGCAGGAAGAAAGCGACCGATCCCGGCGGTCGCGTCCTGCGTCAGGAGGTCACCTTGATGGTGCAGGATGACAAGGCCGTCGGACTGGACGGGTTGCAGGTCAAGTTCGACGAGGAGCGGCTGGTATCTGATGCCGGGGTGATGCTCGTCGCGACGGTCGCGCAGCGGTTGCGTGTCGAGGAGCTCGCGGGCCGTCTGGTGCGCCTGCGACG
>JBBSGJ010000088.1:0-9300 GCA_038254195.1 Solirubrobacterales bacterium
CCGAACGGCGACGGCACCTCCTGGACGATCTCCGACTGGACGTGGACGACGCCGGCCGAGGTCTTCTCATAGATCGCCCCCGCCGTCAATCCCGGGGTACTCGCCGCGGGCCTGGCGGCTACGGGCGACTGCTCGACCCCCGTCGGGGTCTTCACGGAGGAGCCGACGCCGAGCGCCAGGAAGAGCAGAGCGACGACCGCGCCCCCGAGCAGGGCGGCGAGGAACGGGATTCGCATGGCGCGCATGCCCTGCAGCGTGCGCCCGGGAGATGAGCGCGCCCTCAAGCGCGCCGAAAGGTTCGCTCAGAGCGTGTCGGGATCCTCGCCGGTCAGATCCCGGCACGCCGCCTCGATGTCCGCCGCGCGCATGAGCGCCTCGCCGACGAGGACAGCGTCGACCCCGACCCGCTCGAGCTCGTCGAGCTGCGCGCGGGATCCGATGCCCGACTCGGACACCACGGTCTTGCCCGCGGGGACGTCGGCGAGCAGCCGGACGGTCCGCTCGACGTCGACCGAGAAGTCGCGCAGGTCGCGGTTGTTGATGCCGATGACGTCGGCGTCAAGCTCGAGGGCGGTCTCGAGCTCGTCCTCGTCGTGGACCTCGACGAGCACGTCGAGATCGAGCTCGCGGGCCAGCGCGTTGAGGTCGGCCAGGTCGTGAGCTCCGAGCGCGGCGACGATGAGGAGGATCGCGTCCGCGCCGTGGGCGGCGGACTCCGTCACCTGGTAGGGGTCGACGATGAAGTCCTTGCGCAGGACGGGCAGCCGGGTGGCGGCGCGGGCCTCGGCGAGGTCCCCGAGCGAGCCGCCGAAGTTCGCCCCCTCGGTGAGGACCGACACCGCCGCGGCGCCGCCGCGCTCGTAGGCGCAGACCACCTCGGCGACCGTCGCGCCGTCGCGGATCGGGCCCGCCGAGGGCGAGCGCCGCTTGTGCTCGGCGATGAGCGAGACGCCGGGCCGGACGAGCGCCTCGGAGAACGGGCGGTCCTCGGTGCGACCGGCCAGCGCCTGCTCGAGCTCGTTCGCGGGCACCTCCCGCCGCCGCCGCGCGACCTCCGCCCGGGTGGACTCCACGATCCGCTCGAGCACATCCACTACGGGGCCAACTCCCGGGTGCGGGCGACAAAGCGCTCGAGCACGGAGGCCGCCGCGCCCGAGTCCACGGCCTCGGCCGCGCGCACGACCCCGCCCCGGAGGTCCTCCACCCGGCCGGCGGCGAGCAGTGCGGCGCCGGCGTTGGCGAGGACGAGGTCGCGGGCCGGCCCCGGCTCGCCGGCGAGGACGCGACGGACCACGGCGGCGTTCTCGGCGGGCGTCCCACCGGTCACGGCCGCCGGGTCCGCCGCGTCCAGTCCCAGGTCGCCGGGCTCGACGATGTAGGAGCGCACCTCGTCGCCCTCGACCTCGACCACCCGCGTCGGCCCGGACGTGCTCATCTCGTCCAGCCCATCCTCGGCGGACACTACCAGCGCGCGGGTGGCGCCCAGCCGCCGCAGGGCGCCGGCCATCCGGTCGAGCATGCTCGCGTCCGAGACCCCCACGAGCTGACGCTGCGCGCCGGCCGGGTTCGTCAGCGGCCCGAGGAAGTTGAAGACCGTGCGCACGGCGAGCTCCTTGCGCACGGGCACGACGAAGCGGGTGGCCGCGTGATGGTTGGGGGCGAAGAGGAAGCCGAAGCCCACCTCCTCGACGCAGCGCGCCACCGCCGCAGGACCGAGGTCGATCCGGGCCCCGAGAGCCTCGAGCACGTCGGCCGAGCCCGACCGGCTCGTGGCCGAGCGGTTGCCGTGCTTGGCCAGGCGACAGCCCGCCCCCGCGGCCACGAAGGCCGCCGTCGTCGAGACGTTGAACGTGGAGCGTCCGCCGCCCGTCCCCGCCGTATCGAGCAGGTCGTCGCCGGGGACCTCGACCCGCGCCGCGCGCTCGCGCATCGTCCGCGCGAGGCCCGCGAGCTCCTCCTCGGTCTCCCCCTTCGTGCGCAGGGCGATGAGAAAGCCGGCGATCTGGGCGTCGGCGACCTCCCCGGCCATGATCTCGTCGAGGACCGCGGCGGCCTGGTCCTCGGAGAGGTCGCGCCCCGAGGCGACCTCGTCCAGCGCCCTAGTGACCAGCGGGTTCGGCATCGTCGCCCTCCCCGTCGGCCAGGAAGTTCGCCAGCAGCCGCTTGCCCTCGGGAGTGAGCACGGACTCGGGATGGAACTGGACTCCCTCGGCCGGCAGCTCGCGGTGGCGGATGCCCATGAGCACGCCACCCCCACGCGCGGTGGGCTCGAGCACGTCGGGCAGGTCGTCCGCGACGACGAGCGAGTGGTAGCGCCCGACCGTCAGCGGGGAGGGCAGTCCCGCGTAGAGCCCCTGCCCGTCGTGCTCGACAGCGACCGTCTTGCCGTGGACCGGCTCGCCCTGGACAACCCGCCCGCCGAAGGCCTGGGCGAGCGACTGGTGGCCGAGGCAGACCCCCAGGGTGGACACGCCCGCCTCGGGGAATCGCCGCATGACCTCCACGGAGATTCCCGCCTGGTCCGGGGTGCACGGTCCGGGCGAGACGAGGACCCGGTCCACGCCGCGCAGGAGCAGGTCGTCGACCGTGGCGTGGTCGTTGCGCACGACCTCGACCTCCGCCCCGAGCTCGCCGAGGAACTGGACGAGGTTGTAGGTGAACGAGTCGTAGTTGTCGACGACAAGGACGCGCACGGCTCACGCCCAGTCGGACTGCCCGAGCGCGAGCTCGATCGCCGCGAGGACGGCCCGCGCCTTGGCGCGCGATTCCTCGTACTCGTGGTCGGGCCGGGCGTCCGCGACCGTGCCCCCGCCCGCCTGCACGTGCGCGACCCCGTCCTTGACCACCACCGTGCGGATGTGGATGCACGTGTCGAGGTCGCCCGTGTAGGAGAGGAAGCCGATGGCGCCGCCGTAGCCCCCGCGCTTGACGGGCTCGAGCTCGTCGATGATCTCCATCGCGCGGACCTTGGGAGCGCCGGAGAGGGTTCCCGCGGGCAGGACGGAGCGCAGCGCGTCGGTCGCCGTGATCTGATCGCGCAGCGTCCCCGACACGTTGGAGACGATGTGCATGACGTGGGAGTAGGTCTCCACGGCCATGAACCGGTCGACGGAGACCGAGCCGTACTCGCATACGCGCCCGAGGTCGTTGCGGCCGAGGTCGACCAGCATCACGTGCTCGGCGCGCTCCTTGGGGTCGGCGAGCAGCTCGTCGGCGATGCGGATGTCGTCGGCCGTGGTGGCGCCGCGGGGGCGGGTGCCGGCGACCGGCCGCGTGGAGACGTGGCGACCGTTCACGGTGAGCAGCGGCTCGGGCGACGCGCCCGCGAGCTCGAAGTCGCCGAAGTCGAGGAAGTACATGTAGGGCGAGGGGTTGACCGCCCGCAGCCCGCGGTAGATCGAGAACGCCTCGCAGGGCACGGACGCCGACCAGCGCTGGGAGGGCACGACCTGGTAGGCGTCGCCCGCGTGGATGTACTCCACGATCCGCGCGACCATCCCCTCGAAGCCCTCGCGGGGCATGTTCGGGGTGAACTCGGGCATGGTCCGTCCGCCCTCATGCGCGCCGGCCGGTGGGACCGGCCCGGCGAGCCGGCGGCGCACGTCGGCGATGGTCTCCAGCGCGCGCTCGTAGCCCCGCTCGGCGTCGTCGCCGGGAACCATCGCGAGGATCGTCAGCGTGTGCTTGAGGTGGTCGAAGGCGACGAGGACGTCGGTGAACATGAGCGCCATGTCCGGCAGCCCGAGCACGTCGGGGTTCGGCGGCCCGAGGGTGGGCTCCACCGTGCGCACGAGGTCATAGCCGAAGAAGCCCACGCCGCCCCCGGCGAACGGTGGCAGCCACGGGTACTCGGCGACGGGGTGGCGCGCGGCCTCCTCGGCCGCCAGCGCGTACGGGTCCCCCGGATCGCCGAGCGACCAGCGCAGGATCTTCCGGGGACGGAAGCCGATGAACGACCAGCGCCCGACGACCTGCCCGCGCTCGGCGGACTCGAGCAGGAAGGCGGGCGCCTCACCCCGGAGCTTCAGAAAGGCGGAGACCGGCGTCTCGCAGTCGTCGATGAACGTGTGGCGGACGGGGACGAGGCCGTGGGTCCGCGCCTGCTCGACGACCTCGGCGCGCGCGGGCTCGACGGCGAGGCCGGCGTCAGCGGCGACGCTCAAGGAGCACCTCCTGGGGCGCGCGGAGCGTGAGCCCACGCCCCGCGAGCAGGACGATCAGGTGGTACAGGACGTCCGCGGCCTCCTCGGCCACGCGCTCGTCGGTCTCCTGGCGCGCGGCCCGGACGACCTCCTCGGCCTCCTCCTCGACCTTGGCGCCCGCTCGAGTCGAGTCATCGAGGAGGACATTGGTGTAGGAGCCTGCCGCGGGATGCCGGGCACGCTCGGCGATCGTGCGCTCGAGCGCGGGCAGCGCCTCGTGCGGCGCGGCGGGCCCGAGCTCCCCGCAGTGAAAGCATGTCCGCTCGCCGGTGTGGCAGGCGGGGCCGGCGGGCTCGACGAGGGCGAGCACGGCGTCACCGTCACAGTCCAGGCGTAGCGCGCGGACTCGCAGCACGTTCCCCGAGGTCGCGCCCTTGTGCCAAGGCTCCGCGCGCGAGCGGCTCCAGAAGTGCATCTCCCCCGTCTCCGAGGTGCGCGCGAGCGACTCCGCGCTCACGTAGGCGAGGGTGAGCACCTCGCCCGTGCGCCAGTCCTGGACGACGCACGGCGCGAGGCCCTGCGCATCCCAGGCGACCTCGAGTGGCGAGTTGCCTACGCATACGGTGGGTGGATCGCCACTTGGCGCGCCGGGCACGCGGGTGATCCTAGGCCGCGGGCCTCCCGCGCAGCGCGGTCACCCCGGCCGCGCCGAGGCGCCAGGGCGAGGGCATCGTGCGGCGGCGCAGCACGTCGCCGCCCACGTGCTCGATCCGGTCGAGCACCGCGGAGTAGACCTCGCAGGCCAGGCGCATCCCGGGCCGCACCGCGGGCGAGGCGGCGACGAGCGCCGTGTCTCCGGCCCGCAGGAGCTCCCGGGCGCGCGCGGTCTCGAAGACGATGAGCGCGCAAAAGGCGGGGGTCGCGCGGCGCCCCGCGATGTCCGCCTCCCCCGTCCCGAAGCGCTCGAGGTCCTCCGCCGGTAGGTAGACGCGGTCCAGGGCGTGGTCCTCGACCACGTCGCGCAGGAAGTTCGCGAGCTGGAAGCCCAGCGCGAGGCGCCCGAAGGCGGCATGCGCCGAGGCCGGCGCGCCGAGCAGCGGCGCGGTGATCCGTCCCACCGAGCCCGCCGAGCCCTGCATGTAGTCCACGAGCTCGTCCCAGGTCTCCATCCGGACCCGGCCGCAGTCGCGGCGCATCGAGCGCATGTAGCGCTCGAGCTCGAACAGGGGCAGCCCGTGGCGGCGGCCCGCGTCGACGAGCGCGGCCACCACGGGCTCCGGTGAGTGCCCGCGCGCCAGGCCCACCTGGAGGGCGCGTTCCCACTCGTCCAGCGCGTGCCGCCGGGCCTCGGGAGCGCGGAGCCGCCCCGGCCCGTCCACGAGCTCGTCGGCAGAGCGCACGTACCCGTAGAGGGCGTGGACCGCGGGCCGGACGTCGGCCGGGAGGCGCCGCGTGGCCCAGTAGTACGTGGGATCGTGGCGCCGCTGCAGGCGCCGGCACGCCTCGTAGGCGTCGGCCAGGCTGCTCCCGGTCCCCCCCTCCACGGTCGGCGGCATACTCCCAGTCTGCCCAGCGTGCTCGGGAAACAGCTCGTGTGGCTCACGGGGAAGGGCGGCGTGGGCCGCACCACGGTCGCCGCGGCGCTCGCCCTCGTGGCCAGCGGTCGGGGCCGGCGCGGGGAGACCATCGTCTGCGAGGTCGGGGCCCAGGAGCGCCTGCCGCGCCTCTTCGGCGTCCGCGGTGGAGGTGGCCGGGAGGTGCGGCTCCGCCCCGGGCTCTCGGCGGTGTCGATCGATCCCCAGGCCGCGCTGCGCGAGTGGCTCGCCGGGCAGCTGCCCGGCCCGCTCTCGCGCATCCTCGGCGACTCGCGGACGTTCAACTACTTCTACGCGGCCGCGCCGGGCGCCCGCGAGCTCGTGACGATGCTCAAGGTCTGGGAGCTCACCCAGACCAAGCGCTGGGACAAGCAGGCCCCGACCTACGACCTCGTGATCGTCGACGCCCCGGCCACGGGGCACGCGCTCGGAATGCTGCGCACGCCGCGGACGTTCGGGGACATCGCCCGCGTCGGTCCCCTCCGCGGGCAGGCCGACCGCATCGAGGAGCTCCTCCTCGACCCGCGGCGCTCCGCCTTCGCCGCGGCGACCAGCGCCGCCGACATGCCCGTGAACGAGACCTTCTTCCTCCAGGACAAGCTCCGCGCGGCGCTCGGGCGCAAGCTCGACCTCATCGTCGCCAACGGCGTCTACCCCGTGCGCTTCTCGGCGGACGAGCTGGCCGCGCTGGAATCCGCGGCGAACGGCAACGGTCTCGCCCGCGCGGCGAGCGCCGCCGCGACCTCCCAGGCCGCCCGCGTCGGCGTCCAGCAGGAGCAGCTCGCGCGGCTGCGCGAGGGCGCCCGCGGCGAGATCGTCGAGCTGCCCTACGTCTTCGCGCCCGAGCTCGACCTCAAAGCGGTGGCTGGCCTCGCGGCCGAGCTCGAGGGGAAGGTGTGAGACCACGAACGGCCCCGCGGCGGGAGCCACGGAGCCGTTCGAAGGGTGGGCCGAGCCGGTTGTCTCCCCGGCGGAGCCTGGGTGTTTACGCCGCGCGCAGCGCCTCGAGCGAGTTGCTCTTGGCGAGGCGGGCCAGCGCGGAGTCCTCGAGCTGACGGGCCCGCTCGGCCGACACGCCGAGCTGGCGCCCGGCCTCGGTGAGCGTGGTGGGCTCGTTGCCGTCGGTCCCGAAGCGCAGGCGCACGACCGTGCGCTCGTCCTCGGGCAGGAGGTCGAGGGCCTGGTGGACCACGGAGCGGAGCTCGCGCTCGGCGACCTCGTCGGTCACCTGCGGGGTCTCCTCGGCGTGGAGCTCGCCCAGGGTTGTCGTGCCGTCGCCGATGGGCTGGTCGAGGGAGGCCGAGATGCGCGTGATGTCGCGCATCGCCAGCACCTCCTCGAGCGGCAGGTCGGCGCGGTTCGCGACCTCCTTGGCCGTGGGCTCGCGGTCGAGCTCGCCCGTGAGCTCACGCTCCACGCGGGCGATCTTCCGCTCGCGGCCGGCGACGTTCGCGGGCAGCCGGATCGGCCGCGCCGTGTTGTCGAGGCCGCGCTGGATCGCCTGGCGGATCCACAGCGTCGCGTAGGTCGAGAACTTGTAGCCACGACGCCAGTCGAACTTCTCCGCGGCGCGGATCAGCCCGAACATAGCCTCCTGGATCAGGTCCGAGAGCGGAAGGCCGTGGCCCTGGTAGCGCTTGGCGATGGACACCACGAGCCGGAGGTTCGAGTTGATCATCCGGTCCTTGGCGAACATGTCGCCACGCTCGATGCGCTTGGCCAGCTCGATCTCCTCAGCGGCAGTGAGCAGGGGGTATTTGCTCGCCTGGTTGAGGAAGAGCTGCAGGGAGTCGATCGTGTCGGGCTCGGCGGGGGCGAGGGAAAGAGCTGGAGTCATGTTGCGCTGCCTATTATATCTAAGTACATGGATGGTGTCCAGTGCCCCCCGGTACAATCCCCGGGGACCGGGGAAAGACCAGACCGCACCTGCCGCGAGGGCGCACGCAGGCTCTGGACGTGGACGCACGGGGCCGGGGCGGGCCTCCGCGTCCTTACAAGCTACGTCATTCGGAGGAAAAAGTTTCACGCCTTCTCCTGAATGGCCGTTAAGCGCCGGGCGTCGGGGCTACTCGATGCCCAGGCGGTCCAGCAGGTTCGCGTCCCCACGCCAGTGGCGCCGCACTCGTACAGACAGGTCCAGATGCACGTTCTCGCCCGAACGGCGCTGGATCTCCTTGCGGGCGCTTGTCCCGATGTCGCGGACCATTTGCCCCTTTGCGCCGATGAGGATGCCCTTCTGGGACTCCGTCTCGACCCACACGTACGCCCGGACATAGCCGTCGGAGACCTCGTCGACCTCCACCTCCACGGCGTGCGGGACCTCCTGGCGGGTGCGGGCGAGCACCTGCTCGCGCACGAGCTCGGCGAGCGCCACCGCCTCGGACATGTCCGAGCGCACCTCCGGGGGGAAGTGGAAGGGGCCCTCGGGGACGCGGGCGGCGAGATGCTCGACCAGGGTCGGCACGCCGGCGCCGGTCCGCGCCGAGACCGGGAAGATCTCCTCCGCGATCCCGAGCTCCTCGGCCTCGGACAGGGTCTCGACCACGCGCGGGCGCCGGGCGCGGTCCACCTTGTTGACCACGACGACGACCGGGACCGGCCCCTTGAGGATCTGTGCGAGGAAGCGGTCCCCGGGGCCGACGCCCTGCTCGGCGTTGAGCACGAGCAACGCGACGTCGGCCTCGGCGAGCTCGGACTCCACGCGTCGCTGCATGCGCTCGGTCAGGGTGTCGCGAGGCCGCTGCACCCCGGGGAGGTCGGTGAGCACGAGCTGCCACTCCGGCGTCGTCGCCACGCCGCGCACCGCCCGGCGGGTGGTCTGCGGCTTGTCGGAGACGATCGCCACCTTCTGCCCGACGATCGTGTTGACCAGGGTCGACTTGCCCACGTTGGGCCGGCCGGCGATGGCGACGAACCCGGAACGGGTCACCAGGTGAGGATCTCGGCCTGGAGGGCCAGCATCTCGCCGTCGTCTGACTCGTGGTCCATCCCCGTGAGGTGGAGGACCCCGTGGACGACGGCTGCGCGAAGATCCTCTGTAAATGCCGGGCAGATGACGAGGTCCCCGAGCTCCCGCGGGCCGTGCACCGGCCCGTCCTCGTCGACTCCGAAGGAGAGGACGTCGGTCGGCTCGTCGCGGCCGCGGAACTCGCGGTTGAGCTCGCGGATGCGCTCCTCGGACGCCCACTCGAGGGCGACATGGCCCTCGTCGATGCCCGCGGAGCCCAGCGCCAGGACGATCAGCGGCCCGGGTTCTGACGAGGCGATGGGGCGGGGCCCGACCTCCTCGACCTCGATCACACGCGCTGGCGCAGCTCGGGCGCCGAGCGCTCGGCGTGCTCGTCGTAGGCGGCGACGATGCGCTGGACGAGCTTGTGGCGCACGACGTCGGCACCTCCGAAGCGGATGAAGTCGATCCCCTCGATGCCCTCGAGGATCTCCCCCACGACGACGAGCCCGGACCTCTGCTCGCGCGGGAGGTCGATCTGCGTGATGTCCCCGGTGACCACGACCCGCGAGCCGAACCCGAGGCGCGTGAGGAACATCTTCATCTGCTCGGGCGA
>JBBSGJ010000089.1:0-9235 GCA_038254195.1 Solirubrobacterales bacterium
CTGACGACCTGGGTGCAGGAGCTCACGGGTGGCGCGCCGTTCGCGCAGCTCGTGGCCGAGGCGGCGCAGACGCCGGCGGGGGCCGACGGGTTGGTCGTGCTGCCCTACTTCGCGGGGGAGCGGACGCCGATCTTCGATCCCGAGGCGCGGGGGGTGGTGGCCGGGCTCACTCTCCGCCACCGCCGTGGGCACGTGCTCCGGGCCGTGTACGAGGGCATCGCCTACGGCATCCGGCAGATCCTCGGGCTGCTCGAGGAGGCCGCGGGGCCGGCGTCGCGGGTCGTGGCGGTCGGCGGGGGGACGCAGGGCGGGCTGTGGACCCAGATCGTCACGGACGTGACCGGGCGCGAGCAGCTTCTGCCCGCGGAGACCATCGGGGCGAGCTACGGCGACGCACTGATCGCGGCCATCGGCACCGGGGTCGTGCCGCCGGAGACGGACTGGTCGCGGGTGTCGAACCGGCTTGTGCCCGACCCGGGGCTGCGCGGGCTCTACGACGAGCTCTACGAGACCTATTGCGACCTCTATCCGGCGACGAAGGAGCAGCTCCACCGCCTCGCGGCCGTCCAGGAGCTCACGCCGGATCCGGGCGGACCGCCCTGAGCGCCGCTCGCGGGGCCGGCGCGCTCGCGGGCCTCGCGCTCCTGGCCCTGCTCGCGGCGCTCGCCCTGCCCTCCGCGGACCGCCGCGCGCTCGCTCCCCGTACCGCCGCCGATCTCCGGACCGACGGTGTCGCCTTTCGCGACGGACGCGTCGCGGTGCCCGGTGCCGAGCTGCACTACGTCCGCGGCGGGCACGGTCCCGGCGTCGTCCTGCTTCCGGGCTTTCCCGAGACCTGGTACGCGTGGCGCAAGGTGATGGGGGCGCTCGCGCGTCGCTACACGGTGGTCGCCGTGGATCCGCCCGGCGTCGGCGCGTCCTCCCCGGCGCGGGGGAGCGCCTCGGCGCGCGCCACGGCGGCGCGGATCGCCGCGCTCGTAGAGCGGCTCGGCCTACGCCGGGTGACCGTGGTCGGCCACGACCTCGGGGGCTGGACGGCCTATGCCCTCGCGCGCTTCCACCCGTCGCTCGTGACCCGGCTCGCGGTCCTCGGCGCGGGGCTGCCGGGGTGGGGGCTCGAGCGACGCCGGGACTTCTCCCGGCGACCGCGGCCGGGGAACGACCTCGTCGCTCGCTACCTCGGGCCCGACCGGCAGCCCGCGGCGACGTTCGACGGCGGGGCGCTCGCGGAGTACCTGCGCGCGTACGCGCGCCCGGGTCGCCTGCGGATCGCACTGCGGCCCTACCGCGCGTTCGCCGCGGACGTCGCCGCCAACCGCGGCGGCCGGCGGCTGACCCTGCCGGTTCTCATGCTTGACGCCGACACGGCCGAGGGCCGTGCGGACGCGACCGACGTCCGGCGCGCGGCCTGGCGCGTCGAGGGAGGCGTGGTGCCCGGCGCGAGCCACTACCTCCCGGAGGAACGCCCGCGGCTCGTCGTCGATCGGCTGCTCTCGTTCTTGTCGCGGTGAAGCCGCTCCGGGACGTCATCGCGGGCGACCTCCACACGCTGTTCGTGGGCATCAACCCCTCGCTGCTGTCCGCGCAGCGCGGTCACCACTTCGCGCGCCCGGGCAACCGGTTCTGGCCGGCGCTGCACCTCGCGGGCTTCACACCGCGGCGGCTGCGTCCGGACGAGGACGCGGAGCTGGTCAGCTACGGCGTCGGGGTGACGAACCTCGTCGCCCGGCCCACCCGCGCCGCCGACGAGCTCGCGCTCGACGAGCTCCGCGCCGGGGCGGTGGCGCTCGACGCGCTCTGTGGGCGGTACGCCCCCCGGCTCGTCGCCTGCGTCGGTCTTGGCGCCTACCGCTCCGCCTTCGCGCGCCCGCGCGCGAGAATCGGGCTGCAGGACGAGCGAGTCGGCGGGCGGCCGGTCTGGCTCCTGCCCAACCCGAGCGGGCTGAACGCCAATCACCAGCTTCCCGACCTGGCGCGGCTCTACGGCGAGGCCCGCGCCTACGCGGGTCGCGCCAATCCTCCCGTCCCTGGTTGGGGCGATGGGGCCACGGGTACGGAGCGACGCATGACCTTCGCCGAGACGCAGCCCAACGACGCCGACGCCGCCGGGGCCGAGAACGAGGACTCCGAGGCCACCGACAAGCTGCCCGCCGCCCCCGCCGACGACGACTCCGATATGGGCGACACGGACCAGCACTCCTCCTCGGACTCCTAGTCCGCCCTAGTCTCCCGGGCCGCGATGGTCCCGCTCAACGTCCCCAACGTCCTCACGGTCGCGCGGATCCTCCTCGTGCCCGTGCTCGTGGTCGCGCTGGTCGACCGGACGCGAAACGGGGACGTGCTCGCCGCCGTGGTCTTCGCCGTCGCCTCGCTGACCGACTACGTCGACGGGGAGATCGCCCGCCGGCGCGGAGCGGTGACGACGTTCGGCAAGCTCATGGACCCGCTCGCCGACAAGCTGCTCATCGTCGCCGCGCTCATCGCGCTCGTCTCGCTGCACCGCCTCGCCGCCTGGGTGGCGATGGTCATCATCGCCCGTGAGCTCGTGGTGACGATCCTGCGCACCGCGGCCTCCGCGCAGGGGGTCGTCACCCCGGCGGCGACCCTCGGCAAGCTCAAGACCGTCGTGCAGGTCGCGATGGTCATGGCCCTGATCGCGGTGGGCTCCGCGCCGTGGGTCGACGTCCTCGTCTACCTCACGGTCGCGCTGACGATCGCCAGCGGCGCGGACTTCGTGTTCGGGCTGCGCCGCCGGCTGGCTACGCGCCCAGCCAGTCCTGCCTAGTCACGTGTGACGCGGCGCGCTCGCCCGTGGCGAGCTCGTGGCGGATCTCCCCGAGCAGGCCGAAGCGCTCGGCGACCACGTCGTGCTGGTGGATCGTCTCGAGGTTCTCCTGGCGGGCGGAGACCCATGAGTCGTCCCCGAGCTGACCGAAGCGCCCGACCACCCCGCGGATCATCTCGCGCACGCAGTCCTCGACGAAGCGGGGGCGGCGATGGGCCTTCTCCACCACCGCGACCTCGTCGGAGCGCTTCATGAGCTCGTAGATCTCGCTCGACATGGAGTCCTCGACGATCGCCAGCAGCTCGCGCGCGTCGATGTCCTCGTCGCAGGTCTCCGGGCAGCCGATGTGGAGGGTCCCCAGGCCGCGCTGGTTGTGGGTGGCGACGGGGACGGCCGCGAGGATCCGCTCGATCTCGTCGGCGTCGAAGCCCTCCTCCTCCAGGCGCTCACGCGCGGAGGCGGCGACGAGACCCTGGGCACACGGACACGCGGTCATCCCCTGGGCGGCGACGCCGATGATCCGCCGGGTGCCGCGCGCCGAGGCGGTGGCCGAGCCGAAGAGGGTGTAGATCTCCTGGGTGGGGATCCCGGAGACCGGTGCCGGCTTGTGCTCGGGATACCGCGCGACGATCGTCACCTCGGCGCGGTGAGCGCCCTGGGCCTCGCGCACGCGGTGGGCGATGCGACCGGCCAGGGCCTCGGCGCGGAAGCCGGTCTCGCCGAGGATGACCTCGCCGATCGCCGCATTGACCGTTTCCTCGAAGCGCGACATGTGTGCGCCCTTCTGGGCGGCGCCGAGGTCGACGACGCACTCGAGGCGCGCGGAGAAGAGCTGCTCGGCCCCCTCGTGGACGATGCGGATGATCTTCTCCACACCGGTGACCCCGACGCGCGAGAGGCTTACCGCGGTGGCGGGCGCGAGCGCCTGGACGTCGGGGAGGGTGGGGGCGAGGCGGTCGGCCATGGCGGTATGCCTTTGGTATGGGGGAGCGTAGCGGTGGCCCCCGCGCCCAGCTCCGGGCGCGGAGCCTGGTATCAATTGCCACGTGAACGACACAGCGCTGCTGGGGGGCGAGGCCCCGATCGCCGAGCGGGACGAGCTCTCAGAGCTCATCGCCGAGGGGCAGGAGAAGGGATGCGTCTCGTTCGAGGCCGTCGCGCGGGCCCTGGAGGAGGTGGAGGTCACCAAGGAGGAGGTCTCCGAGCTCCACAGGTACCTCGAGGAGCAGGGGATCGACGTCGTGGGGGCCGACGGCCGGGTGGCCGAGGGCGAGAGCCGGCGGGTCGAGGCCGCCGCCGAGGCCCGTCGCGCCGAGCGGCTCGCGCCGAAGCAGGCGCAGATCGACCTGACGGTCGAGCCGTCGCTGGATTCGCTGCGGCTCTACCTCCGCTCGATCGGCCGGGTGCCGCTGCTGACCGCGACCCAGGAGGTCGAGCTCGCGCGGCGGATCGAGCGCGGGGACATGAGCGCCAAGCAGCACATGACCGAGGCGAACCTGCGGCTCGTGGTGTCGATCGCCAAGGGCTACCTCGGACGGGGGCTGACGTTCCTCGACCTGATCCAGGAGGGGTCGCTGGGGCTGATCCGCGCGGTGGAGAAGTTCGACCACCGCCGCGGCTACAAGTTCTCCACCTACGCGACGTGGTGGATCCGTCAGGCGGTGTCCCGCGCCGCGGCCGACAAGGGCCGGACGATCCGCATGCCCGTCCACATGGTCGAGAAGCTCAACAAGGTCGTGCACGCGGAGCGCCAGCTCGTGCAGTCACTGGGGCGTGAGCCGGTGCCCGAGGAGATCGCGCGCGAGCTCGGGATCGCCGTGGGCGAGGTGCGGGACATCCTGCGCCTGGCCCAGCAGCCGGTGTCGCTGGAGAAGCCGGTCGGCGAGGAGGACGAGTCCGAGCTCGGCGACTTCGTCGAGGACGTCGGGGCGGCGTCGCCCTTCGAGCTCGCGTCCGGGAACCTGCGGACCGACAACCTCCACCGCGCCCTCGCGGCCCTGCCCACGCGCGAGCGCGAGGTGATCGAGCTGCGGTTCGGGCTCACGGGCGGGAGGCCACAGACCCTGGAGGAGGTCGGCCGGGCGTTCAACGTCACCCGCGAGCGCATCCGCCAGATCGAGACGCACACGCTGAAGAAGCTCGAGGCGCTGCCCGAGGCGCAACGTCTGCGGAGCGCGTAGTAGGCCGCGCAGCTTCTAGAGTGTCGGCGGTCGCGGCGGGATTCCCGAGCGGTCAAAGGGGACGCGCTGTAAACGCGTTGGCTACGCCTTCGCAGGTTCGAATCCTGCTCCCGCCACTCCCCCCCTCCGAGCGCCCCGACTCGTCGGAAGCAGACCCGGAGGAGGGGACCCTCCCCGTTTACTCCGTGCGCTCGTCGAGGTCCTCGGGCACGCCGACGTCGTCGGCCGGCGCCGGGGACTGCGTCTGACCGGGCACGCCGCCGCCTTCGATCCGCTCGGTGCCGTCCGCCGGGCTTGTGCCCTGGCCGCCCTTCCCCGCCTCGTCGAGCTGGTCGGCCGTGCCGACGTTCTCGGTCCCGCTCTCGGGATCCTGCTCGCGGTCGTTGCGTTCCGACATCGTTCTGCCTCCCGTGTTGTGGACAGGGGAAGTCTTCCCCATCGCGGCGATCGCCACTCAGCCCCCGCCACCGGCGCTCCCGGTGATCCACCGGTCGGCGACGTCCGCACACCTGTGGGATGCTTCGCACGTTCTGGCCCCCCCCTGGATGCGTGATTCCCCCCGCCCGCCTGGGCACACTGTCCTGACGATGAACGCCGACCGGGCCAACTCCTACACCCAGCTCATGGACCTCGTCCGCGACGTGGGACAGGTCAAGTTCCACCCCGACGAGCAGGAGCGCGTCCGCGGCGCCGCCGACATCCTGGTGTTCGCGGAGGTGTGGGACGACGAGGCGCGCGACGCCCTGGAGGACGTCGAGGCCCTCGCCGACCACCTCGTGGACTCCGGTCGCTGGGAGCTCGAGGCGGCCGAGCGCCTGGTCGAGGTCGTCCGGGCCTGCGGGCCCGAGGCCGTCCCCGCCGGGCTCTCGTACTGAGACCGGTTCCCGGGCCGTAATCACCGCGCCAGATCTCCCGGCTCCCCTGGGGAGATGACGCCACGCGCGACGGACTGGAGCCTGGCCGCGCTCGTCGCGTTGCTCGGGGTGACAGGTGCGCTGGTGGTCTGGGCGGGGTCACCCGGCCGCGGCTGGGTCTTCGCGGCGCACGATGCCGGCGGCTTCGCACTGGGAGGCGTGCTCGTATGGAAGCTGCGGCGCGTGCTGCCGTTGCGGCGCGCGTCGGCTCCCTCGCTGGGCGCGCTCGGCTTCGTGCTCCTCGCGCTCCTGGCGGGCTGGCTGTGGTCGAGCGCCGGCCCCGTCGCGCTGGCGGGCTTCTCCGTCCTGGTCTGGCACACCGCGCTCGGGGCGGTGCTCGTGGTCGTCGTGCTCGTCCACGCGCTGGGTCGCGCGAAGCGGTTGCGGCGCCGCGACCTCGCCGGGCGGCGGCAGTTCCTCGCGTGGGGCGGGACGGCGCTGGGTGCGGTGGTGGCGTGGCGGGTACAGGCCCTCCTCCGTCCCGACCGGCGCTTCACCGGCTCCTACGAGCAGGCGAGCGGCGAGGGCAACGCGTTCCCGACGACGTCATGGGTGGCCGACGCGCCGCGGGAGCTCGGGGCGGACCACCGGGTGACGGTCACCGGGCTCGTCTCCTCGCCCGTTTCGTTGAGCGTGGCCGACCTCGATGCCGGCGACGAGCTTGAGGCCGTGCTCGACTGCACGGGCGGCTTCTGGTCGCGCCAGCGCTGGCGCGGGGTGCGGCTCGACAGGCTCCTCGCGCGCGCGGGCGTGCGAGACGGCGCCGACCACGTCCGCATCGTCTCCCACACGGGCTACCGCTGGTCTTTC
Source organism: Solirubrobacterales bacterium (assembly GCA_038254195.1). Classification (GTDB taxonomy): domain Bacteria; phylum Actinomycetota; class Thermoleophilia; order Solirubrobacterales; family Solirubrobacteraceae; genus JBBQAA01. The sequence goes on from JBBSGJ010000089.1 coordinate 6,690, forward strand.
GCGCTGCACGACGCAGACCGGTTGCTGCTCGCCACGCATGTCAGCGGCGAGGCGCTGTCCCACGGCCACGGCGCACCCGTCCGCCTCGTCGCGCCGGGGCGCCGCGGCTTTCAGTGGGTGAAGTGGGTGGAGCGGGTGGAGCTCCACGCCGGGCCCGACCCGGGCGCGGGGCCATCGACCGTCTGGAGCTCGTTCACCGCGGCCGGGCGGGGAGCAGCGTGAGCACCGCCCCCGCGTAGCGGCCGGGGGAGTGGACCGCCCGCGGGAGCTCCACGACGAACGCCGTCGCGCCCGGCAACCGATGGTCCTCCCAGCCCGCGACGCTGCCCGGGTAGCGCGTGAGTTGCCGCAGCGGCAGCCGGGCGGCGCGCGCGAAGCGCCGCTCCACCGCCACCCGCCCTCCGGACTCGTCGACGACGCCAAGCGGCTGGTGGAACCAGACGGTGATCTGCGGACGCACACGGAGGATGAAGGCCCGGGCCGCGCGGGCCTCGGGCTCGGAGAGGGGATGCGGGCCCGAGTACTGCTGGTCGCCCCGGCGCCCGAGCGGGCGCCAGGCGTAGGGGAAGTTGCGGTTGAGGTCGACGCCGTGCGCGTTCTGCCGCGTGCGCGCGGCGACGCCGTCGGGGTTGACGTCCTCGAGGAGCCAGAGCGCGGTGCCGGCCGGCGGGTGGGCGGCGCGGAGGCGACGGACGATCGCGATTCCGGCGGCCTCGTCTCCGTGGATGCAGCCGACGACGAGGACCTTCCTGGTCGCGGCCGGGTTGCCGAGGACGCGCGCCACGAGCGGACGCCCCATGCGGGAGCGGCCGAGCACGACGCGACGCTGGATCGGCGGTCCGGCGCGGCGTGCGGGCGACCGTGGGGTGGCTCGGGTGGTGTGTTGGTCGTGGTCGGACAGCAGGACCACCGCCGCGACGGCCACCAGGAGACCGGCGAGGAGGAGTCCTCGGACCACGCTCGCCGGAGCCTCCCGCCAGCGGCGTGAACGACTCCTGAACGCGCGATGCGGCGATGCTTGGGCGGGGCATACGGGAAGGCATGCGCGCAGCCATCCTCAGGCAGTACGGCACGACCCCCGAGGTGGGGGAGTGGGACGAGCCCGTGGCCCAGGACGGCCAGGCGGCCGTGGAGGTCCTCGCCGCGGGGATGAACCCGGTCGACCGCCTCATGGCCACGGGTTCGTATCCGCGCGGCGCCCCACCGGTGCCCTCCGTGGTCGGCCGCGAGGGGATCGCCCGCCTCGAGGACGGGACGTCCGCCTACTTCAACTCGTCGGTCGCGCCCTTCGGCTCGTTCGCCGAGCGGACGCTGATCGAGCCCGAGCGCGCCTTCGCGCTCCCCGCGGGCCTGGATCCGGGGCTCGCGGTCTGCTTCGGGATCGCCGGGATGGCGGCGTGGCTCGCGCTCGAGTGGCGGGCGAAGCTGCGGGAGGGCGAGACCGTGTTGGTCCTCGGCGCGAGCGGCGTCGTGGGGCAGATCGGCGTGCAGGCGGCACGGCTGCTCGGCGCGGGGCGCGTGGTCGCCGCGGCCCGTCATCCGGAGAGCCTCGAGCGCGCACGGGAGCTCGGCGCCGACGCGGTGGTGAAGCTCGACGCCGAGGACGACCTGCCCGGCGCGTTGCGCGAGGCGGCGGGCGGCGACGGGCCGGACGTGATCATCGACCCGCTGTGGGGAGACCCGGCCCAGGCCGCGATCGCCGCCGCGGCCGAGGGCGCGCGCTTCGTCCAGATCGGCTCCTCCGCAGCACAGGAGATCTCACTCGCGGCGCCGGCGTTCCGCAACAAGATGCTCGTGCTGATGGGACACACGAACTTCGCCGCCCCGCCCGAGGTGCAGCGCGACGCGTTCACGAAGATGGCCGGGCACGGGGCGAAGGGCGAGCTGGTGGTCGACATCGAGCGGCTGGCGCTCGACGACGCGCCCGACGCCTGGGATCGCCAGGCCGACTCACCGCGACGCAAGCTCGTGATCGTGCCCTGAGGACCGCCTCAAGGGTTGTGCAGGACGTCGCGAAGCGCGGCCTGGGTCGACCAGAAGGCGAGCTCGTCCCAGGGCAGGGCGTCGGGTGGGAACGCCGCGACCTCCGTCGCCTCCTCGGTGGTGCGCGGCTCGCCGAGCGCGGTCGCGGCGAAGACGATGAGGACGACCCGCTCGTCGGAGCGCGAGTAGACCCCGACCAGCTCGCCCAGCTCGACGTCGATCTCGAGCTCCTCGCGGACCTCACGACGGGCCGCATCCTCCACCGACTCCCCCAGGTCGACGAACCCGCCCGGGAAGGTCCACAGCCCGGCCCCGGGATCGAAGGCGCGGCGGAGCAGGACGAGATTCCCGTCGGCGTCGAAGGGGATGGCGGCCGAGACCGGCTTGGGGTTGTAGTAGGCGCCGTAGCCGCAGTGCGGGCAGAGGATGCGCTGGGGGAAGTCGACCTGGGCGTCGCGCCCGCACCGCGGGCAGAACGAGACCTCCTCGAGCGCGGGGTTGAGGCTCGCGCCGTGGTGCGCCGGGTTATGCAGAAGCCGGCGGCTCCCCCGCGTCCGGGATGC
>JBBSGJ010000090.1:0-9218 GCA_038254195.1 Solirubrobacterales bacterium
CCCGAACCCCCCCAGGAGCCGCACCGGGGCGCGCCGTCCCCCGTTCGACGGGGGGGGCGGCGCGGTTCCGCGGCTCACGTACGGCGTGGGGTGGCTCGGCGGCATCATCCTCGACCCGGTGACCCACTCCGGCTTCTACGACGTGGCGTCGCGCGACTTCGGGCTGGTGCTCGGCGCCGTCACGCCGGCCCGGCTCGCCTCCGTCCACGACCGACCGCCGCGCCGCCGCGGGTGAGCCTGGACGCCGCGCTCGCGTGGTCGCGGGCGCGCACCTTCGACCACCGTGAGTTCGGCGCCGCGGACGGCCGGGGCGCCGCGAGCGTGTCGGTCTGCCTCCCCGCCCGCAACGAGGCGGAGACCGTCGGGCCGATCGTCTCCGCGCTCGTGGAGCTGCGCGAGCGGGGGGAGGTCGACGAGGTCGTCGTCGTGGACGCCGCCTCGGAGGACGGGACCGCCGCGCTGGCCCGCGCCGCCGGCGCGACCGTCCTCGCCCAGGAGACGCTGGCGCCCGGGCTCGGGCCGGTCCTCGGCAAGGGCGACGCGATGTGGCGCGCGCTCAGGGTCCTGCGCGGTGAGATCGTGTGCTTCCTCGACGCGGACTCGGCGGTGTTCGGGGCCCACTTCGCGCGCGGGCTCGTCGGTCCCCTGCGCCGTGACCCGGGAGTGCACTTCGTCAAGGGGTGCTACCGCCGCCCGTTCCGGGCGGGTGGCGTGGCCATTGCCGACGGCGGCGGGCGGGTCAACGAGCTCACGGCCCGCCCGCTCCTGCACCGCTTCTATCCCGAGCTCGCGGCCGTCCAGCAGCCACTGGCGGGGGAGTTCGCGGCCCGGCGCGAGCTGCTCGAGCGTCTCCCCTTCGCGACGGGCTACGGCGTGGAGATCGGCCTGCTCATCGACGCCTATCGCGAGGTGGGGCTCGACGGGCTCGCCCAGGTCGACCTCGGGGTCCGCCAGAACCGTCACCAACCGCTGCGCGAGCTCGGGCCCATGGCCTATGCGGTCCTCGTCGCGGTGACGCGGCGCCTCGGGCAGGAGGGCCGGCTGGACGGGGAGGAGCCCGAGGGCTACCTCACCGCCGGGCCGGCCGGCGCGGACCCGCGCGACCTGGATTTCACCGAGCGGCCGCCGCTGGCCTCGCTGCGTACGTTGGGCCGGTGACCGGAGCGGCCTCACCGCCGGCGACGGGCGGCGATCTTCCGCTTGCCGCTCAGCGCACGCCGACCAGGTCGACGACGAAGATCAGCGTCTCGTCCGGACCGATCACCCCACCGGCGCCCCGCTTCCCATAGCCGAGCATGGGCGGGATCGTGATCCGGCGGCGCCCTCCGACCTTCATCCCGGCCACGCCCTGGTCCCACCCCGGGATGACCTGCCCCTTCCCGAGACCGAACTTGAACGTGCTGCCGCGGTCCCAGGAGGCGTCGAACTGCCGGCCGGTCGACCAGGACACGCCGACGTAGTGGACCTCGACGACGCGCCCGGGGACGGCCTCCTCGCCGTCGCCGACGACGATGTCCTCGAGCTCGAGCTCGTAGGAGGGGGACTGATCGGCGGGGACGTCGACCTGGGGCTTCTCGCTCGGGGCCATCGGCGCACCGTAGCCGTCTCCCCCGGCGCCGCCCGGGAGCGTCCGGCGGGCTTCTCCTCCGCGCCGGCCTCAGGACAGAGCGCCGGGAGGCAGCACGTACCGGCGCGGCTTCGCCGACCGCATCGCGCTGCTGTCGGTCAGGCGTGCGCTGTGCAGGCCCCCGCCGGCGACCGCGGGCGGCAGATCCTCGGGTTGTCCGTCATGGGCCGCGATCCAGGCCAGGACCGCCTCGGACTCCGAGCCTTCGGCGAGGATCGCGGCACGCTCGATGACCTTCCCGCCGGAGCCGTGCGGCCGCGCCAGGCGCCTGAGCAATGTGCGGATCGACTCGTCGTCCATCATCCGAGGCTACCTGACGCCCATGAACCGAGGTGAACGATGACCGATGACCCCCTGCTGGTCCCCGATTTCGCGACGGCGGCGCTCGTCACGATCGATGTGCAGCGCGACACTCTCGACGGTCAGCCGCTGGAAGTGCCGGGCACGTCGGCGGCCCTGCCGGCGATGCGGTCACTCGCGGCCGCCTTCCGGGCGGCGGGCCGGCCGATCGTCCACATGTTGCGGCTCTACCTGCCCGACGGTTCGAACGTGGACCTCTGCCGCCGGAGCGCGGTGCTCGCCGGGCAGCCTCTCCTCCTCGCGGGCTCACCGGGGTCCCAGCTTGCTCCGGGGCTCGGTCCCGAGGGCATGGGCGAGCTCGATCACGAAGCGCTCCTCGCCGGCTCGCCCCAGTACGTCGGCACCGGGGAGGCGGTCATGTACAAGCCGCGCTGGGGAGCGTTCTTCGAGACGGCACTCGATGACCATCTCCGCGACCAGGGCGTGAGCACGCTGGTCGTCTGTGGGTGCAACCTTCCCAACTGCCCGCGCACGTCGATCTACGAGGCCAGCGAACGCGACTACCGCCTCGTCCTCGCCCGCGACGCCGTCTCGCGGCTCTCGGCCGAAGCGGTCGTCGAGCTCGAGGGCATCGGCGTGCAGGTCTGGCCGACCGGCCGGATCGCGGACGGGCTCTGAACACGGCGTCCAACGTCCCGGCCCATACGGGCCCGTATGGTCACTCCTCAAGGAGCTGCGCCAGAGCTTCCCGCCGGCGGCGCGGGGGCCGCTCCCGCGAGGAGCAGGTCGACCAGCGGCTCGACCTCGTCTTCGCCGATCGTCTCGCCACGCCACAGCAGGCGGTAGTACGCCGCTCCGTTGATGAGGTCGAGCAGCGTCTCGTCGTCGACCTCGGGAGCGATCTCGCCACGCGCGCGCGCCCACTCGACCCAGGCCAGCCCGTCGGCGCGGAGCTCGGCGAGGGTCGACTGGAGCGCCTGCTCGATCCGCTCGCCCCCCGCGGCCGCCGCCAGCAGCTCGCTCGGGAGCGGCGGAGCCGAGTGGTCGCGAACGTGCGCGCGGTCCTGGTCAGCGACGCCACGAGGAACGAGCGCAGCGAATCGACGCCGGCGAGCGTCTGCGGCTCGTGGGGCGGAGTGCTGGCGACGGCGAGCAGGATGTCGTCCACGCCGTCGAAGCGTCGGTTGACCGCGGGCAGGCTGACGCCCCCGGCGCGCGATCTGCTCGCGGCTCAGGCGGTGGCGACCCACCTCTTCGAGGAGCTTTACGCATGCGTCGATCACGGCGCGGTCGATGGACCGGTCCCGGGGCCGAGCCACCTCGTTCAGCCGAAGCGGCGCAGCTCCGGCCATTCCCGTGACCATGAGCGTCGTGGCCCGCGACAGACCGTGACGGGCGCCCCGTGCTCGTCGTTGTCGACGCCGGCACGGTTCGTGATCCGGGCGGCGATGGTGCAACCGCTCAGGTGCGCGGCGAGATTGTCTCCGACGGCGATGACCGGGGCGCTGCCGTCGGGTGGCGGTCCCCAGTCGCCGTAGGCGTTGTGTCCGCTGTAGGCGTGCGGCAGGCCGAGCGCGGGGCCGTAGCGGTCGATCGCGCCCGCCTCGCCGTAGTTGCGGGTGAGGATCACCACGCGTTCCGCGCCCGGCAGTCTCCGACGGACGTTCGCGACGGTCCGGGCGAGCTCGGGCCAGCCGATCGTCTCGCCGACGTCCGCGTTCGCTGCGATCGCGGGGCCGGCGCGGTCCGCGGGGAGCACGGGCAGTGCGATGGTCAGGTCGATCGCCGCGCTCACCGCGACCGCCGCGACGAGCAGCCCCCTGCGCAGACGCAGCCGCCCGTGTCCGAGCCAGCCGTCGACCTGCACAGCTCCGGCTGCGATCAGCGCCGGGAGAAGCCCGCCCAGGTAGTAGGGCTTGCCGCCCGACGCCATGAATACCACGGCGAGCACGACCCAGGCCCACGCGAGGAACCGGACGTCGCGCACGGCGGGGTCCCGGAAGAGCTTCACGAGACCCGCGATCCAGACCGGCGCGAGCACCGGGCTGACGAGCAGGAACTGGAACGGCAGGATCGCCCACCACGGCTGCGAGCTCGCCGAGCCCCCCGCGGCGATCGAGCGCGACACATCGATCTGCGGCCAGCCGTGATCGGCCTGCCAGATGATCCACGGCGACCAGAGCGCGAGAGCGATCGCCGCGCCCAGCCTGACGTAGCGGTTGCGCAGCAGGCGCCGCGGCCCCGCGATCGCGACACCAGCCAACAGCCCGACGGCCAGGAACGCCGGCAGCGGCTTGTTGAGCAGCCCGACCCCCAGCACGACCCCGGTGACCAGCCACAGCCGGTCCTCGCCGGTCCGCACCGCCCGGACGACGAGCCAGCTGACTGCGGTCCAGACCAGCAGATCGAACGTCGAAGTGCTCAGCAGGTGGCCGGTGACGAGCACGATGCTCGCGACCGCGGCGCAGGCGGCGGCCACCTGTTCGGCGCGTCGGCTGCCACCGAGCTCGCGCGCGAGCAGACCGGTCAGCAGCACCGTGGCACCGGCGGCCAGCGCCGACGGCAGCCGCAGCACCGTCAGCGAATCCGCGGAGATCCCGCTCATGACGCGGGCGATGAGCGGGGTGAGAGGTCCCTGGTCGGCGTACGCCCAGTCCAGGTGGTCACCGGCGGCGAGGAAGTAGAGCTCGTCGCGGTGGTAGCCGTAGCCGGAGGCAAGTGCCACGAGGACCACCACCACCGCCCCCGCGACGAGCATCACGCTCCTGCTCGATCCGCGCGGCGGCCCTTCGCTCGCCCTCGCCATTACTGCCTCATACCCGAGCCACGGCTCGAGCGCAAGCGGTGACCCGGGCCGACGCCGTCGTCGCGGTGATCGCTGCCGCCCCCTCGGGAAGTACAGTCGTTCCCGGTGTGCCGGGAAGTCTGGTCGGCGAGGTTTCCGCCCGCCCACTCCCCGGAGGTTCTCCATGCCGGCACCGTTCCTTCCCGTCACGCCGGTGTTCGCCCTCGCTCCCGGCTGGCATCTTGGTGACCTGTACACGCTCGCCCTGCTGGCCGTCGGGGTTGTCGTGCTCGTCGGGGCGGCAGCGATGTCCCATCAGAGCGAGCGAGCGTTCTCGGCTTCGGTCTTCTACGTCGCCCTGGGGGGCCTGGGCGCGGTGGCACTCGCGCTCCTCGACGTCCACCCGCTCGACCCCGAGCACGACCACCAGCTCCTCGAGCGCCTGGCCGAGCTCGCGCTCATCGTGGCGGTCTTCTCTGCCGGGCTGACCATCGAGCGCGAGGTCCGCCGTCGCTCGTGGCTGTCGATCGGCACCCTGCTGGTGGTGGTGATGCCGCTGAGCATCCTCGCCATCGCCGCGTTCGGCGTCGGGGTCATGGGGCTCTCCTTCGGCGCGGCGCTGCTGCTCGGAGCGATACTCGCCCCGACCGATCCGGTGCTCGCCGGCGATGTCGGGCTCACCGGCCCCGGAGGCGAGGTCCTCGGCGAGCCACGACTCTCGCTGCATACCGAAGCGGGCTTCAACGACGGGCTCGCATCGCCGTTCGTCGTGCTCGGGCTGCTGGTCGCCAAGCAAGGGGGCACGGGATGGATCGGCGGCTGGTTGCTCGCCGACCTGCTCTACGCGGCGGGGTTCGCGCTGGCGCTCGGGGCGGCGTCAGGATTCGCCGCCGCCGCCGTACTGACGCGAGCACGAGCGCGGGGACTCCTGGCTTCGGAGATGCAAGGGGTGGTGGTCATCGGTCTCGTGCTCGTGATCTACGGGCTCACCGAGGCGCTCGGCGCCTACGGGTTGCTCGCCGTGTTCGCTGCCGGGTACACGTTCCGCCGCTACGAGTTCGACCACCACGTCCACGAGGCCGCCCACCACGGCACCGAGGCCGCAGGCAAGACGCTCGAGCTGCTCGTGTTGCTCATGCTCGGCACGATGCTCACCACCTCCGGCCTCGGCGCGCCCGGGGTCGCCGGATGGCTGCTGGCCCCCGTCCTCATCCTGATCATCCGCCCCGTCCTCGTGTTCGCCACCGCCGGCACGTTCATGAGCCGGAAGGCACGCCTGTTCCTCGCGTTCTTCGGAGTCAGGGGCGTGGCGGCCCTCTTCTACGCCGCCATCGTCGTCGAATCGCACACCCTCGACGCGACCGAGCAGCACGTCGTGATCTGGACCACCATCGTCTGCGTCGTCTCCTCCATCGTCGTGCACGGACTCTCGGCCACGCCGCTCACCCGCCGCTGGCTCCAAGCCGAGAACGCCTGAGCGGCAGCCGCGAGGGAGCCACGCAAGGTCGGGCCGGATCTCCTCTCCCGCAGCGCTCGCGGGTGAGGGCAAGTACCCATACGCCGGCTGCTCCACTGGCCCGGGAAGGAGTCGAACCTTCGCACGACGGATTATGAGTCCGCTGCTCTGACCGCTGAGCTACCGGGCCGGGTGGGCGGACGGTAGTGCGTCCGGCGATTGAGGGTGGGATGCATGGGGCAGGCCACCGGCGTGCCGGCTCCGGGTCTTCAGCGTGCGCTCCTCGCGGTCGGGGCTGGGCTCGGGGCCCGGCGGGTGCTGCGGTCTCCGCAGTCGCGGTTCGCTCGCGCGGCGGGGTCGTCGGTCGCGGCGCCGGACGCCGCGGGCTGGGTCACGGACTTCCTGAACGCCGCCTACTTCGCGCGGCCGGCGCCCGCGCGCGACGTCGAGGACCTGCGCCTGGCCTTCGGGATCGTCACCACCCGCTGGCACGCGCTCGGGCACCGGCGGCTGCGCGCGTACGACGTCCTCCCCTTTCACAAGACGTTCATGCGGGCGCGGCTCACGGCCTCCCCCCGGGGCGACCTCGACCGTGACGCGCTGCTCGAGGGGGCCGCCAAGCTCGTCGGCCCCTGGTTCCCCGACGCCTGGGCCGACCCCGCCCGGCGCGGCTGGGGCATCGCCTTCCCCACCGCCGACCAGCGCGACGCCTACGACCCCGAGGTCCGCCTACGCGGGGCCGGTCTCGGCGCGCCCACGCCTCCCGTCGCCGATCCGCGCCACCAGATCTGGCACACCTATCCACCCGTGCCCGTCCCGTCGGCGCCGGCGGTCATCGCCGCGATCACGCGCCCCGAGACCTGGCCGGACTACGCGTCGGCCCTCGGGCGCTTCACCCCGGTGCGCAGGGGCGGCCTGCTCGACCAGACCTTCGAGATCGAGGTCGTCGCCCGCCTCGCGCCCCGGCTGCCGGCCTACACCCGTGGGTACGTCACGATCACCCGCCTGGTCACGCCGGACGATCCCAGCGCCCTGCACGCGTACTTCGACGAGCTCAACGAGAACATGGTCCGTCTCGGGCGCGACGAGCCACCGCCCGTGCCCGACGGCGTGACACCCCTCGTCGGCTTCGACCTCACCACCCACGAGGGGCACTTCATGGGCCGGGCCCGCAACCGGCTCGTCCTCTACGCGCAGGACGGCCAGGCCTTCCTGCGCGCGGCGGGGACGTGGGACGAGATGCCGTGGGCGCTCGACCAGGCCTACCGGCGCGCGGGGCAGCATGCCCAGCAGGCGTTCTGGGGGATGGGGACGGCCGAGGAGTCGATGCTCCACCAGATCGCCCGGGGGGTGCGATGAGCGCGGAACGGGCCGACGCCGTCGTCGTGGGCGGCGGGCACAACGGCCTCGCCGCCGCGGCGACCCTCGCCCGCGCCGGCCGCGACGTCGTGCTCCTCGAGGCGGCCGGCACGCTCGGGGGCGCCGTCCGCACCGAGGAGCTCACGCTCCCCGGCTTCCGCCATGACGTGTTCTCCGCCGTCTACCCGGCGGGGATCGCGTCCCCGGTCTTCGAGGAGCTCGAGATCGAGCGTCACGGGGTGCGCTGGATCCATCCGCCGGTGGCGATGGTCCACCCGCTCGACGGTGGCGACGGGGGAGCGCTCTTCCGCGACGTCGACGCCACCGCGGCGACCCTCGACGAGCTCTCCCCGGGCGACGGAGCCGCGTGGAAGACGATGGTCCGTCCCTTCCTCGAGCACTTCCCCGCCGTGCGCCAGACCTTCCTGTCGGGCTTCCCGCCCGTCGCCGGCGCGGCCCGCCTCGCGCTCGCCTGGCGGCTGCACGGCATGCTCGACTTCGCCCGGCTCACGGTCTCCTCGGCACGCACGGTGGGCGAGCGGATGTTCGCCCATCCCGGCTCGCGCGCCTGGCTCTACTCGAGCGCGATGCACGGCGACGTCCCGCCCGACGGCGCGGGCTCGGCCATCGCCGGCATCTACCTCCAGGTCCTCGGGCACGCGGTGGGCTGGCCCAGCCCGGAGGGCGGAGCGGGCGCGATCACCGACGCGCTCACCCGCGCGCTGGAGGAGGCCGGCGGGCGCTGGCACGCGGGGACCCCGGTCACCCGCGTGCTCACCCGCAACGGGCGCGCCGCGGGGGTGGAGACGGCCGGCGGCGACCTCGTCGAGGCCCCCATCGTCCTGTGCGACCTCACCCCCTCCGGCCTGCTCGCCCTCGCGGGCCAGGCCCTCCCCGACCTCTACGTCCGCCGCCTCGTCCACTTCCGTCACGGGCCCGGGACGTTCAAGGTCGACTGGGCGCTCGACGGTCCCGTCCCCTGGGAGAACGAGCACGCCCGGCGCGCGGGGACCGTGCATGTCGCGGGGGACGCCGAGGGGCTCATCACGGCCCTGCGCCAGGCCATGAGCGGCGAGCTGCCCGAGAAGCCGTTCCTGCTCTTCGGCCAGCAGTCGCTCGCCGATCCCTCCCGCGCGCCCGCGGGAAAGCACACCGCCTGGGCGTACACCCACACGCCTCGCGACCCGGGCTGGGGCGAGCGGCGCGACATGTTCCTCGGGCGCGTGGAGGCCCAGGTGGAGCGCTTCGCGCCCGGGTTCCGCGACCTCATCCTCGCCCGTCACGTGATGGTGCCGGGAGACCTCGCCGACCGCGACGCCAACCTCGTCGGCGGGGACGTCGGCGCCGGCTCCTACGAGCTCGACCAGCTCCTGTTCCGTCCCGTCCCGAAGCTCTCGCCCTACCGCACGCCCCTGCGCGGACTCTACCTCGGCTCGGCGGCGACGTTCCCCGGCGGCGCGGTGCACGGGGTACCGGGCCGGGCGGCGGCGCGGGCCGCGCTGCTCGACTCCCGTCTACGCCAGGTGTAACGAGCGGCCGGGCCGTGGAGGGGGCTACTCCTCCAGCCACTCGAGCTCGCGCTCGAGCCCGGTGACGCGGAAGACCCGGGCGACGGGCTCGGGGCCGCGGCGCAGGATGAGCTTGCGGCCGTCCTGGGTGGCGCGGGCCTGGGTGCGCATGATCACCCGCAG
>JBBSGJ010000091.1:0-9203 GCA_038254195.1 Solirubrobacterales bacterium
CGCGCCGGCCAGCGGCCGGCTCGCGCCGAACTCCTCGCGGGTCTTCATGAGCCCCGGCATCTCGTGCTCGGCGAGCCGGATCTCGTTGCGACCGAACTCGGCCAGGGAGATGTCGGCGACCTTGAAGTCGGTGGTGGGGCGGGTGGTGGTGCTCATGCGACCTCCATCAGAAGCTTCTCGTGCTTGGCTTGCTCCCAGCGCAACCAGTCCTCCGCCGGGACCTCCTCGGGGCGTTCGGGCTCGGCTTCGAGCCAGGCGGCCACCGCGTCGCGCAGCCCCGGTTCGTGCCGGAGGCGCTGCACGAAGCCGACCTCGCTCAGGGCGAGCGAGCGGGCCTCGATGAGCTCACGCAGCGTGCGCAGCCGCTGCAGCTCGGCGGGGCCGTAGAGCCGGTAGCCGGAGGACGACCGCGCGGGCGCGACGAGCCCGGACCGTTCCACGTAGCGCAGCATCCGCGCGGACCAGCCCGTCGTCGTGGCGGCCTCGTGGATGGTGAGCGCGCCCGCGATGAGCGCAACCTTATCACGACTGTGTCAAGGTTTGCGCCAGCCTCTGCTTGAAGCGGGTGAGCGCCTCCACCGGGGTCGGATCAACGCCGCGGAGGACGGCGAGGTAGACCGACACGAGATCGCCGAGCAGGACGAGCGAGAAGAGCCGCTCGGTGCGGGTGGCGCCACGCGAGGAGACCGCGAACGCGGGCTGGGGGGCGAGCTCGGAGGTGAGCGCGATGGGCTCGCGGTCGCGCGGGTGGGAGTCGACGTCGTCGAGGAACACGGCGGAGAGACGGGCGAGACCGTCCGCCCCCGCCCAGCCCTCGATCTCGTTGTGGTCGAGCTCGGGGAGCTCCTGCGCCGCGGCGGGAACCTTCGCGTTCTCGTTGAGCTGGGTCTTCCAGCGGTAGGCCACCGGGATCGCGAGACCCGCGCCGACGATGACGGGCAGCGTCCCGGGGAGGCCGCGGGCGAGCTCGCGGGCGAGGCAGTCTTCGGCGCCCTCGGGCCCCCACTCCGAGCTCAGGTCGTCGAGGAGGTCGCCGGCAGCCTCGATCTCGGAGCGCAGGGAGGGGCCGGCGCCGCACGCCGCGGCGACCTCGAGCGCCGCCGCGGTGAGGTACCCGACGGCGGCCCGGGGTTGCAGCGCGGCCGGGAGGGGGATGACGGGCACGCCGTCGGCCCGGGCCGCCGCGGCGAGGCGGCCGCCGGTGGTCGCGACCACGCGCGCGGCTCCGAGGCGGCCCGCGGCCGCGTAGGCGGCGACCGTCTCCTCGGTGTCGCCCGAGTAGCTCGAGCACAGGACGCAGGTGTCCCGCATCGTCCACGGCGGCAGCACGTAGGACCGGGAGACGACGATGGGACGCGCGGCGCGCGGGCCGAGCGCGGCGGCGGCGAGCGCGCCGCCGATCGCCGAGCCGCCCATGCCCGCGACGACGAGGCCGCCGGGCGCGTCGGGGAGGGCGAGGCCGGCCGACTCCACGCGCCACAGCCCGTCGCGGAGATGCTCGCCCATGGCGAGAACGTCGTCGAGGAGCCGGGAGGGGTCGCCCGCCGCGATCGCCTCCGGGGAGAGCGAGGTCATGGCGCCGCGCCCTCCTCGACCGTCTCCCGCGGGCCCACGTGGGCGCCGGGGGCCACGCGTGCGCCCGCGCCGAGAATCGCGCCGTCCTCCACCCGGGCGCGCTCCCCGATCACCGCGCCGGGGCCTACGATCGCCCCGCGGACCTCGGCCCCCGCGCCCACGTGCGCCCCCGCGAGCACCGCGGTGCCGGTCACGCGCGCTCCGGCGCCCACCCGCGCCCCCGCGGCGATCACCGTGGCGGGCCCGACCTGCGCGCCGGCGGCGACCTCCGCACCGGCACCCACCAGCACCGGCCCGACAAGCTGGCCGTCCACCCGCGCTCCGGGGTCCGCGCCGGCGCGCACGGGCGTGGCCACCGCGCCCGAGAGGATGTCCGCCGTGCCCTGGAGATAGCGCTCGGGGGTCCCGATGTCGAGCCAGTAGCCCTCCGCGCGGAAGCCGTGGAGGCCGTGGCCGATCAACCGGGGAAAGACGTCGCGCTCGATCGAGCAGGGGCCGGAGTCGGGCACGAGGTCGAGCACGGAGGCCTCGAGGACGTACGCGCCGGCGTTGACGAGGTCCGTGTCGATCTCCTCCGGCGCGGGCTTCTCGAGGAACGCCGTCACCGTCCCGTCCTCGGCGCGGCGCACGAGCCCGTAGGCCGACGGGTCCGTCACCGGAACGAGGGCGATCGTGGCCTGCGCCCCGGTCTCCGCGTGCAGGGCCATCTGCGCGGTCAGGTCGAGGTCGCTCAGGATGTCGCCGTTGAGGACGAGGAAGCGCTCGCCGAGATGGGCGGCGGCGTGCTTGATCGCCCCCGCCGTGCCCAGCGGCTCGCGCTCCTCCACGTAGGTCAGCCGCACGCCGAGCTCGCGACCGTCCCCGAGCACCTCGCGGACGGCCGCGGCCATGTACCCGCAGCCGAGGACCACGTCCTCGACCCCGTGGCGGCGCAGCCAGTCGAGCATGAAGGCGATGAACGGGCGGTCGACGAAGGGGATCACGGGCTTGGGGATCGAGGAGGTGAGAGGCCGCAGGCGGGTGCCCGCGCCGCCGGCGAGCACGAGCGCCCTCACTTCTCGCCGGCCCGTCCCACGCCCTCGTACTTCAGCCCCGCGGCGCGGACGGCGGCCGGGTCGAGGTAGTTGCGGCCGTCGACGAGCAGGTCACCCCGCATCGCCGCACTGACCGCGTCGAGGTCGAGCTCGCCGAACTCGGGCCACTCGGTGACGAGCACGACGGCGTCCGCGCCCGCGATCGCCCCAAGCGCGTCGTTGGCGAGGTCCACCCCCACGAGCAGCCGCCCCGCCTCCTCCTCGGCCACCGGGTCGTACGCCCGCACGCGGGCCCCGTCGGCCTGCAGCCGCGCCGCCAGGACGAGCGACGACGCCTCGCGCATGTCGTCCGTGTGCGGCTTGAACGCGAGCCCGAGCAGGGCCACCTCTTTGCCCACGAGCGACCCCAGGTGCTTCTGGAGCTTGCCGATGACCCTGCGCTTCTGGAGCTCGTTGACCTCCACCACCGCGGTCAGGAGCTGGAAGTGATAGCCCGTGTTCCCCGCGAGCTGCTTCAGAGCCGATACATCTTTGGGAAAGCAGGAACCGCCAAACCCAATCCCCGCCTGGAGGAACTGGGGGCCGATCCGGCCGTCCAGGCCCATGCCCCGGGCGACCTCGGCGACGTCGGCGCCCGTCTCCTCGCAGACGTTCGCGATCTCGTTGATGAAGGAGATCTTCGTGGCCAGAAAGGCGTTGGAGGCGAGCTTGACCATCTCGGCCGAGGGGATGTCGGTCCGGACGAGTGGGGCGTCGAGCGGGGCGTAGAGCTCGGCCACGGCGTCCCCCGCCCAGTCGCCCTCGTCGCCCACGACGACCCGGTCGGGATTCCGGAAGTCCGCGACCGCCGAGCCCTCCTTGAGGAACTCCGGGCACGACACGTAGGCGAGCCCCTCCTTCCCCGTCGCGGCCAGGCGCCGCCGGATCGCCGCCCCCGTGCCCACCGGCACGGTCGACTTCATCACGAGCGCGTGCCCCTCCGAAGGCGGCAGGGCGTCCACCACCGCGTAGACCGCGGAGAGGTCCGCGTCGCCCGAGTACGTCGGCGGCGTCCCCACCGCCACGAACAGCAGCCGCGCATGCGCGAGCGCCGGCCCGAGCTCCGTCGAGAAGTGCAACCGCGCGCGATTGCGCGACACGACCTCCTCGAGGCCCGGCTCGTAGATCGGGATCTCACCCCGCTCGAGCCGCGCGACCTTCTCCGCGTCGACGTCGACGCAGAAGACCTCCGAGCCGAGCTCCGCGAAGCCCGCGGCCGTGACGAGCCCGACGTACCCCGTGCCGATGACGGCCACGGGCTCCCGCGCGCTCACCGCCTGGACCCGACCCGTGTCAACGAGGCGGCGATCCCGAGCAACTGCCGGTTCGGAACCGTCTCGAGCAGGGAGTTCGAAACCCAGTAGACCGCGCGCGGCGTCCTCCACGCCACGACGCGCAGGCGCTGGCCGTCGAAGAACAGCTCGAGCCGGTGGCCGTTCACGCGGCGGACCTCGGAGGGATCCGCGAGGAGCGGCGGGGTCTTCCAGGTGCTCCCCTGGACCCCGTAGTACTGGCCGAGGGCGCCGCCCGCATCGAGCACGAGGCGGTAGTTGCCGCGAACCCTCCCGCCCGCCCGGAAGCGGTAGGCCCGCGGGTAGATGCCCTCGACCGGCCCCATGTAGCGGCTCGGGGCGGTGATGAGCCGCGGGTAGTACACCGGGAAGTGGACCTTCGCGGCGGCGATGGTGGCCTGCTGCTCCCCGGGGGAGGTCGCGTCGACCAGGCCGGGAACCGCGCCGGGCTTCGCGTGATGGCCGCGCCGGTGTCCCCGCCCGCTCTTCCGGCCGGGCGGACCGGGAGCCGCGCGCACCGGCCGCGGCGCCGGGCCCTGCGCGTCGAGGAAGCGCGTGACCGCCGTGCGGATGCCGCTCGGCGTCGCGGTCACGAAGGGGTCGGTCGCGTCCCCGAGGATCGCCGGGAAGTGGACCTCCTCCACGGGGCGACCGGCGGAGAAGAGCGCGAGGTCGAGCAGCTTGATGAGGCCCGTGGTCCTCCGCAGCTCGGCGTCGGTCTGCGTATAGCGCCCGAAGATCCGCGCGAGCGCCTTGCGGTTGCCGACGATCCGGCTCGAGCCGTACTGCGCCTTGGCCTGGCGCAGGAAGTCCTGCTGACGCGCGGCGCGCACGATGTCCGTGTCGAGGTGGCGGAAGCGCACGTAATCGAGCGCGCGGCTGCCACAGAGCCTCTGATAGCCCGGCTTGATGGCGATGACCGCGTAGGGCTCGCCCCCGCCCGCCGGCGGGTTGTTGTCGTTGAAGTAGTTGCGGTCGACGTCGGCGTAGACGCACCCGAGCTTGTCCACCACCGCCTTGAAGCCGTGGAAGTTGATGTTGACGATGTGGTTGATCTCGAAGGGCCGCCCGGGCGAGGACAGCACCCGCTTGACGACCTTCGTGGTCAGCGCCGGGCCGCCGCGGGAGTAGGCCGCGTTGATCTTGTCGGGCGGCCCACCCGGGCTGAGCTCCACCTTGAGGTCACGCGGGATCGACATGATCGTCGTCGCCTTCGCGTCGGCGTTCATCCGCAGGAGGATGATGGTGTCCGAGCGGGCGTTGTGCTTGTCCTTGCGGTCCTTGAAGCGCCGGTCCGAGCCGATGACGAGGACGGTCTGGGGGCCCGCCGCGAGCGCCGGCGCGAGCAGGTTCGGCGCGACCTTGATGGGCTTGCCTCCAGCCCCGATCGCCTGGCCGATGTCGGACACCTCGAGCAGCACGGCGGTCGCGGTCGTCACGCCCGCGAGGACCACGACCACGACCGCGGCCAGCGCGAAGCGCGACGCCATCCCGCGGCCCAGCCGGGGCGGCGGCTCGTCGCTCACGCCAGCCCGCCCTCGATCGTCCGCAGGCCGACCCCGGGGCCTTCGGCCCCACGCGCGAGCCACCCGGGCAACCCCCGTATGAGCGCTCCCAGGGCCTCGCGATAGCGCACCATGGAGGAGATCGACACCCACTCGTCGGGACCATGGTGCCCGGCCCCGAGTGGGCCGAACTCGACCGCGGGGATGCCCGCCTCCAGGAAGGAGATCGCGTCCGAGGCGCCGTCGCGCCCCACGCTCATCGCCTCGTGCCCCAGGGTCTGGGCCACG
Organism: Solirubrobacterales bacterium; assembly: GCA_038254195.1. Taxonomy (GTDB): domain Bacteria; phylum Actinomycetota; class Thermoleophilia; order Solirubrobacterales; family Solirubrobacteraceae; genus JBBQAA01. Next base: position 5,734 of record JBBSGJ010000091.1, read on the forward strand.
GCCTCGCGCAACGCGCGGACGTAGGGGTTCGCCGGGGAGACGAGCGCGGGCGGATGGATGAACGTGCGCGTGACCTCGACGTCGGCCATCGCGCGGACCTCGGCGAGGATCTCGCCCGGGTCCTGCCCAGGGAGGTAGCGCACGTCGACCGCGATCGTGCAGTGGTCGGGGACCCTGTTGACGGCGTCCCCGCCGGCGATCCGCCCGAGGTTCACCGAGGGCCGGTCGAAGAGCTCCGAGGACTCACGGACGAAGGGCAGGGCGCCGATGGCCCGGAAGACGTCGATGGCCTTGAGGACCGCGTTGTCCCCCGCCCACGGGGTCGAGCCGTGCGCGGCGCGGCCGGACACCTCGATCCGCATGGCCAGCACGCCCTTGGCCTGGACCCCGATGTGGAGGTCGGTGGGCTCCCCGGTGATGGCGAAGTCCGCGCGCAGACCGTCGCGGACGAGCTCGTCGGTGGAGCGCTGGTCGAGCTCCTCGGACTCCTCGTCGGGCGCGCACACGAACGCGATGCTGACCCGGTCCTGCCCCGCGGCGTCGTGCAGGGCGCACATCATCGCCGCCAGGCCGCCTTTCATGTCGTAGGCGCCGCGCCCGATCAGCCGGTCGCCCTCCACGCGGGGGGTGAACTGCTCGGGCCGTCCGGGCACCACGTCGAGGTGCCCGTGGAGGACGAGCCGCGGCCCGGAGGCCGGCCCGACCTCCGCGACGATGACGGGCAGCCCGTTGAAGGAGGAGTCTGTAACCGCGATGTCACGCGCCGACAGCCAGCCGCGGACGAACCCCGCCGCGGAGCAGAGATCGTCGAGGCGCGAGGTGTCGTAGGAGATGAGGCGCTCGGCGAGCGCTCGTTCGTCGGCCACCGCCTCGGATGCTACGTCGACGCCTGGTCAGGCCGGTCACGGCTCCAGGACGCCGACCACCACGCGCCGGTTGCGAGCCCGCCCGGCGGGGTTGTCGCCGCCGGCGGGAGACGTGTTGGGCGCCACCGGCCTGGTCTCCCCGTAGCCTCTCGCGGTCATCCGCGCCGCCTCCACCCCGTGCCCGGCCAGGAACGCCTTCACGGCCGCCGCCCGGCGCTCCGAGAGGCCCTGGTTGAACCCGGCGCCGCCCTTGGAGTCCGTGTGCCCATCGACCTGGATCCGTCCGCGCGGGAAGCGCTTGGCGATCGAGCGGGCCACCTGGAGCAGTACGGCGCGCGCGCGCGGGCGCAGTGACGCCTTGCCGAACGCGAAGAGCACGTCGGTGCACACCGCGTAGTCGGTCTGTCCCGCGCCCGACGCGACCCTTCACGCAGCGCGAGGTCACCTCGGGCAGCACCCGGTCGCGGATCGTCGCCTCGGGGGACGTCACCTCGGGAGTGGTGACTTCGGGCGTGGTGACCTCCTGGGAGGTGACCTCCGGCGCGCAGATCTCCCCGGCGCCGTAGCGGCACCTGCTGTAGCGCGTGGCCTCGTATCGCGTCGCCTCGTATCGCGTCGCCTCGTAGCGCGTCGCCTCATAGCGCGTGACGGAGTAGCGGGCATCGCCCGGGCGGACCTTCCGGCCGCAGACGCCGTCGCGGTGGACGGCGGCGCGTTGAACCGGTGCGTGGACGACCGGTTCGTGGCTGACCTCGGAGACCTGGAGGCCCGGCACGTCGACCCCCGGGATCCTCACGCCGGGGATCCCCACCCCGGGGATGGTCACGGCCGGGATCGTCACGGCCCCGAGGCAGCCCGCGGGCGCCGGGGCGACCCGCTCGCACTGGGTGGGGATGCGCTGGGCGGGCAGATCCACCGCCGGCAGCACGACAGCGGGGATGACCGTGTCGCCGGCGCGGACGCCGGGGACGTGCACGGCCGCCTCGTGAACGGCCGGGATATCGACCCCCGGGATCGTCCTGCCCTCGCCCGGGGCACACGGCCGGTCGGGCTGGGGCGGGGTTGACGCAACCGGCGCGGGGATTGTCTGGGCGGTTACCGCGCGGATCGGCGCGGCCGGCGTCCCGGGCTCCGTCGTCGTCCCCGCGCCGTTCGGCGCATCGACGAGGCCCCCGTCGCCGGCACCGCCTCCGCCTCCGCCCTCGCATCCGGCGAGGGCGAGCGCGGTGATCGCGACAGCGATGGCGGGGAGGTGGTGGCGGAAGCGCATGGAGCACATGTTTCCCGCTCTCGCGCCACCCGGAAGCGACCCAAGGGGGGAACAGGGACGCCCCAGGGGTGGCCCACGCCCACCCTAGGTGGAGTCGCCCACCTTGAGAAACGCCTCCCACCGGCGCTTCTCGCGGTCGGCCCGGCGGCGCTCCTCGGAGCCCTCCTCGGCCTGCTCGACCTCCGACTCGGCCGTGCGCAGGCGCTCCTCGAGGTCCGACCGGTCCAGCTTGTCGGGCTCCAGCGCCTCCTCGACGAGGATGAGGCAGCGGTTGCCGGCCATCTGGAGGTAGCCCTCGCCCTGGGCGAACCGGGTCGGGTCGCTCTCGGACGTGTAGAGCCGGAGCTCCGTGGGTTCGAGCATGGCGAGGAGGGGCTGGTGGTGGGCGAGGATGCCGATCGAGCCCGTCCCCGTCCGCGTCGAGACCATCTCCACCTCGTCGGAGAACACCTCGCCCTCGGGGGTGAGGACCGACACGGGGAACTTCTCGTGGGCCACTAGGAGCCCTCCTCCGCCTCGGTCTTCTCGCCCGTCTCCCCCTCGCGCTCCTCGCCCTCGTCGGCCTCCTCGCCCCTCCCGGTCTCCTGGCCCTCGTCCGACCCGGTGACCTCGTCGATCGAGCCCTTCATGAAGAACGCCGACTCGGGCCGGTCGTCGTGCTTGCCGTCGAGGATCTCGCGGAACGAGCGGATCGTTTCGGCAATCGGGACGTACTGCCCCTCAGTGCCCGTGAACTGCTCGGCCACGAAGAACGGCTGGGAGAGGAAGCGCTCGATGCGCCGCGCCCGGCCCACCGTGACCTTGTCCTCGTCGGAGAGCTCGTCGATCCCGAGGATCGCGATGATGTCCTGGAGCTCGCGGTAGCGCTGGAGGATCTCCTTGACCTCGTTGGCCACGTTGAAGTGCTCCTCGCCGACGATGTCGGGCTTGAGGATCGTCGAGGTCGAGTCGAGCGGGTCGACGGCCGGGTAGATCCCCTTCTCGGAGATCGCCCGGGAGAGCGTCGTCGTGGCGTCGAGGTGGGCGAACACCGAGGCCGGCGCCGGGTCGGTGAGGTCGTCGGCCGGGACGTAGATCGCCTGGACGGAGGTGACCGAGCCGTTGCGGGTCGAGGTGATCCGCTCCTGGAGCTGGCCCATCTCGGTCTCGAGCGTCGGCTGGTAGCCCACCTGCGACGGCATCCGTCCGAGCAGCGCCGAGACCTCGGAGCCGGCCTGCACGAACCGGAAGATGTTGTCGATGAACAGCAGCACGTCCTGGCCCTCGACGTCGCGGAAGTACTCCGCCATCGTCAGCCCGGACAGGGCGACGCGCATGCGCGCCCCGGGCGGCTC
>JBBSGJ010000092.1:0-9177 GCA_038254195.1 Solirubrobacterales bacterium
GTGCCCTGCAGGGAGTGTCCCCCGAGGTCGAAGAAATCGTCGTCCGCCCCGATCCCGGCGATCCCCAGCACGCGCGACCAGATGGCGGCGATGGTCGCCTCGGTGGGCCCCCGGGGGGGGGCGGAGGGGGTGGGGGCGGGGGGCCGGCGGTGGCCCGGCGGGGGGGGGGGGGGGCACCCGGGGGGGGAGCCGCGCGGGGCCGGACGCGGCGCCGCGGGGCGCGGCGTGGGGGGCGACCGCCGGCGCCTCGAGCAGGGCGCGCACGCCGAGCTCCACGCCGAGCTCCTGGCCGATCTCGGCGACCGCCTGCGTGCCCTGCAGGGAGTGTCCCCCGAGGTCGAAGAAATCGTCGTCCGCCCCGATCCCGGCGATCCCCAGCACGCGCGCCCAGATGGCGGCGATGGTCGCCTCGGTCGCCCCCCGGGGGGCGACGGAGGCGGTCGGGAGGTCGCGCCGGAGCTGGCCGGGAGGCGGGAGGGCGTCGCGCGCGAGCTTCCCGTGAGGCGTCGAGGGCAGGGCGTCGAGGCCGACGAAGGCGCTCGGCACCATGTAGGCGGGAAGTCGCTCGGAGAGGAAGCGGCGCAGGTCGACCGGCGGGGGCGTCGCCTCGCCCCGGGGCACGACGTACGCGACCAGGCGCTTGTCCCCCGGCTCGTCCTCCCGGGCCACGACGGCGACTTCGGCGAGCGCCGGATGACGCGCGAGCGCGCTCTCGACCTCGGCGCACTCGATCCGGAACCCGCGCACCTTGACCTGCTGGTCTGAACGCCCCACGAACTCGAGGTTCCCGTCGGCCCCGAGTCGGGCGAGGTCGCCCGTGCGGTACAGGCGCGCCCCCCGGTGGCCGTCGAAGCGGTCGGGGACGAACTGCTTCTCCGTCAGATCGGAGCGCCCGAGATAGCCGCGCGCGAGGCCCACGCCGCCGATGTGCAGCTCGCCGGCGACCCCCTCGGGGGCAGGCTCACCGTCCTCGTCGAGGATGCGGACCGTGGTGTTCGCCAGCGGCCGCCCGATCGGCGGGTCCCGATCCGTGGGCTCGGCCACCCTCGTGCCCGGCTCGTAGGCGGTGGCCAGCACGCTGGCCTCCGCCGGCCCGTAGGCGTTCAGCCAGCGGACCCGGTCGCCCCCGACCTCGAGCCACGTCCGGTAGGCCGACCCCAGCGCCTTCTCGCCTCCGACGACCACGAGGCGGATGCTCTCGGGTACCCGCTCGCCGAGGGCCTCGAGGTCGCGCACCCATTCGTGCCAGTACGCGGTGGGAAGGTTGAGGACGGTGACCTGCATGCGGCGCAGCCAGCGCAGCCATCCCCTCCCCAGGATCGGTACGTCGTCGGGTCGGAGCACCAGGGTGCCCCCGGTCTCCCACGTGGGGAAGATCTCCTCCACGCTCACGTCGAATCCGATCGAGCAGAACTGCGCGACGCGATCACCGGGGCCCAGGCCGTAGAGGCCGGCGACCGCCAAGTTGTGGTTGACGAGGCCGCGGTGGGTGAGCATCACCCCTTTCGGCGCCCCGGTCGAGCCCGACGTGTAGATCACGTAGGCGAGGTGCTCGGGGCGGGTCTCGCGGTCCGGCCTGGTGGTCCGATGGCGGGCGATGGCCGGCCGGTCGCGGTCGAGCTGCACGATCTGGCCGGCGGAGGCGGGGAGCCGGCCGGCGAGCCCCGCGCGCGTCACCAGGACGGGCGCGTCGGCGTTGTCGAGCATCACGGCGAGCCGCGGCGTCGGGTGGGACGGATCGAGCGGCAGGCAGGCGCCTCCGGCCTTGAGGATGGCGAGCAGGCCCACCGCGAGCCCGATCGAGCGCTCGAGGAGGACGGCCACCGGCACGTCCGGCCCCACGCCGAGGTGCTGGAGGTGGCGGGCCAGACGGTTGGCGCGCGCGTCCAGCTCCGCGTACGTGAGCTGCTCGTCCTCGTGGACGAGGGCGGGCGCGCCCGGTGTGCGACCGGCCTGCCCCTCGACGAGGTCTGCCAGCGTCGCCTGCTCGGGGAACGGCGTGGCAGGCCCTGTGAGAACGCTCACGGCACCAGCTCCAGCAGGTCCCGGCCCACGATCACCTCGCCGTCGAAGCCGCCGGCGGCTCCGCGGATCCAGTGCTCGTCGGGCAGCTCGTCCTCGCCCGGAATGAAGTGGGTGAGCACGAGCTTGCGGGCTCCGGCCTCGGCGGCCACCCTTCCGGCCGCGCTCACCGTCGTGTGCGCCTCGACGAGATGCCGCTCGCGCTGCCTGGCCTCCCAGCTCTCGTCCTCGTCGGGGGTCCCAGCGCCGTCGTCGAGGACCGCGTGGACGAGGATGTCCGCGCCGTGCGCGAGCGCCACGAGGTTGGCGCACGGCGCCGTGTCCCCGGAGATCACGATCGACCCGTCGTCGGTCTCGAACCGGAACGCGAAGGCGGGGAACACCGGCGGATGCTCGACGAGCACGGCGGTCACCCGGACGTGCTCGTCCTCGGTCACGACGAGCGGGTCCATCTCCGGCGCGACCCGGGCCGGGCCCGCCGCGAGAGCCGGAGGCAGGGCGATCTCCTCGGGTACCACGAGCGCGGTCAGGTCGGCGCGCCCCGCCTCGCGCATCCGGATGTTGATGTCGTACGCGTGGGCCTCGATCTGCGCGCGGGTGATGTCGGCCAGCCCGGGCGTCGGATTGGCCGGCACGATGACCGGGATGCGGTGGCCGGCGGGCAGGTCGGTCGGGATGGGCGGCAGCTCGCCCGCCGGGCCCGGCCCGTGGACGCGCACCGGCGGGTTCCACTGCAGGATCGGCCAGCCCTGCAGGAACAGGTTGAAGTAGTCACAGTCGTGGTCGGAGTGCAGGTGCGTGATGAACACCTCGTGCAGGTCCTTGAGCAGGCGGGCGCGCCGCAACTGCCGGGTCACCCCGCTGCCGCAGTCGACGAGGTACACCCGCCCGGCCACCACGATCGCCTGGGCGACCCCCGCCCGGCGTGGCGAGGGCAGGGGACCGCCCGCCGTCCCCAGGAGCACGAGCCGCGTGGCGCTCACGGCGGCGCGGAAGGCTGGACGAGCTCGATCGTCACTCCGTCGGGGTCGGTCACGTACGCGACGCGCGTCCCGGCGCGGGGGCCCGCGGCGACCTCGACGGGCGCGTCGCTGACCGCTCTCGCCCCGCAGGCGACCGCGTGGGCGTGGGCCGCGGTCATGTCGGCGACCAGCAGGCAGACGTGGACGCTGCCGGGATGCACCGTCCCCGGGTCGTGGGGCGCCTCGTCGCGCCCGAGGTGGCAGAGCAGCTCGAGCGCCGCCCCGCCGGGGAGGTCGAACCAGCAGGAGTCGATCCGCGCCCCCGGGTAGCCGACCAGCGTCCCGAGGTGTGGTCCCTCGAGCACCCGCCGGTCGCGGGGCGCCACCCCGAGCAGACGCTGCCAGAAGCCGATGGACCGCTCGAGGTCGGAGACCGAGATCCCCACGTGGTGGAGGGCCTCGAGGCCGGGCTCACGCACCCGGGGATCCCTGCCCCTGCTCCACTTCCTCCAGGGCGTCGTCCAGGAGCGCGGCGCCCCGCAGAGCGAGCGCCTCGCTCATCACCAGCGGTGGCGCGATGCGCAGCACGTGGCCTCCCCCCGCCGCCAGGACACCCCGCCGCGCGAGCGCGGCGATCAGCTCGCGGCCCACCGCCGGGGAGACGGGCGCCTTGGTCTCCCGATCGCGCACGAGCTCGAGCGCCAGCAGCATCCCCTGGCCCCTGACGTCGCCGACCATCGGGTGACGGTCCTGCACGTCGCGCAGGGCGGCGAGCAGCGACGCGCCGACCCGGCCCGCGTTCTCCATGACGCTGCCGTCCTCGAGCAGAGCGAGCGTCGCCGCGCCGGCGGCGCAGGCCATGTTCCCGCTGGCGAAGGTGGAGGCACCGGCCCCCGGCTGGCCGAAGGGCAGCTTGTCCATGACCTCGCGCCGCGAGGCGATGACCGAGATGGGATAGCCGGAGGCGAGGCCCTTGCCCGCGAGCAGGACGTCGGGCACCACGCCGGAGTGCTCGAACGCCCACATCTTGGCGGTGCGCCCCACCCCGGAGAGGATCTCGTCGAAGATCAGCAGGGCGCCGGTGCGGTCGCAGAACTCGCGCAGGTGGGACAGGAACTCCGCGGGATGCACGATGGCGCCGCCCACCCCCTGGACGGGCTCGACGATCACCGCCGCCAGCCGTCGCTCGCTCGCCTGCTCGTAGAGGCGGTCGACGAACCGGGCGCACGCGACCGCGCAGCTCTCGCGCTCGAGGTCCAGTGGGCAGCGGTAGCAGTACGCGTTCGGGCTGTGCATGACGCCTGGCACGAAGGGCCCGTAGCCGTGCTTGAGCGGGAAGCCCCCCATCAGCGACATGGCCCCCAGCGTGCGGCCGTGCCAGGCGCTGAAGAACGAGATGAACTCGTGGTTGCCGGTGTAGGCCTTGGCCAGGCGCATGCTCGCCTCGACGGCCTCCGCGCCGGTCGTGTACATCTGGAGGGTCTGCAGGCTCGGGGGGAGGGTCCGCGCGAGCGCCTCGAAGAACTCCGCCCGCGGCGGGGTGGCGAAGTCGAAGAAGTGCAGGAGCCGTCCCGCCTCGGCGCGCAGGGCGTCCACGACGGTCGGCGGGGCGTGGCCGAGGTTGGCGACGACGATCCCCGAGCAGAAGTCCAGGTACACGTTGCCGTCGACGTCGCGCACGAGCGCGCCGGCGCCGTCCGAGACGACGATTCGCAGCGTCTGCGCGGGCATCGACGAGTTGCGCGCGTGGTGGCGTGCGTCGCGCTCCCACAGCTCGGCCGACCGCGGGCCCGGGATCCCGGTGCGCATGAGCGGAATGCGAGCCTCGTCGAGCTCGTGCAGCGCCACCTCGTCTGCCCGGTCGGTCACGGGCGCGCTGTGGAGTGGGTCAGGGGGCGGCGCTCGCGCGCGAGCCGCTCCACCAGGCGGGCGCCCTCCTCGGGACCGGGCATCTCCTCGCTCTCGCGCGCGACCTCGCGGGCGCGCTCACGGTAGGAGGGATCCTCGAGCAGGGCCCGGATCGCCCCGCGCACCCGCTCCGCGGTCACCTCGGCGGGTAGGAGGCGGCGCGCCACCCCCGCCGACACGCACGCCTCGGCGTTGTAGAACTGGTTCGCCCCCTGGGGCAGCACGAGGAGGGGGAGGCCGTGGGCGAGGATCTCGAGGATGGCCGTGCCCCCCTGGTTGACGACGGCGTCGCAGTGGGGCAGGAGCGCGGACTGGGCGATGAACCGCTCGACGTGGATGTGCTCGGGTTGGGGGCCCAGCGCCGCCGGATCCTGGTCGTTGCCGATGGTCACGATCACGTTGAGCTCCTGGTCGCGCAGGCCCGCGAGGATCGTGGCGAACACCTCCGGATTGCGGTTGAAGACGGTGCCCAGGCTGATGTACACGGTGGGGACTCCGGGCAGCTCGGCGACCCAGGCCGGCAGCCCTTCCTCGCCGGCGTCCAGCCGGACGTTGCGCATCGGGTGGGCGACGTCGATCTGGTCGAGGTCGGAAGCCTGGAGGCTGGGCGGGCAGACCTCGAGGTAGAGGTAGCGGAACATCCCCGCGAACGGCCCCAGGTCGACGCCCCACGCCTCCCACAGGGGCGCGATGGTGGCGCGCGCGACCCGCGCCATCGCCAGCGGACGGAAGATCGCCATCCCGTGGTCGGCGTAGGGGATGCCCGCGACGGCGGCCGCCACGGGCCCTGAGAGCTCGGTCTCGTCATGGACGAGCACGTCGGGGCGCCACTCCCGGACGATCGGCACGAGGTCGGCGGCGCGGGCGGGCGCGGCGACGCCGGCGAGCATCCGGGGCACGAACGCCTGGAAACGCTCGTTGCTCGGTGCCAGGGCATGCTGCTCGGGGAAGAGCCGGGCGGCCTCCTCCAGCTGCTCGGGGAGGGTCAGGCCCGCCGGGAACGCGACGAAGCCCGCCCTCTCGATCGAAGCCGACAGGCTGGCGGCGGTCGCGAAGGCGACCTCATGTCCCGCGGCGGCAAGAGCGCGCGCGAGCGGCACCATCGGAAGGAAGTGCCCAAGCCCCGGAAGGCAGGTGCAGAGCACTCTGCACGGGGCTTCCGTGACCATCGCGGCGACCCTAGCAGCCGGATGATGCACCTAGTAGCGTCGCTGCACATGTCCACGATGATCGGGGTTGCGGACCTGGTGCGCGCCCAAGCGGCGGCGCGGCCCGACCACGTGGCGCTGGTGGTCGACGGCGCCGAGCAGCTGACCTACGGAGCCTGGCAGCGCCGGTCCAGCGCCGTGGCCCGAGGGCTCGCCGGTGCGGGGGCGCGTCCCGGTGACCGCGTCGGCCTGTTCTTCGACAACGCGTGGTGGACCGACTACGCGATCTCCTACCTCGCCGTGCACAAGGTGGGCGCGGTGGCGGTGCCGCTCTCGCCGCGCTTCTCACCGCCCGAGCTGGTGCGGGTGCTCGACCACGCCGGGGTCACGCTGCTGGTCTCCCCGCCCGCGCTCGGCGGCCTCCTCCCGCCGGTGGCGCTCGCCCACCCCGGCGACCTGGAGGCTCGGGGAAGCGAGGAGGACTTCCAGGCCGCGGTGGACGCGGACGACCTCGCGGAGATCATCTACACGTCCGGTACGACCGGTGGCGCCAAGGGGGTGGCGTGCTCGCACGCGAGCATCCTCGTCCACGACCTCCCCGGCGGGCGGGACGGCGCCGCCTCGTTCCTCCACTCCTTTCCCATCGGCACCAACGCCGGCCAGGAGTGCCTGCGCATGCCGCTGCGGCGGCTGGCGACGGCCGTGGTCCTGCCCTCGTTCGACCCCGAGCGGCTGTGCGCGGCGGTCGCCGAGAGGCGGATCCGGGGTCTCCAGCTCGTGCCGGCGATGGCGCAGCTGGTCGTGGCGTCGGGCGCGCCGGGGCGCTTCGACGTCTCGTCGGTGGAGCGGGTGACCCTGTCGTCGGCTCCGGCGCCACCGGCTCTCTGGGCGCGGCTTGCCGCCGCCTTCCCCGGCGCCGCGCTCTTCAACGCCTACGCCCTCACGGAATCCGGGAGCGCGCGGACCGTGACGCGCTACGACCCGGCCCGGCCCGGGTCCGTCGGGCGGCCGGTCGGGCGCAGCGAGCTCCGCGTGACCGACGACGCCGGGATCGACGTCCCCGCCGGCGAGACGGGTGAGGTTCTGCTGCGGGGCCCGGACGGCCGGCGGAGGGAGTACTACCGCGATCGGACCGCCACCGCCGCCGCCTTCGTGGACGGCTGGCTGAAGACCGGGGACCTGGGCCATCTCGACGAGGAGGGCTATCTCCACCTCGTCGACCGCAAGAAGGACGTGATCATCAGCGGCGGCCTGAACATCTCCTCGGTCGAGGTCGAGAACGCCCTCCACGAGCACCCGGCGGTGGTGGAGGCGGCGGTGTTCGGCGTCACGCACGACGTGCTCGGTGAGGATGTCGCCGCCGCGGTGGTGGTGCGCACGCCGACGGACGCCCGCGAGCTGCAGGCCTGCGTGCGCGAGCAACTGGGCGAGCACAAGGTTCCGCGCCGGGTGTTCTTCGTGGAGGGCCTGCCGCGCAACGCGTCGGGCAAGGTCGTCAAGCGCGAGCTGCGCGAGCGCTTCGCACCGCGGCCGGCGGTCGGGACCGCGGCGTCCCCCCGCAGCGACACTGAGGCGGCGGTCGCCGCGGCCTGGCAGGACGTGCTCGGACTTCCCGACGTCGGCGTCCACGACGACTTCTTCGAGCTCGGGGGGCACTCGCTCGCGGCGGCCCAGGTGGTGGCCAGGCTTCAGGACGCCTTCGACGTCGAGCTCCCCCCCACTCTGGTCTTCGAGCGTCCGACTGTGGCCGAGCTGGCCGCGACCGTCGCGGAGGCCGTCGCGGCGGTGCGCTCGCGGTGACGGGCCCCGTCCTGGGCCGCACGCTCGTCGCCGGCCTGGGTAGTCGCGCGGGCGCGCGCGTGCGCGTGTGCGGCTGGGTTGAGGAGATCGGGGCGTCGGGAGAGGGCGCGATCGTCGTGCTGCGCGACCACACGGGGCCGGTGCACCTGGTGAGCGAGCGCGGCGGCCCGGGGGAGGAAGTCGTCCGGGATCTCCGGCCGGGGTCGGCGATCGACGTTCTCGGCACGGTCCAGGTCGCGGCGGGTCACGGCGTACGCGTCGCGCTGGAGCGTCTCGACGTGGCGGGGCCGGCCCTCGGTCCCCTGCCGCTCGACGAGCACTCTCCGCGCGAGCAGCGCATGGACTGGCGCTACGTGGACCTGCGCCGCCCCCGCAACCGCCTGATCTTCGAAGTGCAGACCGCCGCCGAGCGGGCCATGCGGGACGTCTGGCGCGAGGAGGGGTTCATCGAGCTGCACTCGCCCAAGCTCCGGCCGATCCCCAACAAGTCGGGCATCCCGCTGTTCTCGGTGCCGTACTTCGACCGCCGGGCCTTCCTGGCGCAGTCGCCCCAGTTCGAGAAGCAGATGGCGATGGCCGCCGGATTCGACCGCGTCTTCGAGATCGGGCCGGTCTTCCGGCCCCAGCCCGACCCGACCAGCCGCCACGACACCGAGTTCACGAGCGTCGACGTCGAGATGTCGTGGATCGGCTCGCACGAGGACCTCCTGGCCTTCGAGGAGGCGATGCTCTGCCGCGTGCTCGCGGCCACGAAGGCCGAGCACGGCCGCGACGTGGAGCGGTTCTTCGGCGCCGAGCTCCGGGTCCCGTCCACGCCGTTCCCCCGCCTGACGCTCGCCCAGGCCAAGGAGATCGTCGCGGCCGGCGGCTTCGACGCGGGTCCCGCCGGCGAGGACCTCGACGCCGAGGGGGAGCGCCGGCTGGCCGAGCACGTGGCGCGCGAGCATGGTCACGAGTTCGTGTTCGTCACCGACTACCCCGAGCCGAGCCGGCCCTTCTACCACATGCGTTGCGAGCCCGACTCGGTGGAGACGAGGAGCTTCGACCTGCTGTGGAAGGGCCTGGAGATCACCAGCGGCGCGCAGCGCGAGCACCGCTACGACCGGCTGGTGGGGCAGGCGCGGGCGCGTGGCGTGCCCGTCGAGCTGATCGGCTACTACCTGGACTTCTTCAAGTTCGGCTGCCCACCCCACGGGGGCTTCGGCCTCGGACTCACCCGCATGCTCGTGAGCATGCTCGGGGTGGACGACGTCCGCGAGGTGACCTACCTGTTCCGGGGACCGGAGCGGCTGATGCCGTGACCGGTCCTTCGGCCCCGATCCACAGCCCGACGAGGA
>JBBSGJ010000093.1:0-9173 GCA_038254195.1 Solirubrobacterales bacterium
AGCGGACGCCGTACCCGTGCCGGGCGCCGACGCCCTCCGCCCAGCCCGCGAACTCCCCGCGCGTCCATTCGAAGCGGTGGTCGGGGTGACGGAGATGGCCGGCCGGCAGCGTCTTCCAGTGGGCGTTGTACTCGCGGTTGGGCGTGGTGACGACGACGGTCTGCGGCCGGGCCGAGCCGAAGACGTTCTGCTCGGCGGCGGCGAGGCGTGGAGGGTCGAAGTGCTCGACGACCTCGACGAGGGCGGCGGCGTCGTAGCCCGTCAGGCGCCGGTCGCGGTAGGTGAGGGGGCTCTGCAGGAGCGCGATCCGCTCGCGCTCGGCGTCGGAGAGGCGCTCGAGCTTCAGGCGGCGCGCGGCCTGCTCGAGGGCGCGGATCGAGACGTCGACGCCGGTGATCTTCGTGTAGGGGTCGCGGACGAGCCGCTCGAGCAGAGCGCCGCCGCCGCAGCCGAGATCGACCACGGTCTTCGCCCCCGACGCGCGCAGCACCGCCTGCACGCTGCCCAGGCGCTGGTCGCGCAGCGAGACGCGCTCCTCGAGGACCTCCTCGCGGTCGGCGGCGCCGTCGTCCTCACCCGGGGGGACCGCCTCGTCGAGCCGGGTGAGGGCGGGGTGGAGCAGGTACGCCTGGTGCTTGACGTAGCGGCGCACGATGAGGTCGCGCTCAGGATGGGCGGGGAGCCAGCCCTCGCCTCGGCGGATGAGCTTGTCGATCTCGGCCTCGTCGACCCAGTAGTGCTTGTCGTCGTCGAGCACGGGGAGCAGGACGTAGAGGTGGTTGAGCAGATCGGCCACGCGCTGGGTTCCGTGCAGGCGCAGCGCGAGGTGCCGACCGGTTCCCCAGTCGGGGTGCTCGGGATCGAGCGGGATGGGCTCGGTCGCGACCTCGTAGCCGAGCGGCGCGAACAGCCGCCGGACGATGTCCTCGCCGCCGCGGGCGGGGACGGCGGGCAGCGCGGCCTCGAGCGCGATCGCCGTCGCCGCGAGCTCCGGCCGCTCCTTACACGTGCCGGCCATCGCGCTCTTGAAGACGGTGACCAGCGCGACCGAGAGAAACGAGGAGGCGACGTACGGCCGGTCGTTGACGTACTCGGCGAGCGCGAACCGCCCCGCCCCCCGCCCCCGGCGCACGAGCCCGACGGGATCGACGTCGAGCACGAGCGCCGCGGTGCACAGCTCCTCGCTCGCCTCGGGATAGAGCACGTGCGCGGTGCCGAACGGCACGGCGAACGACTGCACCCGCTCGGGGTGCTTGTGGAGCAGGAAGCCGAGGTCGGTCGCCGGCCGGTGGGTGGTCGTGAGCGTCAGGAGCACGGGCGGGCCACGCTATGCGAGCGAGTCGAGGAAGCCGTCCTGGGCGGTCGAGATAGAGATCGTGCTCGGCCTCGGGAAGCAGGAGACCTGCTCGCCTGGGCACGCGCGATCAGGCGGTGCTGCCGCCTCGCATCACGGGGCCTATGCGCTGGACGCGACCGAGGATCGATCGCGCTGATCGGCCCCCAGGCGCGGCTGTCCAGCGACGCCCGCGGTTGTCACCTAACCGGGGCGCGCGTCCTTCGGCGCGTAGCGGTGGTGCAGGGCGAGCGGGTTGCCGTCGGGGTCGGTGAAGAAGGCCTGGTGGCAGACGCCGGAGTCGAGCTGATGGACGAACTCGACGCCCTTCGCCTCGAGCTCGGCGCGCGTCGCCGCCACGTCGTCGACGCGCAGGGCGATCGGGACCGAGTGCGGCCGGAACTCCTGGCCGAAGGCGTCGGACTGCATGAGCGCGAGGGTCACGGTGCCCGTCTCGAACTCACCCGCGGGGAAGTCGCCCCACTGCTTCGAGAATGGCAGGCCCAGCACCGACTCGTAGAACTCCCGCGCCCGCGCGTAGTCCTGGGTCGGTATGCAGACGAAGTCCACTCCGGTGACAGCGGTGCTCATGGGACGATCACTCCTCGGGTCGGGCTTGACGTACTTCTCTGGATGCTGCTCGCCCCCTGGTCGACGTTCCTTTCGCTCAGCGAGCACAACGTCGACCGCGTCGCAGGGGAGCTGGGGAGGGAGGATTTGAACCCCCGCTAATCGGACCAAAACCGATTGTGCTACCGACTACACCACTCCCCACCGGAAGCGTGTGGAGGGTATCCCCGGCTACGCTCCCGCCCGTGGCTGCCCCCACCGTCATCGTCCTCGCCGCCGGGCAGGGGACGCGGATGCGGTCGGCGACTCCGAAGATGCTCCATCCGCTGCTGGGCCGGCCCCTCGCGCTGTGGCCGGTGCAGGCCGCGCGGGAGGCCGGGGCGGGCAGGATCGTGGTCGTCGGTGGGCCGGATCGGGTCCTCGAGCCGGTGCTGCCCGAGGGCGTCGAGCTCGCCGTGCAGGCCGAGCCGCGGGGGACGGGCGATGCCGTCGCCGCAGCGGCGCCTCACGTGGACCCGGACGCCCCCGTCGTGATCCTCATGGGCGATGTGCCGCTCATCACCGCGCAGGCGATCGAGCAGCTCGTCGCCGCCCACGAGCAGGCCGGCGCCGCGGCGACCGTCGTGACCATGGAGCTCGACGAGCCCGGCGCCTACGGCCGCGTCATCCGCGCCGCCGACGGGACCGTCGAGCGCATCGTCGAGGCCAAGGCGCCCGGTGACGCCACCCCCGAGCAGCTCGCCGTCCGCGAGGTCAACACCGGCATCTACGCCTTCGCGGGACGAGCCCTCCTCGACGCACTGCCCCGGCTCGCCCCCGACAACGCCCAGGGCGAGCTCTACCTCCCCGACGTCCTGCCGATCCTCCACGCGCAGGGCCTCCCGGTCGCCGCGCACGTGGTCGACGATCCCACCCTCACCCTCGGCATCAACGACCGCGCCGACCTCGCCCACGTGGTCACCCTCGCCCGCCGGCGCATCAACACGCACCACATGAAGAACGGCGTCACCCTCGAGGACCCCGAGCACACCACCATCGAGCCCGGCGTCTGCATCGGCCCCGACACGGTCATCGCGCCCGGGTGCATCCTCCTGACCGGGACCACCGTCGGCACCCATTGCCGTATCGGCCCGCACACCACCCTCGCCGCCGCCCGGCTCGGCGACGAGGTCACCGTCCTGCGCTCCGAGGTCCACGGCGCGCGGATCGGAGACGGCGCCACCGTCGGTCCCTTCGCCTACCTGCGTCCCGGCACCGTCCTCCACGAGAAGGCCAAGGCCGGCACCTTCGTGGAGCTCAAGAACTCCAATGTGGGCCCGGGCGCGAAGGTTCCCCATCTGTCCTACGTGGGCGACGCCGACATCGGCGCCCGCACGAACCTCGGCGCGGCGACCATCACCGCCAACTACGACGGCGCCGAGAAGCACCGCACCACGATCGGCGAGGGGGTGCGCACCGGCGTGGACACCACCCTCGTCGCCCCGGTCGAGGTGGGCGACGGCGCCTACACCGGCGCGGGCTCCGTCATCACCGACGACGTCCCCGCCGATGCCCTCGGCCTCGCCCGCGCGCGCCAGGAGAACATCGCGGACTATGCGCGGCGCGCGCCCGCGAGTCGTCGGGGGGCCGACGTAGACTCCGCCGGGCGATGAGCGTCGTCGCCCCGCAGCCGTATCCCACCTCCCTGCCGGTCGAGTACGACAAGCGACTCATGCTCTTCGCGGGGCGGGCGAACCCGGAGCTCGCCGGCCGCATCGCCGAGCGCCTCGGGATCGAGCTCGGAGCCGTCACCCTCAAGACATTCTCCAACGGCGAGGTCTATCCCCGCTACGAGGAGTCCATCCGCGGCGCCGACGTGTTCATCGTCCAGCCCACCTGCGCCAACCCCACCGAACAGATCAACGCCAACGACGCTCTCATGGAGCTCCTGCTCATGGTGCACGGGGCGAAGCACGGCTCCGCCCACCGGATCATCGCCGTCACCCCCTGGTACGGCTACTCGCGCCAGGACAAGAAGTCCGCCCCCCGAGAGCCCATCTCCGCCGCCCTCGTGGCCCAGATGCTCGGGGTCGCCGGCATCGACCGGGTCCTCACGATGGACCTCCACTCCGGCCAGATCCAGGGCTTCTTCCACCAGCCGGTCGACCACATGACCGCGCTGTTCCTGCTCACCCAGTACTTCCAGGACCGCGGCCTGGACGATCTCGTGGTCGTCGCCCCCGACGTGGGGCGCGCGAAGCTCGCCCAGAAGTTCGCCGAGAAGATCGGCGCCGACCTCGCGATCCTGACCAAGGAGCGGCCCGCGCAGCAGGTCGCCGAGATCGGCTATGTCATCGGCGACGTCAAGAATCGCACCGCCCTGCTCGTGGACGACATGATCGACACGGCGGGAACCCTGCGGGCCGCCGCGGAGACCGTGATGAGCCAGGGCGCGCTGCGCGTCTTCGCCGCCGCCACCCATGCCATCCTCTCGGGCAACGCGTACGAGAACCTCGCCTCCTCGCGCTTCGAGGAGATCGTCGTCACCGACACGATCCCCCTGCGCCCCGGCGCCCCGGACAACATCCGCGTGCTCTCGTGCGCGGACCTGCTCACAGACTCCATCCGCCAGATCTTCACCGACGGCTCGGTGAGCGAGGTCTTCGCCGGGGAGAACCAGCTCTTCTGAACGGAAGCGGGCACGCCCACCGGCTCATGGACCTCCTCGGGCTCTCCGAGGACGAGCTGTGCCGCGCGCTCGACGCCGATCCGCTGGACGTGCTCTCCGGGCAGCTCGACCACCGCCCCGAGCTCGGAATCCTGCTCGATCTCCTCGCCGAGGCCGAGGAGCGTGCCGGAGCCGCCGTGCTGCGCCGGTGGGCCCGGGCCCGCGGGCCGCACGGGAGGCCCCTCGACCTCCTCGAGGCCCGCGACTTCCCCGCCTTCGAGGACGCCCTGGGCGACCTCGCCGAGCGCGGCTTCCTCCTGCGCGGCGGCGGCGGTTGACGGCCTACTCGGGGTCCGGCAACTTCGGGCCCGGCCACGTGCCGGTGAGGTGCGCGAAGCCCCGCGCCCCGGCGCGGTCCACCGCGACGCGGACGGTCTTGAACACGATCCCCTGGACGGCGGCGGCGGCGAAGACCTTGGGCAGCGGGGCGAGCTCGGTGGTCGCCTTGGGCGGCTCGGAGTCGTCGATCATCGTCCACACGAAGTCGAAGATCCGCTTGGCCACGAGGCCGCTCAGCAGGCCCATGACGATCCCGAAGGGCTTGTAGATGAGCTTCACGCCCGGGAACATACCTCCGGACCGCATGTCGGATGCCGACGACCTCCTCCGGCGCGCCCTGCTCGACGACGAGGCCTCCGCGGCCGTCTCGCTGCGGGTCGCCGGGCTGCCGGTCTCGCGGACGGTCACCGTGGTCTTCCACGGGCGGCGCGACCTCGCCTCCCTGCGCACCTACATCGCGCGCGGGGCACTCGGGCAGGGCGACCGTGTCGGGCCCGATGACCTCCTGCGCGTGCCCTGCGAGCTCGACCTCGCCGGGGCGGAGGACCGGGAGGAGGCCGAGCGCCTCTACCTCGAGCAGGTCACCGCGTTGCGCGAGGCGCTCGAGGCCGCGGACACCGTCCTCGCCGTCTGGCGCGAGCCGCTCGAGGCCGCCGCGCGCTCCGACGTCGAGGTGGTGAGCTCGGTCCGCCTGGACATCCCCCTGCCCGCCGCCCGGCTCCTGCCCACCGCGCTCGTGACCCACGACCGGGGCCTCCTCGTCGCCCCCGTCTGCGGCGCGCGAACCCTCGCCGAGGGCCGTCCCCCGCTCGGGATCGTCTGCGCCCAGCCTCCCGACGTCGCCCGCGTCTACCCCCTGCCCGAGGACCCCGAGCGCTGCATGGAGGACTTCATCGGGCTGGCCGCCGAGCGCGCGCGGGGCGTGGCCGAGCGGCTCGCCCACGAGGAGGCGTCGGTGGAGCGCTTCCTCGAGCTCTCGGGCGAGTGAGGCCCGGACGGCTGGCTCTCGTCGTCGCGCTGGCGGCGGCGGGGATCGTGGTCGCGCTCGCGGTCGGGCGCGTGCTCGCGGCCAACGGTGACGAGCGCGGCGCGATCGACGACCTCGTGACCGCCGAGGCCCGCGGTGACGCGCGGGCGGTGGGCGACCTCGTGGAACGCTGCGCGGGGGGATGCGCGCGTCTGGTCGCCCGGCTGCGCCGGTCCGGGCGCGTGGAGGTCCTGCGCATCGACCCGTCCACCCGCTTCGCCCTCGCCGGGCTGGACGGCACCACCCGGGTGGCCTGGAAAGCCGCCGGCGCCCCCGTCGCCCAGTGCGTCGAGGTGCGTCGCCGCGGCGACGTGGTCACCGGCCTGCGCTCGGAGCTGCTCACGGTGAGCGCCCCGATCTCGATCGAGAAGGGCTGCTGAGGAGTGCCGGAGGGCATATCGGCAAGGCAGTAAGCGGAGGTCGAACCGCGCCGGCGAACTACACGGTGCCGTTAGGAAGTGCTGGCGATGGATGACGCCGCGCCGCCGCCCACGAGCCGAGCAGCGTCAGGCCGATGAGTCCGAGCACGACGCCCCCGTAGCGCAGGCCGTCCTTCGCCGCGCCCGAAAGGCGCGGGTGCCTGATCACTGTGGCAACCGCCTCCGCGATATCCTGCTTCTGGGTCGCCGGGGTTCCCTCCCTGGTGTCGGTCCAGACCCCCACTGCCGAGCGGTCGCTGGAGATCAGCCCGAGCCGGCTGCCGAGATCCGGCAGCCCTTCCTTGGCGCCGAAGCCAATTCTCGAGTCGAACGCGCGGCTCGAGAGGGTCAGATGCGAGGTGAAGGTCTTGCCCTGATCGAAGGAGGACTGGAGCGACACCTCGTTCATGAGGTTCCGCGGGTCCGCGCGACGGTCGTAGTAGAGCACGTCGAGGCGTCCGTCTTGGGCGACCGAGAGCTTCGGGAGGTACTGGGCGGTGCCGTCGCGGGGGTTGGTGTCGTTGACCCGCGTTGCCTGCCACCTCGAAGCTCCCCGCGCCAGCGACCACAGCCACACGTCGGGATCGCCGAGGCGGCCGTCTTGGAAGGCGGCGTACACGCGACCGTTGTGGTCGACCGCCACCGACGGGAAGGGGGGCAGGAACACGATGAAGCGCCGGGTCGGGACCACGTGGTCGTCGACCACCGACTCACCCCAGGTCGATCCGCCGTCGACCGAGCGCGCGAGCACGAGCGTGAAGCGCCCGGGGTACCGGGGGCCGCCTCTGCCCCCGTGCTCGCCGAAATAGTCCAGATCGTCCGCCCCCAAGTCGAGGTAGAGCACGTAGAGGTCGCCTTTCGGGCCGACCACCGGTGAGGGCGCGACAACCCGCTGGCGTGCTGGGCTGCTCACCCGCACCGGCCGGCTCCAGGTCGCGCCGCCGTCGTCTGATCGAGCCGCCTCGATCGGGTTCCCCGTGTTGCTGAACCGAAGCGTCCCCACG
This sequence comes from Solirubrobacterales bacterium, assembly GCA_038254195.1. Lineage (GTDB taxonomy): Bacteria > Actinomycetota > Thermoleophilia > Solirubrobacterales > Solirubrobacteraceae > JBBQAA01. The sequence continues at coordinate 7,340 of JBBSGJ010000093.1, forward strand.
GAAGAGCCCTTCAGCCAGGTCATGTACAGGCGCCGGGGCCTGGCCGGATCGGCCGCGAGGCGGACCTGAAAGGCAAGCGGCCCGAGCACCCTCATCGGCTTGGACAGCGTGCGGCCGCCATCGCGTGAGGTCGAGATCCACTCGGCGTGCGGGACATTGCCCCGGCCCTTAAGCGTGACGAACGCCACGTACAGGGTGCCGTCGGCCGAGAACGCGAGATCTGGCGCGTAGCATTTCGCCTCCTCTCCCTTGGGCGCGGGGACCGGTGTCTGCGTCCAGTTCCGCCCCCCATTGCGGGAGACGTTCAAGGCACAGGAGAAGAAGGGCGTATCGATTCTGCTGGCGACCGCGAGGTTCTCCCGTTGCATCGGGTTGTGGACCAGGGTTGGCGAGTTGTAAGCGCTGATATCGCGTAGGTTCAGCGCTCCGGCGCTGATCGGCGCGTCGTGGCCGGTAAGCGCGAGCGTCGGTGGTCGATCGTTCGTCCCCGAGAGCAGCACCAGGCCGATCGCGACCAGAATCAGCGAGGCGCCAACCAGCAGCAACAGCAGCGAGCCCCGGGGCCGGTGCTGGCCGCCGGGGCTCGCTGCTTCACTCGATTCCGTTCCAGGCTCGGCGGCCGTCGCCTCCGGCGTGCCGTCCCGGGATCGCATTACCTCTCAGACGTCGGTGTCCCCGAGCTCTTGCCTGCGCGCGCCTTGACCCGCCGGCGCCGCTGCTCGCCGACGACGAACGCGCCACCCAAGAGACCGACGAGCCCGAGTCCCAGGATCGCGCTTCCGACCAGGACCCCTGATGAGCCGACGCCACCACCGGCTCCGGCGGACGCCGGGGCTGCCGTCGCTGCGAACGACGACCTCGACGGGGAGGAGGCAACGCCGCTCCACAGGTCGCCGGTGGCGCTGCGGGCCGATGGGGCCGGAGAATGCGCTCGAGCTGCCGGCGTCGCATGCCTCTTACCCGCCGCCTTGCCCTTGGGAGCCGTCGAGCTGGAGAAGACGGGCTGTCCGTCTGGGCCGTGAGTCACGCCTGCGGTAGCTCCACTCTCACGGGCGTGCAGCGCGGAGGCGCCGTGAGTCGCGGCCGGGCGGGCGGAAACGGCTGCCGGTGGGGCTCCGGACCCGCTCGTCCCAGCAGGCCGCGTTGCCACGGGGCGGGAGCTGGAAGCTCCGCTATCGGGATGGCGGGGACTGGTCGCCCGGCGCGGCGCGTGGCTGGGAGCACCTGTCCCAGCGTGGCTGGCCCCGCTGGTCGAGCCGGTGACGGCGCCCGCGGCGCCGGACGTGCTCGGTGTCGCGCCAGCAGACCCCGAGGAGCCTCCGCCCGTGAAAACTGGTGTTCCCTGGGCTGTGCCGCTGCCCCCTCCGGCTGGTGACGGCGATGCCGGGGGCGAGGGCGGCGGAGACGGTGACGAAGGAGTCCCGTAGTCGGGGGCGGTGCAGGCCCACGCCAAGCTCGCCCCAACCAGTGCGGTTGCCAGCAGGGACAGCACCGCGATTGTCAGAAGTCGTGTCCGTCCCTGCATCAGCGACCACCTCCGCTCAAGTACTCGTGGACCTACTACCCCGCTCGACGTTACGAACCGGCTCAATCTATCACAGCTGCTGAACGCTGTCGCCCTCGTTCACGGGCGCGGCCGCGCGTCAGGGCGAATAACCTTGAAGTGATGCCACGCTGCTGGGGCCGACTGCGAGCATGACGCGCCGCGGCCCGAGGTCGACGGCCCCCAGACGTGGAGCGCTCGCCGCGATGGCCGTAGCGTCGATCGTGGGAGCGCTAGCTGTTTGGCCGGTCGAACCCGGCCGAGCGGCATCTGAGCCCGCCGCGAAGCTCG